>NZ_JOJF01000018.1:0-224804 GCF_000720265.1 Nocardia sp. NRRL WC-3656 | reverse complement strand
GCCGCAGGCCCGCCACAGCCTCGAGGCGATCGAGGACAGCGCAGTGCTGCTGACGGTCGCGAAATAGTCTGGCCGGCCGGGCCGTTCATCACGATCGGCGCCGGGCCGAGTCGGGTGCCGGCGGTCGTCACAGGCTGGTGCAGGCGCCGGGACGACGCCGAGGCCGGATTCGCTGGTCTCACCGGAACCGGTCATCGATCACCTCGCGGGGAAGCTGCTGGGGGGTCGGGTGGGTGATCAGCATGCGGATGCCGTCCGGGTCGACACCGTCGACGAAGGTGATTCCGTTGCGGGTGTGGGTGTAGGTGCTTTTGTAGTGTTCACGCAGGCGACCCTCGATCCGATGTAATTCGGCTTCGCTGTCGGCCGACCAGACGATCTGCTCGACACCGATACCACCGACCGGTAGCGCGCCGTGATGCCGGCTCAGACAGAGGTACAGCTGGAAACCGGGGGGCGTCAGGAGCAGCGCGGCGTCTGGTTCCCGCAGTGCTTGCGAGCATTCGAACACCTCGCGGTAGAAGCGTATCGAACGATCCAGGTCCGATACCCGCATGACATACGACGTCACGTTTGTGGCCATATGAACCCACCTTCACTCTTGCTGCCTCGGGTGTCCGGGACAGCGGGACCTTCTGTCGGGGCCCTGTGACCCCCGCGGGCCCGTCAGCGCCGCGGCAGCTGCGGGCCGCCACTACCGTCCAGACCGTGTCCGACCCGTCGGGCAGTGCACGAATCGGCCGATCCCGCACCATGATTCGGTGCACCGGCGCGTCCGGGCAGCCCTGCGACCGAGTTCGGCGGCGAGCGATCCCGCGGCTCCTGTGACGGATGTAGCCGTCGGTCGAGGATCGCTTCCGGTATCGGCTCGCTGGACTGTCTGGTCGTGGCCACCGTTGCCTGCCGGAACGGGTGCGACGTCGACGGGCGCTGCAGACAACGGTGAATCCCCTCTCGGTCGACATCCTCGACGGGCATGGTGGTGACGTACCCCGGCCGTCGAACGATCGCACCTGTCGGTGCATCGTTGCCGCAGCGCTGAGCGAGACGCCGAGGTGACGGGAACCGGATCCGCTTCCGACGGGGTGCGCCGAGTGATCCGGCGGGGTGCGCCACCGCACCTTAGTTTATACAAAATTTGGATGTATAAATAGAGCCAGTCTTGGGCCGGCGTTGTCGACGACCTGCTCGAGTGGTGGGGCAGGAGACCGGGACTGCTCGACTTGATGGCATCGAGCGCTGGCTGTTCGACAAGGGCGTACCCGGGAAAAGGGGTGGACGCCCGGTGAATGTGGTTGGCGCCGAGCAACACTGAAACGGGTGCGGCGGCGCGGCCGTCGTCGTCGGCTGGACTCGTTGTGGTGCCACCGCCGGCGCGGTGGTCATTTGCCCGGAGGCGCCGGTGCGGGTGGTGTGGGCATGGGTGAGAGCCAGCACCCCTGTAGCAGGACCACACCGTTGAAGAAACCTCGAACGCGGGAACGCCGCAACGGCGACCACAACAAAGCCACACGGGTCCGACGGGGCTAGCTACTCGTCGTTTATGCACGACGGTGTGCCACATGGATTTCGGTTACCTTTCAGGATTTACCGCCTGTCGGCCTGTTCCCTCAGTTGTGGGTGCCGGTGCTGGTCGCTGAATAGGGCGGGCCAGGCGGGTCGGGGTGAGCCGGCCTCTCAGGGTCACCGATTCGCCGAGTTGCCAGTGTTCGGCTTCGGTGGGGGCGGACGCGGCAACCGTCTTATCCGAGGTGAGGAGTAGGGAGTCGCGTTTTGCCAGTTCACAGAGGCGGGCGGCTTCGTTGACAGCGTCGCCGATCACCGTGAATTCGTAGCGCTGCCGAGCGCCGACATTGCCTGCGACAACACGGCCCTCGGCGATTCCGATCGCAGCGACGAAATCCGCGGCGTCGGTATCGAGCCGGGCGTGGATCGCGCGGCCGCACGCCAATGCGGCGCCCGCTGCGTCGGGAAGCGTTGCAGGCGTGCCGAATACGGCCAGCGCCGCGTCCCCTTCGAACTTGTTGAGCAAGCCGCCGTGGCGCTCCACCTCGTCCACCACCACACTGAAGAAGCGATTGAGAATCGCGACCATCTCGGGTGCGGGCAGGGACGCGGCCATGGTCGTGGATCCGACGATATCGATGAACAGTGCGGCCGCCTCGACTTCGACGCCGCCGAGCGCGGCCGTGCCTGTCAGTGCGGCGTTGGCGACCTCGCGCCCTACGTGCCTGCCGAACAGGTCCCGGATCTGCTCGCGTTCGCGCAAACCGCCGACCATGTTGTTGAAACCGCTCTGCAGTTCGCCCAGTTCGGTGCCGTCGTAGACCGCGAGTTCCAGATCGAATTCGCCCTTCTCCACCTCGCGCATCGCTCGGCGCACACCACTGATCGGGGCGACGGTCGCGGCCAGCGTCTGTGTCATCAGCAGCAAGCCGATCAGCAGGGTCGCACCGCCCAGCGAAAGCACGCACACTGCCAACCGGGCCGTGCTCACATCGTCGGTGCACAGAGCGAGCACCGCGAGCACCATCAGGCCCGCCACCGGGAGACCCGAACCGACCATCCACATCAACAACGATCGCCCGACGACGCCGATTCCGCGGCGGGAACGCGACTTCCGTGCCGAGAGCACTCGCGAGGTCACCGGTCGCAACGCGAATTCGATGATCAGATAGGTACTCGCGCACACCACAACCGCGCTGAAGGTGATCCCGAACGCGACCTTGGCGATCAGCCCGGGGTCGGCGAGTCCAGCGAGCAGTGTGAGCACAGCCACACCGCCGAACCACAGCACCGCCTGGATCCGCACCAGTCGCCGCGGCACTGCTGCGGCCGCGGCTTGTTGCCGTTCGGTGGGCACCACATCCGGGTCGAGGGCCCAGCCCAGCGCGCTCAAACCGCGCACAGTGCCCCACCAGACGCCGATCAACACGGCGACCACGGCATATACCGGGGCGGCGACGGCATCGACCAAGACGATCTTCTCAGCGAAGACGGAAGGTCCGGGGAGGACGAAACCGATCAACGTGATCGACACGAATACACCGGCCAGGTTGGCCAGTACGATCGGCACCGTCAACAGCAATTGCACGCGCAGCCGCCGAGTTCCCGCGGCTTCGTCCTCGCGTCCCAGCAGCCGCGACCCCCAAGGCGCCGCCTCGAGTGGGGTATTGCTGCGCGGCATACTCGGCCCGCCCTTTCTGGATCTACGTCGTACCGAGGGCCGGGTCGCCCGAAACACACATACTATGTCTCCGGCTCGCCTTCTCGCGCTTTGCGGAGCAGGCCAGGCCGGGTCGCAGCACGACGCATCTGCGTGGACGAGAAAAGCCTCACCATGTGGCGAATGGAGGGGCTGTCCAACCACCGATGGCGCGCTCGAAGAGTCAGTGCATCACCGATGTGGTTCGACCGCCCCGAACCGATCGTTCAAGCAGGAAGAGTGTCCCCGGGGAAGCCGTGGCACGGGTGTACCTCGTAGTGCATCATTCCGGCTTGCACGCACGGGTCCTCGGCGAGTGTCGCGGTGGCCTCTTCGGCGGGGACGGTCATGATCGCGACGCCTGCGATGGTGTCGGAGGCGACCGGGCACAGGACGGCGATCACGCCATCGGATCGCAGCGAGACCATGCGGCGCTGGTGCTCGAGTTCGATTGCGTTCGCGCCGTCCATGTTTCGGTTCGGTCCCCAGTGCAGCACGGCCAGGCTGTAGGGTTTCGCGGTCGCGGCCAGCGCTTGAATCTGTTCGTCGGTCACGGTCGTGCTCAATGCTGTCTCCTCAGGTCGGCCGTGCTTTGCCTCCGCGACGATAACCGCCTCGGGATCATCGGGCAGCGGATCGAGTGCCGCGGTGGCAGTTGGCCAGGATCGCGTCGTGGATGTACTGCGACAGTCCCGGGGCCATGTCGTCGTAGTTGAGGCCGAGCCGGCGGTTGGCGCGGTATTCCTCGGCCAGGCGTCGATGGGTGCCCGCTGGGCCGGAGCAGACCGACCTCGGCGTAGTGGACTGTGCCGCCTCACCCCACGAGCGGGTCAAGCGTAGGTGAGACCGAAGAGGCCGAGTCCTGGTTCCTGCGTAGCGGTTTCGTAGACCTCTCGCGGAACACCGTGAGCGCGCCCCAAGTGCCGGTACTGCTGGACAGGACGACACGAAGTTCGTCGGAGGCGGGGAGGTGGTCATGCCTCAACCTAGCCGGAACCCCAGAAAGGTGGGGTAGCCGTAACGATCCAGGTCGCAGCATGATCGACGCAGACAAAGGAGGTACGGGGATGAGAACGTTGCACATCGGGTTGCGGGTGACCGATCTCGGGCGGTCGCTGGCGTTCTACACGGCTATCGGATACGAGGTCGTCGGTAGTGTGCCCGAGACGCCGATCGGGCATCTGACCATGCTGAAGCTCCCTGGCGACGAGTTCGTCACCGTCGAGTTGGTGCACGACGGCGACCCGGTCGACCGGGGTACCGACGTCAGTCATGTTGTCGTGCAGGTGGAGTCGATGGCCGACACGCTCGATGTGCTGGCCGGCCACGGGATCGAGCCGGTCGCCCCGGGGCACGACGGCGATGACGGCCTGAAGACGGCGTTCATCGCCGATCCGGACGGTCGCCGGATCGAACTCGTCCAGTGGCCCGCGGGCCACGCCGACGGCATGACCGCCGCCGACTGGCCGGAGAAAGGAAATTGAGGATGAACAGGACGCCGCTGCGCCTGTACATGTCCGTGTCGGTCGACGGGTACATCACCGGGCCGGACGACCGGCCGGGCCAGGAACTCGGCCGCGACGGCGGCCGGCTGTTCGACTGGCTCGACGACCGGATGTCGGAAGGGGTCAACGGACAGGTGTACGCCGAGGCCGCCTCCACCGGCGCCGTGATATCCGGACGCCGCACGTTCGAGCTGGCCAAGCGATGGAACGGTGACCACCACGACGGCGTGCCGATCCACGTGCTCACCCACACCATCGACCCGGCCGACGTGCCACCGGGCAACGCGAAGTTCTACACCGACGTCGACGCGTGTGCCGACGAGGCCCGAGAAGCGGCGGGAGATCGAGCCGTGCTGGTCCACGGCGCGGGCGCGGCACGGGCTCTGCTGGCAGCAGGCCAGCTCGACGAACTCGAACTGCACCTCGTCCCCGTACTGCTCGGTGGAGGACGGCGCCTGTTCGAACCGACAGCACAAGGCCACATCGAACTGGAACTCATTCGCCGGCTCGAAGGCCGCGGCGCCACACATCTGCGTTACCGCGTAGTCCATCGAGAAGGGCAACAGCCATGACAGCCGCGTTGCTGACAATCGATACTCTCGACGTCAGGGCTGCGGTGGCACCTGGACCATCTATCCGGCGCACAGTTCCATTTTCCCGGTTACGGACGGGCGCTCAGCCGTTCTCCCACACGCTATCCGGCATTACCGAGCACTCTCCGGTGATCTTGCCACCTATGGTGTCAACCCCACGACCAGCGAGATCCTGCTACCTCGCAGAGCGAGGACCGTTCCTGCGTGCTCGCGGGCCGGCGGTGTGGTCGACGGCGCGGAGCGGATCCTGTTGTTGGCCTGCGGTTCCGCGAACACAGCATTACGCATCACATCCGGCGACATGAGGTCGTGGCAGCAGCGAAAGCTGGCAAAGTCCCGGCCTCTGAGCATGGGCGCCCGCGGAGAGCGGAAAATGTCCGGGCACGGTCGGCTACTCGATCCCGCACGCGGGTGGTCGGCGACCCGCATACTCTAAGAAGCTGATCCGTCGCCGCTGCGCGTGTAGCCGTCATGGTTGCCGGCCGACCGGCTCGGCGAGGCCCGCACGGAGCGCGTGGGCTGCGGCCAGCATCGCCTGCCGCGCTCGCCCGCCGATTCCAAGGAGATTGACGTATCCGTGTGGCAGATCGGAATAGCGGTCACGAGTGACCGGAACGCCTGCGGCCGTGAGCTTCTCGGCGTAGCTCTCGCCTTCGTCGCGCAGCGGGTCGAAACCCGCGGTGGCGACGTAGGCGGGCGCGACGCCGCCGACATCGCCGTACAGCGGTGACAGCCGGGGGTCCGTGGGATCGGCGCCCGCGGGCAGGTAGTTGGCGCGACTCCAAGCGATGTTGTCGTCGGAGAGGAAGAAGCCCTCGGCGAACAGGCGGCGGGAAGGGGTCTGCGCCTCGAAATCCGTTGCGGGATAGATGAGTAGCTGAAATGCGGGTGCTGGACCGCCGGTGTGGGCGGCGTGCTGGGCGACGACCGCGGCCAGATTGCCGCCCGCGCTGTCACCCCCGACCGCGATGCGCGCAGGATCGGCGCCGAGCTCGGACGCGTGGGCATGGGCGTAATCGAACGCCGTCACTGCGTCGTCGACGGCGGCGGGGAACGGATGTTCGGGCGCGAGACGGTATTCGATCGACAGGACGCGGACACTGGCGTTCTCGGCGAGAAATCGCGCCACAGGTTCGTGGCTGCGGCGCGACCCCACGCACCACCCCCCGCCGTGGTAGAAGGCCAGCAGCCCCGCGTCTTCCGGCAGGCCGGACGGAGAGTACAGAGTTGCCGGAATGTCATGGCCCGCAGCGGGAATGATGACCTCCCGGACTGCCATTCCGGCAGCCGCCGAGGCACCGCCTGCGATGATCCCGCCCGCATCGGTGTGCGTGCGGGCACGGGCGACGGGATCGCCGAATGGGTCGATACCGACTACCCGCATGAGACGGGTGACTAATTGGGCGTCGAGATCTTGTTCCTGGTGGTCGATCCTGGCGGCCGACCCCGCGATCGTGCGCCGGACCGGCCGTGGCAGAGCGAGCACCGTACGGAACGCCGCCGTCTGCAGCGGCAGCGGCAGCCGATCGAGCGGTAGTGAGCGAAACCTCGGCACCAATGCGACTATACGGTCGGTCCTGTAGGCGGCAACAGGACCTGCCGGGTTCCGGACGCCCAACTGGCGATGCCGGGTTCTCCGGCACAAGCCGCAAAACCGCACCGGCCTGGACAACGCTCTCACCGCGGTCACCGCCGCGGCCGTCACCGACCGCCGAAGCCGGCGACATCCTCACCGGCCTGTTCCTCGACCGCGCCACCGGCACCGTGGTCAGTCCGGGTCGGTCATGTCGTTAATCGCGCCCAGGGCCCGGGCAGCGCACAGCCGAGCCCGTTGCCGGCATGAGCACGGTCGACGAGCAGCCGACGAACCCGACGCCAGTCGCGTTCCCACGGAGGCTACTGACAATTTCGTGCGGCCTACCACTGACACCTTCTGCGGTTCCCCCGGTTCGAGCCACTGCCATTTCATGCGACCTCGCACCAGGCCCTCGCACCAAGCGTTCGGAGCCGGTGAATCCGCTGACAGTAACCTCTCCGATACCGACTGTAACGAGCGAGTAACGGCCAATGTCTACTCTGACGCGGAAGATATCGCCAAGGGCAAAGCGAATAGGTACATAAAATGCATCGTTCCCGCAGCGTACATCGCATGTGCTGATGACCACCGACCGAGACTGCACGAATGAGGCCGCGATTTTTGAAACCGGTCAGGATAACCGGGGTCCCAACAAAACCGATTTGTCGTAGGAAAAGATGTCTGAACCTTGGTCATTCACTTCAGAGGACATGCATCTACGTATCTGGCTGGGCGACATGGCCTTCGATTATGTTGCCTCTTCTGTGGTGGTAGCCAATCTGATCAGGGACTGGCATCGGAGGCCCTGGTACGCAATCGAACTGATCCGGATCGGCTACGACAATCCTCAACTGCCAGGGTTGCCCTGCGCTCGATTGTTCCAAGGACCATGAGAACGGGACCTGGCAGCGTATGTCACGAAAAGCGCGGTCCGACGTAGACGATCACTTCGGACAGGTCGATCGGGCCGTCGACATCGGCGACCGGAACGGTGCCGCGGTGGGCGAACCGGCTCGGGTTCCCGTTGCAGCCGGCCGTGGTGCGTCATCTTGTCCCGGGGCAGCGGTAGTGCTGCCGTTGGCGTTCGGTCGGGTGTCAGCGGCGGGTTTCGATCTTCAGGTCGCCTGCGGTGACAGTGCGGATGTGGTCACTGGCGAGCAGGTCGTGTGGGTAGCCGAGGTCGATCGCACTGACCTTGTCGAGGTGGGCCAGCTGATCGGCGGTGAAGTCGATCTCCAGAGCGCCCAGATTCCCCATCAACTGCTCGGGCGTGCGAGCGCCGATGACGGGTGCTGTCACGCCGGGGTTCTGCAGGGTCCAGGCGAGTGCTACCTGGGCGGGTGTGTGTCCCACCTCTGCGGCGAGTTCCCGCACGACGTCGGCGATGGCGAGGGTGCGTTCGGTGACCATGCCCAAGCCGGCGTTGAAGCTCTTGCGGTTGCTTTCACCGGAGTTGGTGCTCGTCGCGGTCAGGTCGGCGCGGCTGTACTTGCCGGAAAGCACGCCGCCGCCCAGCGGTGAGTACGGGGTCACCCCGAGGCCCATCGCCTGTGCCATCGGGATCAGGTCACGTTCTCCGTCCCGGTTGATGAGGCTGTATTCGATCTGTAGCGCGACCAGCGGTGACCAGCCGCGCAGGTCCGCGATCGCCTGCATGCGCGAGACCTCCCAGGCTGGGGCATTGGAGATCGCCACGTACAGGACTTTGCCGTGGCGGATAAGGTCGTCCATGCCGCGCAGGATCTCCTCGGCCGGTGTCGTGGAGTCCCATACGTGCAGGAACAGCAGATCGATGTAATCCGTGTTCAGCTGACGCAGGCTGGTCTCCACCGACGCGAACAGGCTCTTGCGGTGAGCGCCTCCGGAGTTCGGGTCACCGGGCCGGCGCTGGGTCGTGTATTTCGTTGCCAGCACCAGACTTTCGCGATTGTCGCGGGTGAATTCGCCCAGCATGCGCTCGGAGCTGCCGTTGGTGTAGGTGCCGGCGGTGTCGATGAAATTTCCGCCGCGCTCGATGTAGGTGTCGAACAGCTTGCGTGCATCCTCCTGCTCTGTGCCCCAGCCCCATTCGGTGCCGAAGGTCGCCGTGCCCAGGGCCAGCGGTGAGACCCGCAGCCCGGAGCGGCCCAGCAGCCGGTAGGTGTCGAGGGTGAGCGGCATCGTGTCCTCCTGTGCTCGTGATCGTCGTCGAGCACCAGCCTGCGACCACCGCGAGCCGAAGGTAAGGGAAGGAAGTTCCTGGGAACACCAGTCCTACCCGGGCTGTTGTACCGCCCATGCTCACCGGCACCGTGGACGTGACACAGGAGTTGGCCGCCTTCCTGCGGACCCGGCGCGAACGCCTGGATCCACGGGATTTCGACCTGCCGGCGCTTCGGCAGGCCCGACGGACGCCGGGGCTGCGCCGCGAAGAGGTGGCCGAACTGGCCGGGGTCAGCACCGACTACATCGTGCGGCTGGAACAGGCCCGCGGGCTGCGGCCCTCGGCGGAGGTGGTGGAGGCGCTGGCCCGGGCGCTGCGCCTGAGTTCCGACGAACGCGCCTACCTCTTCGGCCTGGCCCAGCAGCGCCCCCGCGCTGCCGACAAGCTCGCCACCACTGCGGCGCCATCGCTGGCCGGGCTGGTCGGTGACCTGTCGCCGCTGCCGGCCATGGTGATGAACCACCGCTACGACATCCTGTGCTGGAACAGCGAAATGGCGAGGCTGCTCCTGGATTTCGACACCCTGGCACCGTCACAGCGCAATGCGATGTGGTTGTGCCTGCTGCACCCGGAAATGCGGGAGCGCTATGCCGAGCGCGAACGCGTCGTGCGGGAGGGGATCGCTCACCTGCGCACCGCGTGGGCCGCGCATCCGGAGGATCAGGCATTGACCGACCTCATCGCCGAATGCGCCGGCAGTGACGAGGAATTCGCGAGATTGTGGGCCGAGCGGGACGTCAAGCTCAACGGCCGCGGGCGTAAGGTGATGCGGCATCCTGACGTCGGTGTGATCGCAGTGCATTTCGAAACGCTTACGCCACTTCAGAATCCGGACCATCTGTTGGTGATCTACCGCGCCGCGGACGATCGGAGCCAGTCGGCGTTGGACGAACTGTGCACACGGTGATGCCGAACTGTCCATTCGCGCACCGAGTTGAACGCCCGCTCGCCTGAGTGGAATCGAACCCCGTGAGCTGCCCGAGCCGCTTGAGCCGGTAGTCCACGGTGTTGATGCACGTTCAGTAGCCGCGCAGTGCGTTGCCGGTTCAGGTTATTCGCGATATGGACCTGCAAGGTCCCCAGCAGTTCCGGATGCTCGTCCAGAGGGTCGAGCAGCGAACCCAGATGGTCGCGGCCGGGACCGGGACGGGTGATCTGGTATTCCAGAGCCAGGTCGTCGAAGTGATACAGGCCCGGCACAGATCCCAGCCGGGAGACGACATCGAGCAATTCGTGAGTTTGATCCGCGGCCGTGGCCAGAGTGTCGGTGGAGGCGGTGACCATGGTGGCGGTGATGGGCACGCGCGCCGCCCGCGACAGATGCCCGATGAGTTCCTCTACGGCGCCCTTGGTGATGCGATCGGCGGTAATGAGCAGGGTGCCGCCGTCGACCGAAAGCAGTGACAGCACGGTGTCGTCGCAGCGGGTGGCCAGTTCTGCCTGCAGCCGCCGGAGTTTGTGGCGCGCAACAACTTTCGCGTCCAGCGTCGGGTTGGATTCGTCCAGGTGGGAAGGAATGGCGAGGGCCAATACGCGATAGCGGTCGGCGATGTCGATGCCACACTCGCGGGCCATCGTGGAGGTGGGGTGCCCGCCGAGCAGTGCCGAGGTAAGCGTGTGCACCGCGGTGTGGTGCTCCGACACGACCGCGCGCAGTCGACGAAATCCGGCGCGGCAAGGTGATCGCCGATCCGACGCTGCTGTCCTCCTGGCCTGACAACTTCGACTCTCTCGAGGCAACGCGCCGCCTCGGCCGCAAAGCCTCGACCGTCGACACACAACGGGCGACCGCTACGAACGTCTCATCAGGCGGAACACCGCAATGAGGAGACGGTCGACCGAGCCGCGCACACACTGTGCGTGCTCGAACAAACAGCTCCACCGGAATCTCGAGGACGATGCTCAGATCAGCGTGGACGCCGACGGCCGGCTGCACGTGGCCGCGCTGACCGCAGTGCCCGATCCGCCGTCGCTGGTGGATCCGCGGATCGGAGTGGAGGCGATGCTGCCGCGGGTGGATCTGCCGGAGCCGGTTCTGGAGGTGATGCGCCGCAACGCCAGAGCGTCTTCGACGGCATGCCCTCGCCGCGCAGCGACGTCGATGCCGCGAACTCGATCCAACGTCGTCTCGCGGCGCTGCTGGGCGCGCTGCAGCGACAGGATCCAGCAGAGGGGTGGGGGCAATTCCTCGGACCGGACGGGCTCCCTGTCTATGACAAGATCGTGGTCGCCGGGCACTCGCAGGGCGGCGGTGAGGCCGCCTACATCGCCAAGGTCCGCCGGGTGGCCGGCGTGGTGATGTTCTCCTCGATCGTCGATTCGTCCTTGTCGGACACACCGGCCGGTTGGATCGCCGGGGATCACCTGACCCCGCTGAACCACTATGCCGGTTTCGTTCATGTCGACGACCCCTTCTACCGGAAGATCCGGGCCGACTGGACCGCGCTCGGGCTGGACGGCCTCGGCGCCACCGACCTCAACAATGGCCTCCCGCCCTCCGGCGGCAGCCACGAACTGCTCATGACCACCCCGTCGGCGCGCGGGTTGACCGCGCACGCGTTGCCGGTCGTCGATGGAACAACACCTCTGTGCGGCAACAAAACTCCACAGCTGGGCCCGGTGTGGCGTTACCTGATGCTCACCGCTGCCGGGCTTCCCATCCCACAACTGCGGTCCACATGCTGAGCAGACCCGCCGTTCGGCGGTCTGTTGAGGGGACATCTTTGCACCGCAACCTGTTTCGATCGCTTCATCGAGGCTTGGTCGCAGGACCGGGGACGGCGAGCAGACCGCTCGCACTCAGCGACTGTTCAATGGAGGGCCGTTTCGGTCGGGCGTGGTGAGGCCCCGTAGCCAAGCCATCCGTGGGTGGGGATCAGCGGCCATGGCAACCTCCAGGCGGTCGGCAGGCATCCCGCCCAGTCCATCGGCAAGACCCGCACCACCGATCGCGCCCGCCTGTGTCGGCCGTCGCTGAGTTTGCCGATGTCGGCGTCATCGACGGTGCCGATGACGCCCTCTAGTCCACGAATTTCGACGTCGGTGACGCCGAGGTCTGGGGCGGAGGTATCGCAGCTGGCGGCGATATGGTGACGAGAGCCTGCATCGGCAATCGCACGCCGAGGGGTTCCGATCATCGAGCTGTATGAATCGTCATAGCGCAGCGATGCCTGACCGGGACCGGTTTGCCCCTCGACCGACGGTGATGACGAGATCGCGAATCAGCCCGGTAACCGAATTTGTAGGCGATTCGCCGATGCGATGTGGCTTTTCAGCGCGGCAGGAGCGTCGTGACGATGCGCCGGACCTGACCCGGCGAAAGTTCGTGGCCTGGGTGGGTGAAGAACATGTGGTGGATGGCCCCGACCAGGGTGAAGGCCAGGATGTCGGGATCGGTGTCGGCGGGCAGGCGGGCGAGGTCTCGTTCGGTGGTCAAATAGTCGGCGAACAGGCCTTCGATCGAGCGCAGGGCCGATCCCGGGTCGACGGCGGCGCTGATCTGTGCCGCGAGCGCGGGGCGGCTGGTGATCAGAACCGCGACCGGCACAGCGCCGGAGTTGAACAGGGCGACCGCGGCGTCGGTGAGATTGTCGGCGACCTCGCCGTGGCCGGCGCGGCCGGGGAGATCGGACAGTTGGTGCACGGCGCGTTGCACGCGGTCTCCCGCGTATTGGGCGAGGAATCTCTCGAACCCGTCGAAGTGGTTGTGCAGGATCCCCTTCGCGCATCCGGCCTCGTCGGTGATTGCGCGGCTGGTCAGACCCGCAGCACCCTCGCGAGCCATGATCCGGTCTGCGGCGGCGAATAGTTCCTCACGCAGATCCGGACGTGGGACACCCCGCATTTTTCCGTTCCTTCCGCCGATGACGTCACAGTGGCCGGAAGCCGCTGTGGGCATTTGCCCAGTCTATGAGCTGATCGCAGTTGTGCCCGAGCGCGGTCGCGATGCAGACCCTTGCCCTCTATGGGCGTTTGCCCATAGAGTATGGGCAAACGCCCATAGAGGATGGAACTGGCTGGCCCGTGCGGGTCCGGTCCACGTCGAAGGGACTTCGGTCATGCTTTCTCACACTCGTTCCACCTCGACCCGGCGCCGCCGGCTCCGGCCCGGAGGCGCGGCCCTCGGCGGGCTGGGTGCGGTGTTGGTAATCGCGCATCTGGCGATTGCCGTGGTGGGCACCGCCGCGTTGTGGGATTGGCTGGGTGGCCTGCTGGCCGGGCTGGTGCTGCTCGTCCTCGTGGCGGCGCATCTCATCGGCGGGGCACGCCTGGGCCACGGTGTCATCGGCCGGGTCATTGCATGGCTGCTGCGAATCGGAGTCTTATTGGGCCCGGTCATGCTGTTGACCGTGGCGGGCAGGCGAACCGGACTGCCCAGAACCAATCCGGTGGATGTATTCGAGCACGGCGACCAGCGCTGGCTGGTGGCCACTCACACCGGCGATGCTCAGTGGGTGCGCAACCTACGCGCCGCGGGTCGTGGCTCGTTGGTTGCGGGCCACCGCCGCCTGGACTTCACCGCCGTGGAACTGCCAACCGATCAGGCGGCAGCAGTTCTCAACGACGTCGTCGGCCTCCGGATCGCACGTCGGCTCGGCGGCGTGGTCCTGCGCCGGACCCTCGGCGTCGGCCGCCACGCCGGTCCGAACGATTTCGCACGCATCGCCGCCGAACACCCGGTATTCGAGCTGAATCCCGTTGTGCCGCCGAGTTTTTGCGACAGTGAAACCATCTCCGCCGAAAACGAGGGGTAGACGCCGGTTCGATCGAAGGAAAACAAGACAGAGTTTGCCGGGCCTGACCGAACTCGATCCCGACCACCTGCTCGGTCTCATCCGCCCCGGACTCCGCCGCATCCCACACCCGACCAACGATCACCGAACTCGATCCCGACCACCTGCTCGGTCTCATCCGCCCCGGACTCCGCCGCATCCCACACCCGACCAACGATCATGGCGACATCACGAATTGAAGCTCGGTAGCCCTGTTGATGCGAATCGCCAGGCAGTCCAGCGCTTGTTGGCTTGCGTCGGTGTAGCCATTCTGGGGGAGGCCCGAGGTGGCGAATTGGGCCGCGTCGCCGCCTTCGCGCGCCAGATCGGCGGGAGCGTTTGTTTTCCATGTCTTCGCCGCGCTCGCCGAGTTCATCCGCGAACTGATTGTCGATGGCACCAACGAGGGCCTGGCCGCCGCCTGGGCCCGCGGCCGACGCCTCGGGCGGCCGCCCGGCCATGAAAGCCGCACAGATCCGACAAGCCCGCGCGCTGCTCGCGCGGGCTGGAGGAGGCGGTGTCCTCGATCGCACGGCTTCTGTTGGGTGGTGAGGTTCTCGAGTTCGCAGGTCATCTCGTTTCGCGTAACGTCCAGTCAGGTCCACTCTGTTTATGCAATTCGGCGATGGTTTCTTTTGGCGCTGCTCGTATCCGTGCGATATGCGTGCAATAGCTGCGCGTTCCTGCCGTATCTCGAGTTCGGCCCTGCGCAGTGGACGCCTGCCTTCGGGATGCTCGCCGACCGCTTCGGCGTCACCTGGATCGTCGGCGTCGCCGCCGAGTACACCCAGGCCTGACCATCCGACACTGTATTTCCGGGAGGTAGCCGGATTCGCGTACCGGGGTGGGCTTGGACGGATCGTTACGTATATATGCGCATTTACTGGTTTGCGGTGTGGCGCGCGTCGCCCGATGAGGTAGCCGGGCGGTGCGAGGCGTCATGTCCGTCGCAGCGGGTCCGATATCCCGGGCCGACGACGGTCGCGGTGCCTCGTGCCCAAAGACTCACGGCGAGTGGCCCATCCGCCCTTTCCGAGGTGTGTCGGGGCGGCGCACAGTGAGGTTTGCCGCCTCGGTGTGGCCGAGGCGTGGTGAGTCCTGTCGCTACGCGGAGTCACCCGGGGGTGAATCGATCGGAGGGCGGTAAGGGCTATGGCAACGAACAGGGCGCCGCCGCAACGTTTTACAGTTGTGATGGTGGTGGCCGCGGTGGCGGTCGTGCTGGCCGCGGTGGCGATGTATTTCTCACTGACGCGTGACGGCGGGGATGACGGTGCGGCGTCGGGAAGTTCGACCGCGGCTACGCCGGTCGTGCCGGGTCTTCCTCCCGAAACCGCATCGTCCTCGCCGGAGAGCACGCCGGGTTCGCCGACGACCGGGTTCGCCTATCAGCCGCTGTGGCCGTTCGCCGGCGACGAAGATGCGGCGGCGTGGCAGCGGGCCTACCGCGAGGGCGGGCACCAGCCGTGGCGGCTCGACGCCGCCACAATCGCGGTGATGTTCACCCAGCAGTATCTCGGTTATCGGAACGTCGACAAGGCGGTGACAACCGACGTGCGGGGCGAACAGGCATGGGTGAGTGTTGGTTTCGACAATCCGGGCGGTCGTCCGGCGGTCGCGGCGGTCCTGCACCTGGCCCGCATCGGCGCGGGCGGCGACGCGCCGTGGGAGGTGGTCGGCAGTGAGGACAGCACACTCACCGTCACCGGCCCGGCGTACGGCTCGACGGTGCGGTCGCCGGTCGCCGCGAGCGGACGTATCACGGGCGTGGACGAGAGTCTGCGCGTGCAACTGCGTCGCGTCGACGCCGCGCGACCGGTGGGCGAGGTCGCCGGGATCGCCGCCGGCGGCACCGACAGCCCCTGGCAGGCGACGGTTCCGTTCACCGCGACCTGCCCTGGCACCCTGACGCTCGCGGTCTCCACCGGCGGCCACATCGCCGAAGTGGAACGCTTCGCCGTTACCGGGGTGCGGTGCTGAGCAGGCCGGAGCTCTCCCCGCGCGGACATACGCTGACCCCGCCCCTGCAACGCACGAGATACGCCACAATCCGGTCGGCGTCGCCGGGATGCCACTGCGCACGCTCGTCGGTTTCGGCGGCCGATCGCTGCCACGCTGATCATGGTCCGCGGCGCAGGGCGCTCGACGTACCGACGCAGACAGGCGAGAACCGGCTGGAACAGTGTTCGATGTCGTTGCAGGTCTGTGGGCGCAGCTCTGCTCAGTTATGTCCGCAGGTAGCTGGCTGCCAGCGACCAGAACATTGCTCGATTCAGTTGGCGGAAGTCCCACCCTTCGACCAGGGAGTGCAGGTTCGCCACCAGCGCCGGTACATCGAAATCGTCGCGATGCGCGGTCCCTGCGTGTTCCAACTGCCTGATCACGTATTCGGTCGCTGTTTTCGCTGTGGCGCTGCTGTCCATCACCATTCCGTCTCACTACCCGGGGGCCACCGTCGGCCGTGGCCCACGTATACCCGGCGGCGGAGACCGCAAACAGTCCGGTGTGGGGTACGGGCGAGCGTGCCTGGCGAAAGCTGTCACTTTCGGCATACCGTCTGGTCAGTGCCGTGTCATAGCCGCGACCGCAGGAGGAGACTGACCTGGTGGGGTGATGCATATCCGCCCTGAGGCAGAACGCAAAGAGGCAAATGTGGTCGTGATCACCGAAGAGTTTTCGGTATCCACTGCGGCGAGCCCCGATGCCGGACGTATCCCAGAGGGCACCGACCCGGCCGGTCGGGCAGATGCCGGGACCTGTTGGGGTGAGAGGCTGATCGCGGCGGTTGCCGACGACCGGGGGAAATTCAAGGGCAGCAGCGCGGATTCGGACCAGTCCCGTGCCCTGCCCGGCGGGGCGCATAACCCCGCTACGGGTCACATCATCATCGGCATGTTCGGGAACATACGGTTCCACCAGTCGCGGAACATATCCATGAGTTGATTCATCATCATTGCTGTTCATCTCCCTTCATCAGCGATGTGTTCGGCATACCCCCGTATGCACACGTTGCACGTCGTACTTGCGTTCAACGCGGCATCAGTTCGTGCTGGATGTGCCGGGGAGTTGGGCGTGGACGTGTTCGGGTTCGGTGTACTGGATGTAGGCGGGGGTCGTGGCCGGCGGTCCAGGCGTAGTAGAGGTCGACCGCGTATTCGGGTAGGACCGCGATCAACGCCGAAACAGCGATGGCCGGCCCGCCGGAGACGTCGATCTGGTGCGCGGACTCGAAGCTGACACGGTCCACGCCGAACTCGCACCAGCCGCCGGAGAGTGCTGCGTAGAGATTCACGATCCGGGCGCCTGAGACCCGGTCACGCAAAATCGGACAAACATGAAATATATTGCGCGGCAAAGCGAAACTGAGGAAGCCGAGCGCGCCCACACCGGCCCACCCGAGCCCCGTGTGTCGACTACCGCTGCCGCGTCGGCGAGTCGGCGCAGGCACAGTCGACTCGGCGGGCTCCCTAACTCACCTGGCCGCTTTGCGAACCGGCACCCAGACGGATTCCGGTTTCGCTCACTTATCGGAGGCCGGCAGGGCGCCGGGTGCGCTTTCGGCACGCGCGATATCGGGATCAGAACTCCTTTCCCAATCGCCGGCCTCCTCGCCGAACTGGTTCAAACCGCCAACTCGGCCACCGCCTGTTTCGCCGAAATCACCTCGGTGATGCGCAGCGCGGAGTCACCCGCATACAACGCTGCCTGATCCGCGCACCCTGCCGGCGCATCCTCGGTCGGCACCATGGGACTGAACAACGGCAGCCGTGGGCGTTGCAGGCGTAATATCGCGCCGTTCAGTCTCTCCGGTGTTACCCGCGCCAAAGGGCCACTCCAGGCATTGATCAGCGCAGGCACCCGCCGCGCTGCACCGTCCTGACGGCACCACCGCGAGGTCACGTTGTTCGGCACCACGCGATGGCGTGCGGGCCACCCGAGCCCGAACACCGTGGTCTCCAGAGTCGTCCGCGCTTCCAGCACCCGGCGCCGGTATTCGGGGTGAGCGCCGGACTCGTGGGTCAGCAAGAACCGAGTGCCCGCAACGACCGCTGCGGCGCCGGCGGACAACGCCGCGGCTGTGTCCACGGCGGCGGCAATCCCTCCGGCGAGCAACACCGGCTTGTCGTGGGCAATGGCAATGGCGCGCGGGAGGAATTCGAGTGCCGGAACGGTCCCCACCAGATGGCCCCCTGCCTCTCGGCCCTGGGCGATCAAAGCATCGACACCCCACCCGACGGCAGCGCGGGTTTGCTCCTCGGTGCCGACCATCGTCAGTACGAAGATCCCGGCATCGTGAAGTTCACGCACCAACGCGCGATCGCCACCGAAAGCCATCACGACCGCGTCGACTCTCGAGTCCAGACAGGCCCGGACGTGATGGCGACGCGCGAACGGCATGAGCAGATTCACCACCACAGCCCGCTCGGGAGCCTCTTCACGCACCCGGCTGATCGCGGCGCGCAGTTCGACCGGAGGCATCATGCCGATGGTCCCGAGCCCTCCAGCCGCCGCAACCGCGGCAGCGAGGCGACCGCGCGCAATTCCTCCACCCATACCGGCCTGCACGACAGGCACATCCAGGCGGAGCCGATCCAGAAGATCCACAGGCCCGACTCTATGTGCACGTGACCACCAGCGTGCGCTGCACCCGAGTCACAAAGTCCGGTCGCCCACGCTGCATCGAAACACTTTCCGACCTATATCGGTGGTCGGCGCACGGCGCGGTCGCCGGTCGCGCTCGCGCAGCGTTGTCCGTCGGGCCGGCCGGGCGAGGGCCTCGATCTCCTCCTCCTGCCGATCGCGCACCCATCAAGTGCGCGCCAGGGGTGTAGTCGGGGCAGCCAGGCAGGGACGGCGGTGCGGTAGCGCTCGTATTGCGCACCGTAGCGTGCGGTGAGGGTCGGCTGTTCGTAGGCGAGTACGAACGTGGCGGTGAGTATCCAGATGAGTGCCGCGTAGCCCAGTAGAGCGAGTTGGCCGTCTCCGTGATCGGTTGTCGGTTGCGTCGGCGTCGTGCGGGTATGCGTGCGTACAGGGCGGCCGGTGGCGGGTGCCGGCAGTCTCGCAGGTTGGGTTCTCGCCGCCGATACTGAATCCGACACTTCAGGGTGAGGACAGCGCCACCTGCCCTTCCCTCTTGTGCCGACTGCGGCATCGGCGATGGCGGGGCTCGCGGGATGAAAGGATCGACAGTGACAATCGACGACGGGCGCATTCCGAGAGTGGCGGCGCCGACAGCGAAGAGACCGTCGCAGGTCGTGGGCCGTTTGTCGGGCTTCGATCGTTTTGCCACCGTCGTGTGCGGGGTGGCTTCGCGAGCAACGTTTTTCGCCTTCTGTGTGCTGCTGGTGGTGGTGTGGGTGCCAAGTTTCGTGTGGTTGCCCAGCTTGGATTCCTGGCAGTTGGTGATCAACACCGTGACCACGATCATCACCTTCATCCTGGTTGCGCTGCTGCAGAACACGCAGGCCCGCGCGAACGCGGCGGTGCAGCACAAACTCAACGCCGTCGCCGACGCGCTGGCGGATCTGATGGGCGAACTCGGTGACGAACATCCTCGACTGTGCCGGCACCGCGCCGAACTGACCGCCGCGGTCGGCCTCGAACACCACGTCTCCGCTTCGGAATAGCGGGCACGCGGTGGCGGAATTGGGCGACGGGTTGCTTACCGATTGGCGTGGCGGTCGGCGGGTAAGGAAGAGATAGCCGACCGCTGATCGTGTGGCTGCTGGTGCCGGATCAGCGGGTTGTTCGGACAATGTCGCATCCGTATCGAGGAGGTTTGATGTCCACCGACGCCATCGTGCTGCTGCGTGAGGACCACAAACAGATCCGCAAGTTGTTCCGGGAATTCGAGAAGGCCGGGCCGCAGGCATACGCGACGAAGAGTCGTGTGGTCGACAAGATCATCGAAGCCTTGACCGTACATACCTATATCGAGAACGAGGTCATGTATCCCGAAGTCCGCGCACTCGTGCCGGACATCGAGGACGACATCCTCGAATCCTATGAGGAACACCATGTCGCCGACGTGCTGGTCATGGAGCTGGCCACGATGAAGCCCGAGGACGAACGTTTCACCGCGAAGGTCACCGTGCTGATCGAGAACGTCGAGCACCATATCGGCGAAGAAGAAGACGAATGGTTTCCCGAAGTCCGAGAACACTTGGGGCGCAAACAACTTCAGGAAATCGGCGCTCGGATGCTGCAATCGCGCGAGAAGGCGCCGACCTCTCCAACAGCACCGAAGGCACTGAAGAAGGCACTCGACGCGCTCACCGCCTGAACCGATACCTTTCGGAAACGGTCATACAGCGATCGCGACCCGGCGGCTCCCCGCGGGGGAGGAGTGTGGCGCAGCAGACTGCTCTCGATGAGAACCCATCGGCCACGTCGGCCCGCCGATAGCTGGAATAGAGCTGTCGGCGCGCCTGCACCCCACCTGCTGGTGCCGTCCTACACGCAGGTCGAGTTCGAGCATCAGCCGCGCGGCGGTGCGGTGCGCCTCTCGATGACTTTCCCGGTTCAGCTGCGGTCACCGAAAGGAGAGGACAGGCTCCATCGGACGTCCGGTACGACAGGGCTTTGTGCCCTGCCCTCGGAGCGAGTCGGCGCAATAGGTTCGTTGTTATGCGTAAGCGATTCGAGTTGGCTTTCAACGTGTCGTATCTGGCGGTTATCTGGGGACTGGTGATCGCCATGCGGCGAAATCGCAAACTCGTTCCAAGGGAACAGCGGGAGACCGCAGCCCGGTTCGAGGAGGCGTTCACTCTGCTGGCGACCGGCGACAGCGCGCATCTGGCGTTGTGAGCGGTGTCGATGGCGAGGGGTGAGGAGCGGGGGTATCTGACCTGGCGGGGACGGCGGGCGAGTCTGATCGGGCTCGGTGAGATGGCTACCTCGATCACGATCACCTTGTTCTATGTGCTGACTTTGGATGCCTGGCGGCTGCGGTTCCGGCGGTCCTGGGACGGATTGACCCGTTCGTTGCTGGGGATGTCGTTCGTGCGGTTGATCCTGCTGGCGACCCCGTTCAACAACTGGGACAAGAACGAGACTCCGGAAGGCTACGGCGTAGACCGCAATGTTCCGCTACTGGCCGTGGGAGCGAGCGAGATCTATCTCATGCGCAAGGAGGCCGCGCGTACCGGCGATCGCACCTTCCGCTTCATCTCCGACGCCATGGCGGCGTCGTTCGCCTGCTATATCCCGGTTATCCTCTGGGCTCGCCGCATGCCGCAACTGGGTCTGCTCATGATCCCCAAGACCCTCGCCTACCTGGCCATGGCCTTCCGCGTCTACCGCGATTTCTTCAGCGGCGCAGAGGAATCGGCCGAGGCGGCGCCGCAGGCGCGTCCAGGCCACGACTCGGTCGAAGGTAGCGAGTCCCCGTGCGTTCACTCAGCCGGGGTGGCGGGCGAGTCCCAGTAGCCAGTGCAAAGTCGGTGTCGATGCGATGGCGCGGATCAGCGGTGCGGACTGCTGCGCGCCTGCGCGCGGATGAGCTGATCGGCGGTCCACAGCGGTTGCAGCATGTGCCAGTCGGCGGGGTGGGCGGCGATTCCGGCGGCGAACCGGTCGGCCAGAGCCTGAGTGGTCTGCTGCGCTCCGCCGGTGGTGGCGATGGGTGCGCCGACGTGAAATCCCCAGCCGGCCGGAGTGAACCAGCAATGTACCGGTAGCAGCGGTGCGCCGGTGTCGATCGCCAGCCGGGCTGGGCCGGCGGGCATTCGCGCCGGCTCGCCGAAGAAGGTGACCGGCACTCCGGCACCGGTCAAATCGCGTTCACCGAGCAGCCCGACTGTCCGTCCCTGCCGCAGCCGCGCGGCCAGCAGGTCGAACGGTGGGGCTGTGCCACCGGTGAGCGGGACGATCTCGAAACCCAGACGTTCACGGAACCGGACGAAGCGCCGGAACAGCGATTCCGGCCGCAGTCGCTCGGCGACGACGGTGGGGGAACCTATCCGTTGCACCAGCCAGATCCCTGCCACGTCCCAGTTGCCGCTGTGCGGCAACGCCAGCACCGCGCCGTGTCCGCGGGCGAGCGCCTCGTGGATATGTTCGAGTCCGGTGGCTGCGGAGTCGACGGTTTCGGCCAGCCGCATCGGATCCATCGAGGGCAACCGGAAGGTTTCGCACCAGTAGCGTGCGTAGGAGCGCATGCTCGCGCGCACGAGGTCGTCCGGCACCTGCGAGGGGGTAGTGCCCAGCACTCTGGCCAGGTTGCGCCGTAGCTGAACCGGACCACCGTCTCTGGTCGCGCGATCGGCCGCGAGACCGAACAGGCCCAGCGCCCATTGCTGCGGCAGGGTGCGCACCAACTGCCAACCGGCCGCGTAGCCGAGATCGAGTGCGCGATCCTTCGAGGTCAACGCTGGTCCTCGGAGCTCCATCGGCGCTCCGCCTCCGCTCGTGTGGTGCGATCTCGTCGTTCTCCGGAACTGATCATCAGCAGTTCGTCCATGGTAGGTCGCCGGTGGCGGATGCGGCGTTCCTTGCGGGTCATAGCGACGTTCCTGCCAAGGAGGTGCATCAGCCGCGTCCCGGTGTCAGGGCCCGGGCGGACCGATGTGTCCTGCCACCGCGAGGCGCATGCGCTCGCGTGCGACCTCGGGTGTCGTGTCGGCCGGGATGACGAGCAGCGTCAGTGTGGTGTCGTGCGCTCCGTAGAGGCGCATCACGTCGGGAGGCTGGCCGTAACTGGCACCGTGCACGCGGATGTGGTCGTCGGTGTCGATGCGTCGCTGGGCGATGCTGGTCGCGTTCCATTCGAAGCCGACGCGCATCGTGGGACCGAGGCGTGGGGTGACCGCACTGATCAGGTCGTGTAGCTCGGACGTGAGGTTCGTGGTCCACGGCCACCAGGCGCCGTCGACGTTTCCAGGGGGGGCACTTCGCCCACGTAGCATCAAACGCGGTGTGCGCGTGGGTGTTCCGAAAGGCTGCCGCTCGTCGTGTGCGGGCGTGTCCGATTCGAAGCCGCTGATGACGGGGCGTCGTCCATGCAGGCGAGGCATGATCTACTCCTGCCGCAGGGTGACAGCGTCCACCATCGCGGAGTGGGCGGTACGCCTGTCGGTGGATGGAAGGATCACGCGTAGCACCGTGACGGCGGAATTGGAGCCGACGACGTACATCGTGTTCCGCAACTGGAACCGGTACGGCTCGAGGCTGATCGAATGTTCTGCCACTGTCACCTGCCGTGGCGGCCGGGACCAGCTGTCCGGATCGTAGACGATCCGATCGACCCGGCCCAGCCGAGTTGTCAAGGCCGCCAACAGTTCTGGAAGCTCGGTAGCGAGATCGGTAGATCTGGGCCACCACGCGCCATCGATGTAGTCCGAATGGCGGTCTTCCGGCTTCAGCCGCAGTCGCGGTGGGCGGTGGGTGGCCGCAGGTTCGTGAAGCCGGTTCGAGGGTTGAGCCGGGGCGCTCGAGGTGTGTTCGGGCAAGGGGTCGAGATAGCGGCGGATTACCTCCGGGAAGGCCTTGGTCTTGTGAGCGATTGCCATGGTGACCGGTCCTTTGCCCGTCGAGATGGAGCGTGGCGGCCGAAATAATCGGCACTCGACCTGTGCCCGATTCCGCATCGACAGCTCAGGACGCAGGGGTCGGTGCTGGAAGATGCGCGGTCCCTCCAGTAGACGCCCATGTAGAGGCAATGTCAACGCTGTAGGTCTACACTTCATCGCTACAGTACTTCCTGGCAATGAGTGAGGCTGCGCCATGGACGAATCGTCACCGGACCACCAGGGTTTCGCGGACAGTGCCGGCGCGGGTCGTGCCGCGAACGGTCGTGTGGCCGGCCAGGTCACGCGTGCCGGCGTGCTGGCGGCCGCACTGGCGATTGTCGATAACGACGGCGTCGAGGGGTTATCGATGCGCCGTTTGGCCGACGTGGTGGGCCGGGACCCGATGGTGATCTACCGGCATGTACCGAACAAGGCGGCGGTGCTCGACGGTGTCGCCGAGCTCGTCTTGGGGCAACTGAGGGTGGACAGTTCCGACCCGGATTGGGGCGGCCGATTGCGGATAGTCGCTCGCGATTTCCGCAAACTGGCGCTGTCACATCCGCGGGTGGTGCCATTGCTGGTGACGCGACCACTGGCAACGCCGCTCGGGCAGCGTTCCCAGGCGGTGTTACGGCCGCTGGAGGACTTACTGGCATTGCTCACCCGTGCCGGTTTCTCCGGTGCCGACGCGCTGCACATCTTTCGCGCTCTGTTCGGTTTCCTTTATGGCCATGTCCTCAATGAGCTGCAGGAATTGGTGGAACGTCCGGAAGAGTCCGACGAAGTATTGCGACTCGGCCTGCATCGGCTGCCGGTCACCGAGTTCCCGTTGCTGCGCCAACTCGCGCCGGTGCTGGCCGACTACGACGGTGAAGCCGAGTTGGAGCGCGGGCTCGACATCCTGCTGGCCGGGCTTACGGCCACCCTGCCGAAGCCTGGCGAGGGTGCCACTGCGCTCGATGTCACCCCCGACAGGGGAAAGACGTGACCATCGAGGTTCCGTCGTCTCCGCATCGGGATAGCCGGCGCGCGGCGGCGGATCGGGCCCTGAGTATGTACTTGCGTTCACCTTGCGGGTGCGGGCCGGGCAGGGGAGCGAGTTCGGTGATACCGCTGGGTTATGTGTCGAGAACCATCTGTAGCAACTCCCGCAGGGACCGGCGTTGTTCTGTGGTGAGCCGAGCCAGGGGTTCTGCCGCGAAAGGCATGCGGGCGCGGAGGTCGGTTGCGACGGCGAGGCCGGCAGGGGTGGCGGCGACAAGTTTGACGCGCCGGTCGCCCGGGTCGGGACGTCGTTCGACCAGGCCGCGCGACTCCAGGCGGTCGATGAGCGTGGTCACATTGGACGGCTCTGCGTGCAGGCGGTCGGCGATGCGGCGCATGGGTACCGGATCTTCCGCGGCGAGCAGGGCTTTGACCTGCAATGGGGTCAATTCGTGGACGGCGGCGGCCGTTTCCGACTCTTGGGCGTAGCGGCGGTTGATGGCTGCGAACAGTCCCACCACATCGTCGACCGCGTCCTCCGCACTGTTCGTCACAGGTTCCATGTCTCCCAAGTTGCCAGATCGGATATCAACCATATGGTTATGTAGCATAACTATTATGGTTTGTAACAAATGAAAGGTAGGTCCATGAGCGACAAGACCATCCTGATCACGGGCACGTCCTCCGGCATCGGCCTGGCCACCGCCGTCGCCGCCGCGCAGCGCGGCTGGCGTGTGGTGGCCACCATGCGTGACACCACCAAGGCCGCCTCATTGCTCGCGGCAGCCGAGCAGGCCGGGGTGTCCGTCGAGGTCCGGGCTCTGGATGTCACCGACCCGGGATCGATCGCGGCATGCCTGGCCGGACTCGACCGGCTCGACGCACTGGTCAACAACGCCGGAGCCGGACATCTCGGTACCCTCGAACAAGAGGATCTCGACGATGTGCGCGCGGTCATGGAGGTCAACTTCTTCGGCGTCGTCGCAGTCACCAAGGCGGCATTGCCGCTGCTGCGGGCGAGCCGCGGCCGGGTGGTAACCGTAACCAGTGTCGGCGGTCTCGTGGGGCAGCCGTTCAACGAGGCCTACTGCGCGGCCAAATTTGCGGTCGAGGGCTTCATGGAGTCTTTGGCGCCGGTCGCGGCCACGGTCGGCGTGGCAGTCAGTGTGGTCGAACCGGGGGCGGTGGCAAGCGAATTCGTCAGCAATGTCGGTGCCCTCGACGTGGTGGTCGAGCATGCCGGCCCCTACGCGCCCGCGCTTTCGGCGTATGTGGAACGCACCCGAGGCGCATTCGCCAACGCGCAAACTCCTCAGGGCGTGGCCGAGCGGATGGTCGAGTTGCTGGCCTGCGAGCGCCCCGCCTTCCGGCTGCTCACCTCCGACGCCGCGCGCTCCTTCGCCGCAGTGAAGCTCGCCGACCTCGACGGCGCGGCGGTGCAAACCCTCACCAGGGCATGGACCGCCTAGAACGTAGTCGCTCATGCCGCCGCGGCGAGCCGACGCAGTGAACCGCGGCGAGTCGCGTCGCCGGCCGGTCGTGGGCAGGCCGTTCGAGGTTGCCGGGTCCAGGCCGGAGGCGAGCAGGCTCGGCTCGAGCCCCGACGCCGGCGTTCCGGTGACGGCGCCGACCAGCCCGCCGACTCACTGCCGTCGACCAGAACAACGCCGCCACGGCGCCAATCCACAACACCGCACCGGTCCCTGAGGTGAGCCCGATCGCTACCGCGAGTGCGAACAGCGCCACCGCGAAGAACGAGGCGGTGATCTCGCGGTTGATCACCCGCGCCGTGGTGGTCACGCCGTCGAGGGCGGCGACCAGACCCGTTCGGTTCTCGGTGTCGTGCTCGGTTTGGTCATTCTGGCCGTCGCTGATGATCAATTGGTGATCGGTTCGGCGCGCGAGCAGGACCCCTCCAAATCCTCGGCGAACGACACGGTCAGCCTGGAGCGGGCGGAGGAGAACTCCCTCCCGACGAACTCTGGCTATCCGTGCGTCTGGCCCACTGCGCGAGTGGCGTGCGGTTTCCACTTGGTAGGAGCGCAGCCGAAATGGGCGTGGAACCATCGCGAGAAGGCGCTGAGTTCGGAGAAACCCAGATCAGCGGCGATTTCGCTCATGGCCCGATCGTGTCGTGCGACGTAGCGTTGCGCGAGGTCGGCTCGAACGTTCTCCAGGATCGATGAGAACGTCTCGCCGGTGCGGGCGAGACGCCGGTGCAGAGTGCGGCGGTCCATGCCCAGGCTGCGGGCGACCTGAGCTGCCGAGCACCGTTGTGTCGGCAGCAAGGATTCGATCGCGTGTCGCACTTGATCGGCTGTCGTGTCGCCCGGCTGGGCCAGGGATTGCAGGTATTGGCGGGTATAGGGGCGCAGGAGCGGATCGGCCAGGGGGTTGGTGGCGTCGAGGTCGCGGGCATAGAAGACGATGCCATCGAATTCGTGACCGAAATCGATTGTCTCGCCGAGCATCCGGTGATGAACGTCGACGGCGGCCGGGGCTGGATGAGCGAAGCACACCGTGACCGGTTTCCAGTCCTCAGGTAGGAGATCGCGCAGGACCCGGCAGATTGCGCCGACCACCAGTTCCACCGCCTGCCGTCCCAGCGTCGCGCCCGGTGCCGCTTTCACGCGCACGGTTGCCAGACCGTTGTTCTCGGTCAGGCGAGTATCCAAGGCTTCGTTGTGCAGGTTGCCGTGGCGCAGCAGGATTTCCAGCGCGCTGCGGGCATCGGGTTCTTCTCGCGCGACCAGCCCGATGGGACCGAGGGTCGTTATACCGCGCGCGGCGGCCAGTCTGAGGCCGAAGTCCTCGCAAGCGGTTTCTGCAGCCGATAGTTCCAGTAGGCGGTTGATGGCCTCGGCCGGCAGCCAGCCATCGGTGTCGGCGACCGCAGCGGGATCGATTCCCACCGTGCGCATGAGCGGTTGCGGGTTGAGTCCGAGCGATAACGCCAAGTCCACATATCCGTTCAATACGGCGCTACGCACCATTAGCATCTGCGGATAACTCCTGTCCCGGTTAGTCAAACAAATGACCCATAGGGTCAAGTTTTGATGTTCGTCCGACGTTATCGTGGCCTGCATCACGCCGCAAGAAGCGGCGGTACGCACCGCAGGAGTTGCTTTGACAGTCTCTTCACCGAAGGTGTCCACGCCGGTCGTCGATCACATGCGTGCCAGCGGTAGCTGGAATCCGGTATGGGATCAGTTGTACGAGTGGGACCCGGAGTGGACCGAGCAGTTCATGACGATGGGGTCCACTCCGGTCCGGCGGGGAGTGTTCTCCCCACAGTTCGTCGAACTGCTCAGCATCGCAATCGATGCCGCATGCACACACATGTACTCCCCGGGTGTGCGCCGGCACATCCGGTCCGCGCTCGAACTCGGTGTTACCCGTGAGGAGATCCTGACCGTCCTGGAGATGGTCAGTGTGCTCGGCATCCACGCCTGCAACATCGGTGCGCCGATCCTCGCCGAGGAGCTCGAAGCATTCGAGCGCCGGTCGCGAGAGCGCAGCGAAGACCCTTCCGACCGAACCAACTGAAAGGACTCGAACATGCATTACCTCGACGATTCGCTGCTGCCGGAGAACCAGGAGAAACTGGTCATCCAGGTGGCGCCCTACGGCCCGGAATTCCTGCCCGGAGATTCCGACGACCTTCCGGTGACGATGGACGAGCAGATCCAGAAGGCGGTGGACTGCTACAACGCGGGCGCACAGGTGCTGCACGTCCACGTGCGTGAGGCCGATGGGCACGGGTCCAAGCGGCTCGAGCTGTTCAACGAGATGCTGGGCCGACTGCGCGAGGCGGTGCCGGAGATGATTCTCCAGATCGGCGGGTCGATCTCGTTCGCGCCACCGGAGGGCGCCGACCAGGCGAAGTGGCTGGACTACGACACCCGCCACCTGCTGGCGGACCTGGATCCGAAGCCGGATCAGGTGACCATCGCCATCAACACCAGCCAGATGAACATCATGGAGCTGCTGACCGATGACGACGTCGCCGGCACGTCGCTGCTGAACCCGGTGTTGCAGAAGGCATATCGCGACATGGTGGTCGAGGCCGGCCCGGAGTTCTATCTCGAGCATCTGCGCCGGCTGACCGACGCGGGCATCCAGCCGCATTTCATGCTCGGCTCGGTGCATCAGCTCGAGACGGTCGAGCGGTTGATCCGCAAGGGTCTCTACACCGGCCCGCTGGTGCTGAACTACGTTGCGATCGGGGGTGGCTCGGCAGGGCTGCATCCGGCGGACCTGATCGAGTTCATCCGTCGCACCCCGGACGGCGCGGTGCTGACCATCGAAACGATCATGCGCAATGTCACCCCGATGTGCACCATCGCGATCGCGTTGGGTCAGCACGTACGGGTCGGCATCGAAGACAACCTGTGGGGCCGCAAGGGTGAACGGCGCACCTCGGTCGAACAGGTCGAGCAGATGGTGCGCATCGCCAACGAGCTTGGCCGGGATGTCGCGTCCTGCAAGGAGTCTCGCGAGATCTACAAACTGGACGAGGTCTACTCCGGCACCGACGACGCGCTGGCCAAGATCGGGTTCCCGCCCAACCGGCAGCCCGGTCAGGTCGGCTTCCTTCACCACGCCTGATCGCGCCCGGGCAGCGTGCGGTTGTACAGCGCGGTGCACCGCGCGCTGCCCCTTTTGTCCTTTCGCGGTCGACCGGTCGCATTCCGCCGCTCACCGCACAGTTCCACCAGGCTCGAGGAAGCGCCATGGACCTTCACACCACCCCTGCAAACCCTATTGGGCACGTATCGACGACGACGCCCGACCGCTCCCGCATCTTTCCGTGGGTCGTATTCGCCCTGACCTTCGGGCTGCTGCTGTCGGACTACATGTCTCGGCAGGTCCTCCCGGCGGTGTTCCCATATTTGAAAACGCAATGGGGACTGTCGGATTCGCAGTTGGGCGCGCTCACCAGCGTGGTCGCGTTGATGGTTGCGTTGGGCACGGTGCCGCTGTCGCTGCTGGCCGACCGGTGGGGACGGGTTCGGAGCTTGCTGGTCATGGCGACCTTCTGGAGCGTAGCCACCCTGCTGTGCGCCTGCGCGGGCAACTTCGGCCAGATGCTGGGCGCTCGTTTCCTGCTCGGGGTCGGTGAGGCCGCCTATGGCAGCGTCGGTGCGGCCGTGGTGGTCAGCGTTTTCGCGCCGCGGCTGCGAGCTTCGGTCAGCGGGGCATTTCTCGCCGGCGGTTCCTTCGGCTCGGTCCTCGGAATCGCACTGGGCGGGTTGGTTGCCCGTCACATCGGATGGCGCTGGACCTTCGTTGCGATGGCGATCTTCGGTCTGCTGCTGGTGGCGGCGTTCCGGCTTCTCGTGACCGAACGTAGCCTGCAACGCCACAACATTGCCGATGATGCTGTTCCGCATCAAGATCCGCTACCGGATGCGACGGTGCCGTTGTCGAGCCTGTTCTCCACCGTGTCGGTGTGGTGCGTGTATCTGGCCGGAGGCCTGCAGCTGTTCGTGTCGGCGGTGCTGATGGCGTGGTTGCCCAGCTTCTTCAACCGCTCCTACGGCATGGCTCCCGATCGCGCCGGTCTTACCGCTGCGGTGTATGCGCTATTGATCGGCGTCGGGATGATCGGCTGCGGAATGATCAGCGACCGGATCGCCCGCAGCGGGCCGGCTCGCCTCTGGAGCAGCGTGGCGGTGTACTGCACGGTGTCGCTCGTCGTGCTCACGATTGCTTTCCGGCTGCACACCGGGCCGGCGCAGCTGACCGCTCTCGGCATCGGGGCGTTGTTCTGCGCCGGATCGACCGGTGCGGTGTCTTCCCTGGTCATCGGCCTCACCCATCCCAGCTTGCGCGCGACCGCGTTCGGAACGGCCGTATTGTTCAACAACGTTTTCGGCTTGGCGGCCGGCCCGCTGGTCGTCGGTCTTCTCGCCGATCACTACGGACTTGCCGCCGCGCTGCAGCTGGTGCCACTGGCCTACCTCGGCGTTCTCGCCGCTGCGGCCATAGGCAAACGCGCCGACGCCAGTCGCCATCGGCCGACTCGGTTGCCGGCCGGATCGCCATCGGCTTGACGTACTGCACGCCCGATCCGCGGGTCACCGTTCACGAACACTGTCATTGAAGGTTTGTCATGCTCAATTCCCGCGGCGGCAGTTGCCATTTCCGAGCATCCTCGCCACCAGCAGCAACGACACGCTCGCCGCCGCGTCGCCGGCTCCGCCGAAACCTGGGGCAGCCTCCTCGTCGGGCAGACAACTTCTCCACGAACTGGCCGCCGGCGCAGGCATCCAACCGGACCCCCGCAAGACCGCCGACCCGAAGCTCCACCTCCCCAGAAGCACAGCCCCGAAGGGGCTGCGCCGATCTCACCGATGAAGTTGAGGAACACCATGAAGATGAGGAAAACCGCCGCGACCGCAATCCTCGCGGCAACGGCCATCGCTGTCACCACCGCCACCGCGAATGCCGCACCCCAACCCGGCGACCCGTCACCCGCGGCCGTGCACTACGAACTACACCGCGACGGCGGTTCCGCCGTCCTCACCACCTCCGACGGCAAAGTGAAAGTCATCGGCGACCAACTGGTCCTCACCGACCAGGAAGAGCAACCAGTCGCTGCCATTCCGCTCACCTACCAAATCGATAGCACCGCACACCCCATCGACGCGCGCATCGACGGCAGCACAGCCGTCCTGACCCCATCCAAGGACAGCTCCCGACCGGTCCAAGCTGTCGGCCGCGACCAGATCATCCCTGTCGAGAAAGCCGCGCAGATCGCCGAATCGATCAATCCCCGCGACGCGCAAGCCCTCGGCACCTTCACCCAGCGAGTCACCATCGGCGCCGGCGTGAGCGCCATCCTCGGGGCGGTACTCGGCGGCGGAATCGGCTGCCTTGTCGGCGGCGCCGCCGGCGCCGCCGTCTCCAGCCCGGTCATCTTCCTGCTGGCGCCCTTTGTCGGCGCCACCATCGCAGGCTGCGTCCTCGGCGCGGCCACTCTCGGCGCCGTCGGGTCGATGGCCGGCCTCATACTCGCGGGCGGACCCATCACCCTGTTCGCTGCCATCCAATACTTCTCCACCATCCTCACGCCCTGCCCACCCAACGTCCCCGCGTGCAAAGACCCCCTCCAGCCCGCGGCACCCGCGAAATAGGAGACCTCCCAGATTCCGCCCTGTTCTCCGTGCAAGTTGGTCGGAAGCAGGACCGGACCAACCCCCTACGCGGATGCCCGGCCCGCTCGCGATCAGCGTGGCGGCCGGGCATCCGCCCAGCCGAAGGACAGTCGTCGTTCGCTCAGCTGTGCGCCGAGCCGGACGACGAGCCGCTCCGAATGCCGCTGGCCGAACCGGATGGAAGCCGGAGGTGGTGTCCGGCGCGGGTACCCCGTTCGCGGGCACACGTCGAACAGCGCTTGCAGGGTCAACCGCCGGAAGATCAGGCCGAGGATGACGTGATGGCGATATGCCACCGACGGCGGAAGATCCGCGATATCGCAGATGCAGGAATACAACTCGGCCGGCCTAGCCGCTGTCCCCACCGCACTTACGGCAGTCCTGCCGAAACGGCGGCAAGTTGCCTCGCTTCACCACCGATCACGCCCAGCACGGTGATGCGCGAGGGCACCGAGCTGGATTGGTCGCCGGACGCAGCGCGGACAAGGCGAGGGCCGGTGCACAATTGGGCCATTCGGAAGGGTCGTCGACCGCAACGCGTCACTACATCGACAAGCGTGGGTTCGAGTAGAAGGCAATCGACAACTCCCAGTGGTTGGAGTACCTGAATCCCAAAAGTGACGGTAAAGTAACGATTCTGGCTCGATTCCCACAGTCGGCAGCCGCCTGACCTGCGGAAATGTTTCGAGTCAGCGCAATCCGATCGTTATGTCGGGTGATCGATCCGATGGGAAATAGATGAGATTCACCAATATTGTCGGCACCTCGCTGATCGCCATCGCGGCGACGAGCATCGCCTACGGTACCGCTTACGCCGAGCCTGCCGCCCCCGCGCCGGCTCCGAGCCAGGTGCAGACCCAGCAGAGCCCGGCCGTGCAAGGCACGGACCAGGGTGTCGGCTACACCACCGAACTCGCCGATATGGGCAACAAGATCGTCACCACGGTGACGGGCGGAAAGTTCGCCCTCACCTCGGACAAGTCGGCGGTCACCCTGACCAATGACAAGGGTGCCGTGGTGATGAGCTACCCGCTTTCGGCCAAGGGCCCCAACGGCACTTCCGTCGCCGCCGCCGTGAACGAGGACGGCACCAGCCTGACGCTGACCCCGCAGGGGCAGCCGATCTCGTCGGTGAAGAACATCTCCGGTCAGGACTGGTTCTTCTCCGAGTTGCAGCACGCCTCGCTGGGTGCCGCGGTGGGCGCGGTGATCGGCTTCCTGGTCGGCCTGCTGTTCATCGGCATCGGCTCGATCCCGGGTGCGGTGCTGGGTGGTGTGATCGGCCTGCTGGTCGCGGGTGGTCAGCCGCTGATCGACTCCGCCTTCGCCTACTTCAGCGGCAACTGACACCGGAAGTGCTGCGACACTGAAGGTTCTGATTCTCGGCGGCACCCGGGAAGCCCGGCAGCTGGCCGAAATCGTCTCCGGCGAGCGAGGATTCGACATCGTCTCCTCGCTCGCCGGACGTGTGCGTGAACCGGTCCTGCCCGCCGGTGCGGTGCGCATCGGCGGCTTCGGTGGCGTCGAGGGGCTGCGGAACTGGCTGGCGGACAATGCGATCGAGGCGGTCGTCGATGCCACTCATCCCTTCGCGGGCACCATCTCAGCGCATGCGGCCGACGCGGCACGAGCGGGTGGGGTGCCGATCGTGCACCTCCGCCGGCCGGGCTGGTCCGAACAACCCGGTGACCGGTGGTCGCGGGTGCCTGATCTGGCCGCCGCCGCCCGCGCCGCGGCCGACTTCGACCGCGTCTTTCTCACCATCGGCCGCCAGGGCGTGGCCGCCTTCGCCGAGCTCGATGAGCCGTGGTTTCTCATCCGCGCCATCGACCCGCCCACCGGACCCGTTCCGCCGCATCATCTTCTGCTTCTCGCCCGTGGCCCGTTCACCGTGGCCGAGGAAATCGACTTGCTGCGCGAGCACCGCATCTCCGCGATGGTGACCAAGGACAGCGGCGGCGACCTCACTGCCGCCAAGCTGACTGCCGCACGTACGTGCGGCATTCCGGTCGTAGTCGTCGACCGGCCGCCCGTGCCCGCCGGTGTCGAGTGCGCGGAATCCGTTGCGGCGGCCTGGGATTGGTTGAACGCGCTGCGAGGCTGAGGCTCGCACCGCCACGCGGTGTCCGGACCCGTTCCGCAGCAGCGAGACCGCGCCGGCCGGTGGGGCCTTACCGGTCGGCCGCGACCGTCGCCGCGTTGTCCTGCGCGGCCTGCCCGTACCGCCTCGAGGTGAATACCCGCGTTCCGTGCGGGGTCTCGACCGTGGCGGTGGTGGACGCGCCGATGATGAGCAGCGTGCGCATATCCACCTCGTCCGGATTCAGCTCGGCGAGGGTCGTCACACGCACCGATTCGGTCGGCCCGCCCACATCGCGCCCCAGAACCACCGGGGTGTCCGGGCCGCGATGCTCGAGGACGAGTTCACGCAGGGCGCCCACCTGCCATCGCCGCTGAGTGGAGGCCGGGTTGTAGATCGCGAGCGCCATATCGGCCGCGGCGACCGCCGAAATCCGTTGTGCCACGGTCTCCCACGGCTTGAGACGGTCCGAGAGCGAGATCATCGCGAAGTCGTGGCCGAGCGGCGCGCCGATGCGGGCGGCCACGGCACTCGCCGCGGTGACCCCGGGCAGCACCCGAACCGGCACATCGCGCCACTGCGGATCGGCCGATTCCTCGACCACCGCCGCGGCCATCGCGAACACCCCGGGATCGCCGGAGGACACCACCACCACCCGCGCCCCGGATTTCGCGAGATCCAATGCCATGGCGGCGCGTTCGGATTCGACCCGGTTGTCACTGAGATGGCGGCGCTGCCCGGGGCGGACCGGCACCCGATTCACGTAGGTGGTGTAGCCGACGATATCGGTCGCCGTCGCGAGGGCGCGGGTGACCTCGGGCGTGGTCCACTGCGCGGAGCCGGGGCCCAGTCCCACGACGACGACCTCGCCGACCTCGGGAACGCCCGATCCGGCCGAATCGCCGTGAGCCGCAGCGGGTTCGGTGGTGGTGAACGGTATCTCGGTGGTCGGTGCGGGCCCGGGCACCACGGTGATCGCGAAATACGGCACATCGGCGTCGGAGACATCGGCGGCGCGCAGGATCCGCTGCCGTCCGGTGCTGGCTCGTTCCACGTAGTAGGCGTCATCGAGCCGCCCGGCCTTCGACAGCGCTTGCCGCACACCGGGATAGGTGCGGCCGAGCTTCATGATCGCCGCGGCGTCGGCGTCGGCGAGGCGTTCGGCCAGCTGATCCGGCGGCATGGTCCCGGGCAGCACCGTCAGCACCTGCTCACCCTCCACCAGGGGTGTGCCGAGCGCCGCGGAGGCGGCACTGACCGAGGTGATGCCCGGGATGATCTCCGCGGGGAACCGGTCGGCCAGGCGCCGGTGCATATGCATGTACGAGCTGTAGAACAGCGGATCGCCCGCCGCCAGGAGCGCGACGGTGCGGCCCGCGGCCAGATGTCCGGCCAGCAGCTCGGCGGCACGTTCGTAGAACTCGTCGATCGCGCCCTGATAGCCGCCCGGATGGTCGGTGGTCTCGGTGGTCACCGGATAGACCAGATGTTCCTCCAGCTGCCCGGGCCGCATGTACGGCGCCGCGATCGAGCGGGAGATGCTGCGACCGTGGCGGGCGCTGTGGAAGGCGATGACGTCAGCGGATTCGATGACGCGAGCCGCCTTCACCGTCACCAGCTCCGGATCCCCGGGGCCGAGTCCCACGCCCCACAACTTTCCGGGCGCCACGTCCTGAGCACTCATTCCTGCTCGCTCGCGATCGCGTTCAGGGCGGCGGCGGTGATGGCGCTGCCGCCGCGCCGGCCGTGCACGGTGAGGTATTCGATATCGCCGTATTCGGCGAGGGCCTGTTTGGATTCGGCGGCGCCGACGAAGCCCACCGGGATGCCCAGCACCGCCGCGGGGCGGGGGGCGCCGGCGTCGAGCATGTCCAGCAGATGGAACAGCGCGGTCGGGGCATTGCCGATCGCGACCACGGCGCCGTCGAGGCGATCACGCCACAATTCCAGTGCCGCAGCCGATCTCGTATTGCCCATCTCCCGCGCCAGCTGCGGTACCCGCGGATCGGCGAGCAGGCACAGCACCTCGTTGTCGGCCGGCAGCCGTTTGCGGGTGACGCCGGAGGCGACCATGGTGGCATCGCACAGGATCGGCGCGCCGCGGCGCAGCGCGGCGCGGGCCGCCGCCACGACCTGCGGGCTGTGCGAGATGTCGGTGGTCAGATCGACCTGTCCGCACGCGTGGATCATGCGCACCACCACCTGCGCGACATCGGCCGGGAACCGCGCCAGATCGGCTTCGGCCCGGATCGTCGCGAACGAGCGCCGATAGATCTCGGCCCCGTCGGTGAGGTAGCTGGTACGCACATCGGACATGGGCATCACCCTAGCGGTGAGTTTCCGGGGCCCGAGCGGCAGCGTGGGCGAGGAGCCACCCGGCCCGCGACATCGAGTTGCCCCCGCGAAATCAGAACGGCAACCGCGCCCGCCACGGCGATTCGGCCGGGTCGTGCAGGGGATTGGCGAAGACGAGATAGCGGAACAGGGCCAGCGCCCCGGTGAGCAGCAGCACCGCGAGCGGGACCTCGGCGAGCACGGCCGTCGCGATCGACACCCGGATGTCGTCGGGACCGGCGGTGGTCGTGTCGAACCAGGCGTCGGCGAGCAGCAGCACCCCGGTGCCGGAGGCCGGCAGGATCACCAGCGCCCGCCGCCGCCAGCCGAGGTAGGCGGTGGTCGCCATCATCACCACCAGCAGGATGTCGAAGCCGATCCACACCAGCGCCCAATGATTCGCGTCGTAGTCCTGCGGCAGCGTGAACCCGAGGTAGACCAGCCACGGGATCATCGCGACCGAACCGCCGACCATCAGCGACAGGCGTAGTCCGCGGGCCACGCGTACCCGGCGCGGATGCGGCCGCACCCGGTCGGGCCGCAGCCGCGCGACCAGTTCGAGCCGCTGGGGGAGCGAGAGCTGTGCGATCTGCGCATCGGAGAGCAGGCCGGCGGTGGACGGCGACTGATCCGCGGACGAGTCCATCGATCCAGTGTGCGCGAGTCAGTCGTCCGCGCGAGGTCCGGTGATGCGATAGCCGCCGGATTCGGCGACCACCTCGGTCACCGGCCCGGCCGGACGCCCGCATTGCCGATCGCAGCCGGACCAGTGCTGCCGGCCGGCGACGACCACCTGATCGGCCGCGACGCCCGACAGGTCCGGCGCCGGGGCGCCGAGCGGGAGCACGCGGCCGGACATGACGGCGTCGGCCGCGTCGGCCCGCACGTCCGTCAGTGATTTCGCGCAACCAGGTCGCCCGGCGCACGCCGTCACCGCGAGCCACGGTGAGTTCGCGTCGAAGATCAGGCCCATCGGCGCCAGCACCCGCACCACCTGCTCGGCCGTCCACTCGTCCATATCGGCCAGGACGAGGCTGCGCCAGGGGGTGATCAGAATCGGATGTTCCACCGCCGCAACGAATTCCGCGGTCCGGGCGGGCAGGGCGCCCAGCGGCACCGCCGCCCCGAGCGCGACCCGGTCGTCGGCCTGGGTGAGCCATCCGATCGGAATATCGTGGCGGGCAACGAGATCCATCGGTTCGGCGGTCGGTTCCAGAGCCAATTCGGCCAGGATCCGGGCCGGGCCGTCGGCGACCTCGCGTAGTCGCCACTGCTCGCCGCGCAGCCGCTGGAAACCGTGGGCCGCCGCCAGCATCGTGTCCACCGCCCGGTCGGCGCCGATCCGCGCGCCCGAATCGCGCCCGGCCAGGACCAGCGCGAACTCGGCCTCGTCGGTGGCGTGCACGCCGATATCGCCGCCGAGACCACTGATGTCGCCGCGGCCGTCGTCGAGGGTGAACAGCACGCGCCCGGGCAGTGCGGCCAACTCCGGCGCCTGCCGCAGCTCCGCATCGAGTCGCGCGGCCAGCGGATGCACATCGCTCCAGCCGCCCACCCGGCCCGACAGCGGCGACACCACGATGTTGCGCACCCGCTCGTGGGTGGGCGCGGGCAGCAGCTCGGCCTGTTCGAGCCGCTCGGCCAGGGCCGCCGCATCGTGCATCTGCCGCAATTGCACATTGCCGCGGGAGGTCAGTTCGATACTGCCGTTGCCGAGCTCGTCGGCCGCCGCGGCCAGCACCCGCAGTTGATCGGGGGTGATCGCGCCGCCGGGCAGCCGGATCCGGGCCAGCGGACCGTCGGCGGCCTGATGCAGGCGCAGGACACCGGGGCAGGAGTCGGGGGCGGAGCGCGTCATGATGCCACCAGCCTACGAGCCGGGCGGACGGCGAACGCGGGCGAGGCCGGGGCGCGTCCGCGGTTCACGGTGTCAGTGACCGCGCCTCAGGTGCAGGCGGCGTCGCGGATCGTGCGCCGTACGGGACGGTTCTAGCGGGGCGGCCGGCCAGGAGGGATCGAACAGCAGGCTGGGGCCTGCGTGGTGGGCGACCCGGTCGTGATGGGCGGTCGCGCCGAACAGGCTCATCCCGCCGAGGAAGGCGGCGGCGCAGATCGCGCCGGCGACGAGAGCCCAGCCGCGATGGCCGCTCGCGGCCGCGGTGAGTCCCATCGCCAGGCTGCCGAATCCGATCAGAACGCAGAAGTAGCTGGTCCAGGCGACCATACGGTTGCGCCGCACCCAAGGCGGGGTGGCGGGCATCGGCTCACCGGTCCTTCGGGCTGCTCTCGTCCCGGGCGCGGATCACGGCCTGCCACAGCTGGTCGTCGACGTAACTGTCCGACAACAGATGTGGTGTGTCGTGGCGTTCGACGTGGTCGCGGCGGACCGTGGACTCGAAGACCAGCAGCCCGAAGATCGCGACCGCCGCACAGGCGCCGGCGGCGACGAGCAACAGCCCGCCGTGACCCCCGGCCGCAGCGGCCAAAGCCATGGCCAGCAATGCAACAGCAACCATCATGCATGTAATTCCCGACCAGGCGGCAAAGCGGTTCCGCCTGCTCCATCCCGGTGAGTTCGGCATATTCACAGCGTACGCCGCGGGATCGGATCGGGAAATACCGGTCACAGCAGTGCGATAGCATCCGGGGGCTCGCCGATACGAGGAAAGCCGGTGCAATTCCGGTGCGGTCGCGCCACTGTGACAGTCAGACCCTCCGGGCGGGCGGCCGTATCCGCTATGGGCGCGTCACCCGAGGAGAACCGTGATCCTGCTGCTGTCCACGTCCGACACCGATCTGCTGTCCGCGCGCGCGAGCGGCGCCGACTATCGGCTCGCCAACCCGGCCCGGCTGCTGGTCGAGGATCTGCCGGGACTGCTCGAGGGCGCCGATCTGGTCGTGGTGCGCATCCTGGGCGGTCGCCGCGCCTGGGAGGAAGGGCTGGACGCGGTCCGTGCCACGGGGATCCCGCTGGTGGCCCTGGGCGGCGAGATGGCGCCCGATGCCGAACTGATGGAGTGCTCGACGGTCCCGGGTGGCGTGGCCGCGGACGCGCACAACTATCTGGCCGCGGGCGGGCCCGGCAATTTGCGGCAGCTGCACAACTTCCTGTCCGACACCGTGCTGCTGACCGGTCACGGATTCGAGCCGCCGGTCCAGCTGCCCTCCTGGGGTGAGCTCGACCGCACGCCGAAGGATTTGTCCGGCAACGATTCCCGGCTCGCCGACGCGCCGACGGTGGCCGTGTTGTACTACCGCGCCCAGCACCTGGCCGGGAATACGGCCTACGTCGAGGCGCTGTGCGGCGCGCTGGAACAGGCCGGCGCCCGCCCGCTGCCGCTGTACTGCGCGTCGCTGCGCAACGCCGAACCGGATCTGCTCGACACGCTGCGCCGCGCGGACGCGCTGGTGGTGACCGTGCTGGCCGCGGGCGGCACCAAACCCGCGACCGCGGCCGCCGGCGGTGACGACGAGGCCTGGGATATCGGCGCGCTCGCCGACCTGGATGTGCCGATCCTGCAGGGTCTGTGCCTGACCAGCGGCCGGGACCAGTGGGCGGACAACGACGACGGCCTCTCGCCGCTGGATGTCGCCACCCAGGTCGCGGTGCCGGAATTCGACGGTCGGATCATCACGGTGCCGTTCTCGTTCAAGGAGTTCGACGCCGACGGCCTGTCGACCTATGTGCCCGACCCGGAGCGGGCGGCGCGGGTCGCGGGTATCGCGGTGCGCCACGCGCGACTGCGGCATCTGCCGGTGGCGCAGCGCCGGATCGCGCTGATGCTGTCGGCGTATCCGACCAAGCACGCCCGCATCGGCAATGCCGTCGGGCTGGACACCCCCGCCAGCGCGATCCGGCTGCTGACCGAGATGCGCACGGCCGGTTACGATCTCGGCACGCCGGGTGAGGTTCCGGGCCTCGAGGAGCGCGACGGCGATGCGCTCATCCACGCGTTGATCGCCGCCGGTGGTCAGGATCCGGACTGGCTGAGCGCGGAACAGTTGGAGGGCAATCCGATTCGCATCGGCGCCCGGCAGTACTCGGCCTGGTTCGCCACCCTGCCCGAGGAATTGCGCACCGCGGCCGTCGAGGCGTGGGGCCCGCCGCCGGGCGAACTGTTCGTCGACCGCTCCGCCGATCCGGACGGCGAAATCGTCATCGCCGCACTGCGTTTCGGAAATGTCGTGCTGCTGGTGCAGCCGCCGCGCGGCTTCGGCGAGAATCCGGTCGCGATCTACCACGATCCGGATCTGCCGCCCAGCCACCACTATCTGGCGGTGTACCGGTGGTTGTCCGCGGCGGCCGGCGAGGGCGGATTCGGCGCCGACGCGATGGTGCATCTGGGCAAACACGGCAATCTGGAATGGCTGCCCGGCAAGACGCTGGGGATGTCGGCGGCCTGCGGCACCGACGCCGCCCTCGGCGATCTGCCGCTGATCTATCCGTTCCTGGTCAACGATCCCGGTGAGGGCACCCAGGCCAAACGCCGCGCCCACGCCACGCTGGTCGACCACCTCATTCCCCCGATGGCCCGCGCGGAGACCTACGGCGATATCGCTCGCCTGGAACAGTTGCTCGACGAGCATGCCAACATCTCGGCGCTGGATCCGGCCAAGCTGCCCGCGATCCGCCAGCAGATCTGGACCCTGATGCGGGCCGCGAAGATGGACCACGACCTGGGGCTCGAGGAGCGACCGGACGAGGACACCTTCGACGACATGCTGCTGCACGTCGACGGCTGGCTGTGCGAGATCAAGGATGTGCAGATTCGCGACGGCCTGCACATCCTGGGCCAGGCCCCGGCCGGCGAGGGTGAACTGGATCTGGTGCTGGCCATGTTGCGCGCCCGCCAGCTGTGGGGTGGGGAAGTCGCGGTGCCGGGGCTGCGCGAGGCGCTGGGGCTCGACGAATCCGGGGAGGAATCGCGCGAGCGCGTCGATGTCGTCGAGCAGCGCGCCCGGACGCTGCTGGCCGCACTGCAGGCCGCGGAGTGGTCGCCGGCGGCGGTGGAGGAGCTGGTGGCTCGCCACGAACCCGCCGCCCCGGACACCCTCGCGGCCGTATTGCGCTTCGCCGCAACCGAAGTCGTGCCCCGGTTGCGGCAGACCGGAGTCGAGATCGAGCGGATCCTGCACGCCCTGGACGGTGGATTCATCCCGGCCGGGCCGAGCGGTTCGCCGCTGCGCGGTCTGATCAACGTGCTGCCGACCGGGCGGAACTTCTATTCCGTGGATCCGAAGGCCGTGCCGTCGCGGCTGGCCTGGGAGACCGGCCAGGCGATGGCGGATTCGCTGCTCGAGCGCTACCGCGCCGATCACGGCGACTACCCGCGCTCGGTTGGGCTCTCGGTGTGGGGCACCTCGGCCATGCGGACCGCCGGTGACGATATCGCCGAGGTGTTCGCGCTGCTGGGTGTGCGGCCGGTGTGGGACGAGGCGAGCCGCCGGGTGACCCGCCTGGAGGTTATCGACCTGGCCGAGCTGGGCCGCCCGCGCATCGACGTCACCGTGCGAATCTCCGGATTCTTCCGCGACGCGTTCCCGCACGTGCTGGCGCTGCTCGACGACGCGGTCCGGCTGGTCGCCGAGCTGGACGAACCGGCGGAATCGAATTACGTTCGCGCGCACACCGATTCGGATCTGGCCGAGCACGGTGACCGGCGCCGCGCCACCACCCGGATCTTCGGATCCAAACCCGGTACCTACGGTGCCGGTCTGCTGCAGCTGATCGACTCCAAGAGCTGGCGCACCGACGACGATCTGGCCCAGGTGTACACCACCTGGGGCGGCTACGCCTACGGCCGTGGCCTGGACGGCGCGCCGGCCGCCGACGATATGCGCGCTGCCTACCGGCGCATCGCGGTCGCGGCCAAGAACACCGACACCCGTGAGCACGACATCGCCGATTCCGACGACTACTTCCAGTACCACGGGGGCATGGTCGCCGCCGTCCGCGCGCTGACCGGCAAGAATCCCGAGGCCTACATCGGCGATTCGACGCGTCCCGACGCGGTACGCACCCGCACCCTCTCCGAGGAGACCACCCGGGTGTTCCGCTCCCGCGTGGTCAATCCGCGCTGGCTCGAGGCGATGCGCCGGCACGGCTACAAGGGTGCGTTCGAGATGGCCGCGACGGTCGACTACCTGTTCGGTTACGACGCCACCACCAATGTCGTCGCCGACTGGATGTACGAAAAGCTTTCGGAGAGCTACGTTTTCGACGATGTGAACCGCAAGTTCATGACCGAGTCGAATCCGTGGGCACTGCACGGCATCGCCGAACGCCTGCTCGAGGCGGCCGAACGCAAACTGTGGGAGGCCCCGCAGCCGGAAACGCTGGACCGGCTGCGGCAGATCTACCTCGAAACCGAGGGCGAACTCGAGTAGTGCGCCCCGGTGCGGCCGCTACGTCGGCGGGCGCACCGGATCCTGCGCCGCGCGGCGGATGTGCTGGCGGGGGTTCGGCCCCTACCGTGGGGATATGACCTGGAACGAGCTCGCACAGCAGAAGTACGTCCTGCTCACCACCTACAAGAAGGACGGCACGCCGGTCGGGGCCCCGGTCTGGGTGGCTCCCGACGGCGACCGGCTGGTGGTCTGGACCAATCCGAAGAGCTGGAAGGTGAAACGGCTGCACCGCAACGCCGCGGTGACGGTCCAGGCCTGCGACGCCCGCGGCCGCACGTCCGGATCGCCGGTGAGCGCCGGGACGGCGCGCGTCCTCGATGGCGACGGGACCGAACGGGTCCGCGATCTCATCGCCCGCAAATACGGCGTGATCGGCACCCTGCTGATCCGCGGCCACAAGTTGATCTTCGGCAAGGATCGCTCGGTCGGGCTGGCGATCACCGCCCAACCGGCGGGGGAGTGACCACCGCCGATCGAGTGAGATCTTCTCGGATCAGGCTGGGACAGCGGCGATTTCGATGCCGATCGTGCCCTTGCGGCCGCGCCGCAGCACGCTGCCGGTGACGATCAGCCAGCCCATGAGCGAATACTTGCGCTTGATCAGCTGCCGGGTCCGGTCGCTGCCCTCCTCGTCGAGCACCCGGGCGGTGCCGCGCACGATCTCCCCGTGCGGCTTACCCGACACGCTGCAGGGCTGCAGGGTGACCTCCGGATTGCGCCGCACCCGCTTGACCTTCCAGGCCGCGGTCTCGGTCCAGACGTACAACTTCGCATCGTCGAGCGCCGCCCACACCGGGGTCGCGACCGGTGTGCCGTCCTTCTTGTAGGTGGTGAGCAGAACGTAGTTCGCGGTACCGGCGGGGCCGAAAGGATTGTCCACGACTGCCGAGCCTAATCGGTCGAGCCCGGAGGCGGCGGCGGAGCGTCACCAACCTCCGTTCCCCGATCCTGCTCCGAACGACACTGCCTGATCGGCATGGCCCAGGGGTGAATCATGCCGTGTGCGTGAGGATTCGGGGGCCCGCGTCGGTGATGGCGACCGTATGTTCGGAATGTGCGGTGCGCGAGCCGTCGGCGGAACGGATCGTCCATCCGTCCGGATCGGTGATGATGCGATCGGTGGTGCGGGCGAACCAGGGCTCGATCGCGATGGTCAGGCCGGGGACGAGCCGCATGCCGCGCCCGGCGCGACCGGCGTTGGGAACGTGCGGATCCTCGTGCATGGTGCGACCGAGCCCGTGGCCGCCGAATTCGGTGTTGACGGGATAGCCGTGCCGCCGCGCGACGGCCGCGATGGCCGCGGAGATGTCGCCGAGCCGTCCTCCCGGCCGGGCGACCTCGACGGCGGCGGCCAAGGCCTCCTCGGTCGCGGCCACCAGCCGGGCGTCCTCGGGATCGGCGGTGCCGACGATGGTGCTGACCGCGGCGTCGGCGACCCAGCCGTCGACCGAGACCGCCAGATCCATGGTCAGCACATCACCGTCGCGCAGCCGGTAGTCGTAGGGCAGTCCGTGCAGGACCGCGTCGTTGACCGAGAGACAGACGGTGTTGCGGAACGGGCCGCGCCCGAACGAGGGCGCATAGTCCCAATAGCACGACACCGCCCCTCGTTCCCGGATGCGTTGCCGCACATGCTTCTCCAGATCGAGCAGATTCACCCCGACCTCGGCTTTTTCCCGCAGCTCCGCGAGCACCTCGGCGACGAAGCGTCCGGCCACGCCCATCCGCTCGATCTCGGCGGCGGTCTTCAGTTCGACCACGAAACCTCCCTGGTATCGGTATTTATATACCGACTCTAACCGTAGCGGTATTTGAATACCAGATCTATGCTGGGGGCATGGTTCGACTTCCGCTGACCCCGGCCCAGGTGGAGGCTGGTCGCCGCCTGGGCGCGCATCTGCGTGCGGTCCGGGGCGACCGGGATCCCGTGGAGATCGCCCGCGCGGCCGGCATCTCACCGGAAACGCTGCGCAAGATCGAATCCGGCCGGCTGCCCAGCCCGGCATTCGGCACCGTGGTCGGACTATCCGGGGCGCTCGGAATTCCGCTGCAGGAGTTGGCCGAGGTGTGGCAGTCCGCCCGCCTCAGCGCCTCGGCCTGACGGTAACTAGGAGTTCTCCGCGCGGAACAGGGGGAGGGTCGCGTCGGCTATCGCCTCCGGGGAGGGGAGTGCGGCCCGTGCTTCCGGAGGGCTCATCCGCGACTGGAGCGCTCGCTGGTGGGCCGCGCCCACCAGCAGTAGTGCGGCGGTGCGTGATTCGGTGACGATGTGGTGGCGGGCCGACAGGTGTCCGATCACCACGTCCAGGGCGCGATGCGGGCCCAGATCGAAGTCGCGGCTGCGTTCGGAGTAGACCGCGCGCAATTCGGCGTCGGAGTCGATCGCCGCCATGACCGGTAGCGCGGCACGGAAGAAGTCCTCCAACACGGTCACCAGGTGCACGAGATCGCTTCTCAGATCGGCAGATTCGGCCGTGTCCGCGGAATGGGACGGATCGGCGAGCATATCCTTCAGTGGCCGCAGGTGATGCTGGATCACCGCTTGGAGCAGGCCGGTGCGATCGCCGAAGTGATAGAAGATGCTCGATTCGGCGACGCCGGCGCGAGTGGCGACTTCCTTGGTGGTGAGCCGCGCGACCCCGGAACCGGTGAGGACTTCCTGTGCGGCCACGATAACGGCCTCCCGCACCCCGCTGCGCGGCCGCCCCCGCGTGCGTGCGGGCGGTTCGGTGTTCTGGGCGTGCTGGCGCGGCACCGCGTGTTCCTTCCGATCGGTCGTGCCCTTGCAGTATGCCGCAACCCGTCGTATTTTCTGAGTAGGCACTCGAAAATACTGATCGGAGCTGTCGACATGTCCACTCCCAGCACACCCCTATCAGCCGGCGCCGCGGCGGGCGAATCGGCGGGCCGGGGCCGGTTGCGTATGCAGACGGCGGTCGACGCCGGCATGCGCGCCCTGTTGCGGTCGCCGCTGCATCGCCTGCTCAGCGCGAAATTGATGATCGTCACCGTGGTCGGTCGCAAAACCGGCCGCGTTTACGCCAATCCGGTCAGCTACGCCGAATCCGACGGCGCACTGCTGGTCGGCACCGCGGCGGGCTGGCGGCGCAATCTGCGGCCGGGCGAACCGGTGCGGATCACCTGGCGCGGCCGGGAGCGGCTCGCGGACTGGGAGGTGATCTCGGGCGAAGACGAGATCGCCGAGCCCTATCGCATCATCCTCACCCAGAATCCGACGCACGGCCGCTTCGCCGGGATCAGCCTCGATGCCGACGGCAATGTCGACCGGGAACAGCTGCGCGCCGCCCTCGGCCGCGGCACGGTGGTCGTGCGGCTGCGGCCGCGATCGATGCGCTGAGCGCGGGTGACCGCGCTCAGGTGGCCTGGCTGACCGAGGACATGTGGAAGTCGGGAATCCGCATCGGCGGCATGGCCGTGCGGGTGAACCAGTCCTTCCATTCGCGCGGCAGCGTGATCTCGGTGGCGCCGACCTCGGTGGCGCGGCGCAGCAGATCCAGCGGGCTCTCGTTGAAGCGGAAGTTGTTGACCGCCGCGGTGACCGCGCCGTCCTCCACCAGGTACACCCCGTCGCGAGTCAGGCCGGTCTGCAACAGCGTGGCCGGATCGACCTCGCGGATGTACCACAGACAGGTCAGCAACAGGCCACGCTCGGTGGTGGCGATCATCTGCTCGAGAGTGGTGTCCGTCCCGCCGCTCAGCAGCAGATTCTCACCGGCCACCGTGACCGGAGCGTCGTACTGGGCGGCCACCGCGCGCGGATAGATCAGCGACTCGATCACTCCTTCGCGCAGCCAGTCCACGCGGCCGGCCGAGAGGCCGTTGTCGAAGATCGAGGAGGTCTCCGACGAGGCGGCGGTCGCGACGAACGGCCGGTACTCCAAACCCGCGGCAGTCGGATCCGAGTACAACGTCAGCGGCAGGTCGGTGAGCCGCTCGCCGATGCGGGTGCCACCGGCCCGGGCGAATGCGGTGTGCCCCTCGTGGGCGCCGCGTCCGTCCATCGACCACAGCATCGGAATCAGCAGATCGGCGACCGCCGAGGGCGGCAGCAGGGTGGGATAGCGACCGGCCGGCAGCTCGACCCGGCGGGCACACCAGTCCAGGCGCCGGCTCAGCTCGGCCAGCAGTGCGGTGACGCCGATATCGGTGAAGTCGGCGGTCGGCGCGCCCACCCAGGCGCTCGCGGGATCACCGTCCCCGCCGCGTTTGCCGTTGATCTCGATGGATCCGGTGGGCTCGGTCCACCGGCGGCGGATGCCGGTGGACGTGCCCAGCCAGGTGGTGTGCAGCTGATGGTGGGCGAAACCGTAGAGCCGGTCGGCGCCGGCGAACCCGACCGCGAGCTCACCGGCGAGTCCGGTGAATACCTCGATGCCGGTCTCGCGCACGGGACCCGCCCACTCCGAATCCGGGTGTGCGCCCGCGGTTTCCGGGTCCAGCAGCGGCATCGCGTCCGCGGCGGGTTCGGCCGTGCGAGCCGCCTCTTCGGCGCTGCGCACCACAGCCTCGATCTCGGCGGGATCCACGCTCGTGGAACCGACACTGCCCACCCGCGCCGAGCGCGGGCCCTCGCGCAGGATCGACACCACCGCCCAGGATCGTGACACCGACGACCCGTTGGTGGTCATGGAATTGCCGGCCCAGCGCAGCGAGGCCTCGGACGCGTCGGTGACGATGACGATCGTCTCGTCCGCGCGCGCGACGGCCAGCGCCCGCTCCACGACCTCCGCGCCGTGCATCATCGTCACCGACCGGCCTCCCGCGTTGTGTGCCAATTCCGAATCGTGGCCATTACCCCGCCTCCTGTGTCCGGCGGGACACCCGCACCCGGTCGGCGCGGCGAGTGGCTGCGCGAGGGTTACTCACCCCGCCTCCTGGCGGGTGTTGAGGATGTTCACCCCGCGCACCAGCACCGACGGACATCCGTGCGATACCGCCGCGACCTGGCCGGGCTGGGCCTTACCGCAGTTGAACGCCCCGCCGAGGACCCAGGTCGACGGGCCGCCGACGGCTTCCATCGCGCCCCAGAAGTCGGTGGTGGTGGCCTGGTAGGCGACGTCGCGCAGCTGTCCGGCCAACTCCCCGTTGCGAATCCGGAAGAAGCGCTGCCCGGTGAACTGGAAGTTGTAGCGCTGCATGTCGATCGACCAGGACCGGTCGCCCACGATGTAGATCCCGTCCTCGACGCGCGAGATCAGCTCGGCGGTGCTGGTATCGGACTCCGGATCGGGCTGCAGCGACACGTTGGCCATGCGCTGGATGGGCACGTGATGGGCGGAATCGGCGTAGGAGCAGCCGTTGGACCGGGGCACCCCGAGACGAGGCGCGAAGACCCGGTCGAGCTGATAGCCGACAAGGATGCCGTCGCGCACCAGATCCCAGCGCTGCCCGGCCACACCCTCGTCGTCGTAGCCGACCGTCGCGAGGCCGTACTCCTGGGTCCGGTCGCCTGTGACGTGCATGATCGGGGTGCCGTAGCGCAGCGTCCCGAGCTTGTCGGGAGTGGCGAAGGAGGTTCCGGCGTAGGCCGATTCGTAGCCGATCGCGCGATCGTATTCGGTGGCGTGGCCGATGGATTCGTGAATCGTCAGCCACAGATTGGTCGGGTCGATCACCAGGTCGGTGGGACCCGGCGTCACCGACGGCGCGGCGACCTTCTCGGCCAGCCACTGCGGCATCCGTGCCAGTTCCTCGTTCCAGTCCCAGACGCCGTCGGCGCCGGTGACGTACTCCCAGCCCCGGCCGGCCGGGGCGGCGAGGGTCCGCATGGTCTCGAAACCACCCGTCGCGGCGTCGACGGTGATCGCCTCGAGTTGCGGATGCAGTCGCACCCGCTGCTGGGTGATCGTGGAACCCGCGGTGTCGGCGTAGTAGGTCTGCTCCTTGACCTGCAGCACCGATGCCGTCACGTGATCGATGCCCGCGGCCGAGGACAGGCGCTGCGAATAGTCCTGCAGCAGCGCGACCTTCTCCGGCGTGGGCACGGTGAACGGGTCCACCTCGTAGGGCGAGACCCAGGTCGCGTCGCGATAGACCGGTTCGCCGGCGAGTTCGACCCGCTCGCGGTTGAGCGCCTGCAGCGTCGCCGCGACAGTGACCGCGCGCTGGGCCACCGCCACGGCGGTCGCGGGTGTCAGTTCGCAGTGCGAGGCGAAACCCCAGGTGCCGTCGACGATCACGCGGACCGCGAAACCCAGGTCGTCGGCATTGTCGATGGATTCGACGCGGCCGTCGCGCAACCGGATCGATTGCGTCAGCAGCCGATGCACCCGCAGATCGGCGTACTCGGCGCCGGCCGCGCGCGCCGCCGTCAACGCCGCATCGGTCAGGGCGGCCAGCGGCAGCGCACGGAACTGGTCGTCCACGGCCGCAGATGCGATGCTCACCCGGCCTACGCTAATTGCTGAACGCCGGCCGGGCCAACAGATTCGCCGACGGGTGCGGCGAAACACTCGGGGACCCAACGCGACACGCCGTGCATGTTTGCAGACGATGCAAACATGCACGAAATGCGGTGTGGCACGGACTGAAACGCGCGCGAAACGCGCAGCCTGCCGCAGGTTGCGGCGCCGATGGCGTACTGTCTGCCCGCGTGCCGCCATCCGCACTCCGTGACCGTAAGCGGGAACGCACCCGCCGCGCCCTCCTCGAGGCTGCCGCCGATCTGTTCGAATCCCGCGGCTACGAGGCGACCACCGTCGCCGATATCGCCGCGACCGCCGAGGTGGGTACGAGGACGTTCTTCAACTACTTCGAGAGCAAAGAGGAACTGCTCTTCCCCGAACCCGATGAACGCGTCACCGCGGCGGTGGCCGCGATCGCCAGCCGCCGTGCCGACGAACGACCCGTCGAGGTGCTGCTGCGCGCGCTGCGGGCCGCCGGGGACAATCCCGGTGATCACCTCGGCGACGATCTGGCGGCCCGCATCGCCGTGTTGCGCGCCCAGGTCTCGCGCACCGTTCCCGCCGTCAGCGGCCGGGCCGCGCACGCCCAGCTGGCCGCGCAGCAGGAGATCGCGCGGCGGCTGCGCGACGCCTTCCCCGACGAATTGGACGAGGTCGGCGCGGCCGCGCTGGTCGGCGCGGTCGTCGGGGCGGTGTCGGGTGCGCTGACCGTGCTGTTCTCCGGCCGCCACGCGATCGAGGACGGGGAACGGCTGCATCGCACCATCCGCGAGACCACCTCGCGGGTGCTGGCGCCCTGGCTCTCGGCCGGCCGGCATCTGACCGCGGAGGCGCGCTGCTGAGCGCCGCTCAGCCGAACTGCTGCCAGCCCAGGCGCACCACCATCACGGTCACCACGATCAGCAGCACCGCGCGCACGAACCCGGCCCCGCGCGCGATCGCCATCCGCGAACCCACCACGGACCCCGCGATATTCGCCACCGCCATGCCCAGGCCCACCGACCAGATGATGTGCCCGGTGGCGGCGAGCAGGATCAGCGCGCCGAGATTGGATCCGCAGTTGATCACCTTCGCCATGGCCGCGGCGCGCACGAACTCGGTACCGAGCAGGGTGGCGAAGGAGATGATCAGGAAGGTGCCGGTACCGGGGCCGACCAGCCCGTCGTAGCCGCCGATCAGCCCGGCCGACAGGCCCACCACCAGGATCGTGCGGCGCCGGGTCGGCGGGTGGGTCGCCATCGTCACCCCGATCGAGGGCCGCGTCGCCACCACGATCGCGACACCGATCAGCACCGTCATCACGATCGGGATGAAATAGCGCCGGTCGATCAGGGCCACCGCGGCCGAACCGGCGGCCGCCGCGCACGCCGCGATCGCCGCACCCGACAGCATGAGCGGCCATCGCATCGGCACCCGGCGCGCGAAAGTCAGCGCTGCGGCACTGGTTCCGGCGAATGCGGCGATCTTGTTCGTGCCCAGCGCGGTCTGCGGGGGCAGCGTCGGCGCCACCAGTAGCAGTGTCGGCAGAATGATCAATCCGCCACCGCCCACCACCGCGTCCACCCATCCTGCGGCCGTGGCCGCGGGCAGCAGCACCGCCCACTCGGCCATACCCACGGCGGCGACCCAATCAGAGTCGGCGACGTGCGGCAAATCGTGGCGCGCGGTGTCGAGGTGGCGGCCACCTAGGCTGAGCGGGTGCGCCGATTCAGTCTGTGGCTCCGTGGCAAACCCATGGTCGCCGATTCCATCCTCGCGGCCGCACTGGTGCTGTTGGATCTGCTCACGCTCGGCGGCAAGGATCATGCGATCGTCTATCTGATCCTCGGGCTGCTGGTTCCGGTGCCGGTGATCTGGCGGCGCAGCTATCCGCGGGCCAGTGCGGTCGCCCTGTTGGTGCTGTCGATCACGACCAGCGCGGTGAGCGTGGTCCTGCACGAGGATCTGCAGCCGCCGGCGCTGCTGGCGGTCGGCGTCGCGCTCTACACTCTCGTCGCGTACGTGGGCCGACGCGAGGGTTTGCTGTATCTGGTCGGCCTCGCCGTGGACGGGGCGTTCTCGCTGGCTGTGGTCGACCAGTCGGTGCCGATCGTCATCGGCTTCCTGATCATGTTCTACGCGCTGTGCTGGACCCTCGCGGAATTCCTCGGCGCCCGCCACGCCTACGACGCCGAAGTCGCGGCCCGGCTCGCCGTCGCCGACTACGACCGCGAACGCAGCGCCCACGACGCGGTCTCGGCCGAACGCACCCGCATCGCCCGCGAACTCCACGATGTGGTCGCCCACGCGGTCAGCGTCATCATCGTGCAGGCCGACGGGGCGAAATACGCGCTGCGCCGCGACCCCGAGGTCGCCGAACAGGCGCTGGCCACCATCGCCGGCACCGGCCGCGAGGCGCTGCGGGAACTGCGCCGCACGGTGGAACTGCTGCGCACCGAACACGCCCCGGAGCAGCTGCCGCAACACGGCACCGCCGGACTCGCGAAGGTGGTGGAGATGATGCGTAGCGCCGGGCTGGCCGTGGAACTGGAACTCACCGGAGAACTCGACGATGTCGCCCCCGAGGTGAGCCTCGGCATGCACCGCATCGTCCAGGAATCGCTGACCAACACCTTCCGCCACGCCGGCCCCGACCCGCAGGCCTGGGTACGGGTGCGGCGACGCGACGCGGACGTGCTGGTCGAGGTCCTCGACCGCGGCGACGCCGGGCCGTCCGCGAGCGGGTCCACCGTGGCCACGCAGCCTCCCGTCGTGGACGACACCGCGCTGCGCAACGGCATCGCCGGCAGCGGACTGGGACTGGTCGGGATGCGGGAGCGGATCGCGGTACTCGGCGGCACCCTCGAGGTGGGACGACGTCCCGAGGGCGGCTGGCGCGTCTGCGCCACCATTCCCCTGCAGCGTGAACTACCCGACTGACCGGGCGAGGAGTCCCGGTTAGATTGGTGCGGTGCCGATCACCGTACTCGTCGTCGACGATCAGGAACTCATGCGTGCCGGACTCAAGATGGTGCTGGGCGCGCACCCGGACGTCGACGTCGTCGCCGAGGCCGACAACGGCGCGACCGCCGTGCGCCTGGCCGGTGAGCTGGCCCCCGACGTGGTGCTGATGGATGTGCGGATGCCGGTGGTCGACGGCGTCGCCGCCACCGCTCAGATCCTCGAATCCGGGTGTGGCAGCCGGGTTCTGGTGATGACCACCTTCGATCTCGACGAACACGCGCTCGGCGCCCTGCGGGCCGGCGCCAGTGGTTTCTTGCTCAAGGACACCCCGCCGGAGGATCTGATCTCCGCCATCCGCAGCGTCGCGGCCGGTGACGCCGTGGTCTCGCCGAAGGTGACCAAGCGGCTGCTGCACCGGCTGATCGCCGCCGACCCCGCCCGCGTGCGCGACCCATCGGTGCTCGACGTGCTCACCGCGCGCGAACGCGAGGTGCTCGAACAGATCGCCGCCGGACGCTCCAACGCCGAGATCGCCGCCGAGCTGTATCTCTCGGAAGCCACGGTCAAGACTCACGTCGGCCGGGTGCTGACCAAACTGGGACTGCGCGACCGGGTGCAGGCGGTCGTGCTGGCTTATGAAACAGGGCTGGTCACGCCGGGTACCTGACCGGGATGAGCGGTGATATGCCCGAATCGGGAGAAAATCGGGATCGTCGCGCGTTGGGCAGGGTAGATCGTGGAAAGGATCGCCGATGCCCGCCCTGTTGTTCGCCCTCTATCTCGTCGTCGAGATCGCGGCGCTGGTCGTGGTCGGCCACCTCATCGGTGCCGTGCCGACCATTCTGCTGCTCATCGCCGGGTCCGCGCTCGGGCTGATCCTGGTGCGGTCCCAGGGCCGCCGGGTCTTCCAGCAGTTCCGTCGTGCCCGCCGCGGCGAGATCGCCCCGGGAACCGCCGTCGCCGACGGCGCGCTGGTCGGGGTGGGCGCGCTGCTGATGTTCGTTCCCGGCCTGGTCACCTCGGTATTCGGACTGCTACTGCTTCTTCCCACCCGCGCGCTGGTGCGACCGCTGGTCTCGGCCGCGGCGCTGCGGCGCATCGACCGGCTGACCATGGCCACCGGCTATCGCGGCGTGGTGGTGGAACCCTCCGGAGAGGTCGTGGACGGGGTGGTCGTCGAGCAGTTCTACGACGACGGGCAGGGGCACGCGCGGCGCATGATCGACCCCCGCTGACCGACCCGCACTGATCGCGGGCCGCCGGCCGTGCGGCACACTGGTCACCCGTGAGTACCCAGTTGCTGGTCGGCGGCCGAATCTACAGTTCCAGTTCCCCCGATGCCACCACGATGGCGGTCACCGACGGCACCGTGGTCTGGCTGGGCGCCGAACGCCCCGGCCGCGCTTTGCACCCCGACGCCGAAATCGTCGATCTGGACGGCGCTTTCGTCGCCCCGGCCTTCGTCGATCCGCACGTGCACGTCACCGCGCTCGGTCTGCAACTGACGGGTTTGGACCTGTCCCAGGCGAATTCGCTCGCGCGATGCCTGGAGCTGGTGCGCGAGTACGCCGCCACCCATACCGGGACGATCATCGGCGACGGCTGGGACGAAACCCGTTGGCCCGAGGGTCGCCCGCCCACCGTCGACGAGATCGATGCCGCCGCCGGGCCCGGCCGTCCGGCCTATCTGGCCCGCGTGGACGCCCATTCCGCGGTCGCCTCGACCGCGCTGCTCGACACGGTGAGCGGCGTTCGCGCGGCCGCGGGTTACACCGCCGGCGCACCGCTTCGCGCCGACGCGCATCACCTCGTTCGCGAGGCCGCACTCGACGGTCTCGACCGCGCTCAGCGCGACCGGGCTCGGACCACCGCACTCGATTACGCGGCCGCGCACGGTGTGGTCGCCGTCCACGAATGTGCGGGCCCCCAGATCGCCGGCCGCACCGATGTGTGCGAATTGCTGGAATTCGAGCACGGTGTGCAGGTGCGCGCGTACTGGGGTGAGGCCGTCACCTCGGCCGACGAGGCGCGGGCGCTGCTCGGCGAACTCGGTGTACACGGGCTGGCCGGCGACCTGTTCGTCGACGGCTCGTTCGGTTCCCACACCGCCTGGCTGCGCGAACCCTATGCCGACCGCGACACCACCGGTGTCTCCTACCTCGACGCCGCGGCGATCGCCGCCCATGTCCGGGCCTGCACCGAGGCCGGGATTCAGGCCGGATTCCACGCCATCGGCGACGCCGCCATCGATGCGGTGGTCGAGGGCTTCGCCCGGGTCGCCGGCGAACTCGGCGCACCGGCGGTGGCCACCCGCGGCCACCGGCTCGAACATGCCGAACTGCTCGATGCCGGGCAGATCGCGAAACTGGCCGAATTCGGCGTGATCGCCAGCGTGCAACCGGGATTCGACGCCGCGTGGGGTGGCGCCGAGGGGATGTACGCCACCCGGCTGGGCGCCGAACGCGCCGCGGCCACCAACCCGTTCGCGGCGATGGCCGCCGCCGGCATCTCGCTGGCGATCAGCTCCGATGCCCCGGTGACGGCGCTGAACCCGTGGGAGGCCATCCGCGCGGCCGCGAACCACCGCACCCCGGGCCACCACATCTCCCCGCGCGCCGCCTTCGCCGCCGCCACCCGCGGCGCATGGCGGGCCGGCGGTGTGCGCGACGGTGTCGCCGGAACCCTGGTTCCGGGCGCTCCCGCCAACTATGCGGTTTGGGACGCCGCGGAACTCGTCGTCGCCGCGGCATCGGACACGGTCCAGCGCTGGTCCACCGATCCGCGCTCCCGCGTCCCCGGCCTACCGTCCCTGGAAGAGGGCGCCGAACTCCCGCGCTGCCTGCGCACCGTCCGCGACGGAGTGACCATCTATACAGCCTGAGGAAACAACGCGACGGAGACCGACCGCGCTTTCCTCGAAAGTGTCGCCGCCGCCGCGGAGCCCCGGCCGGCGGGAACCGCGCACTATCCCAGTAGGCTGGCGCGGTGCTGGGCGTGACGTGGCGGGTATGGGGGAGGATCGGGGCCGCTGTCGTCGCCGGGCTGTTGGTGTTCGCGAGCTTTCCGCCGCGTACCTGCTGGTATCTCGCGCCGATCGGGATCGCGATCCTGACGCTGACGGTGCGGGACGCGGCGAGGTTGCGCGGTGGCTTCGGCTACGGACTGCTGGCGGGGCTCGCGTTCTTCCTGCCGTTGCTGCCGTGGACCGGCATCTACGTCGGCCCGGTGCCGTGGCTGGCGCTCTCGACAGCATGCGCGGTGTATGTCGGCTTGTTCGGGCTGCTGTCGCGGCTGGTGTGCCCCCTGCCGGGCTGGCCGGTGTGGGTCGCGCTGATGTGGACTCTCACCGAATGGGGACGCTCCAGCTTTCCGTTCGGCGGATTTCCGTGGGGCCGACTCGCTTTCGGGCAGGCCGACGGCTGGTACCTGCCGCTGGCCTGGCTCGGTGGGGCGCCGGTGGTGAGCTTCGCGGTGGCCCTGACCGGAACCGTTCTGGCGGCGCTTCTGCTTCGGTTGCGCCCGCAGGCATACCAACCGCGTGCGGTCGTAATTATCACTCTCGCAACGGTTGTGGCTATTATCCCGATTACCGGAGTGATCCTCCGGACCGCGCTGCCCGCCCCGGACGACGGAGACCGGTCGATCACGGTCGCCGCTATCCAGGGCAGCGTGCCGCGGCTGGGCCTGGACTTCAACGCCCAGCGCCGGGCCGTGCTGGACAATCACATTCGCCGTACCGAGGAGCTGGCCCGCGCGGTCGCCGCCGGGACCGCCGCCCAGCCGGACGTGGTGATCTGGCCGGAGAATTCCTCCGATATCGACCCGCTGCGCAATTCCGACGCCTACGACGAGATCACCGCCGCCTCCCGCGACATCCACGCCCCGATCCTGGTGGGCGCCGTCCTCGTCAACGACGACCGCACCACAACCAATTCGGTGATCGTGTGGGACGCCGACGGGCCGGGGGAGCGCCACGACAAGAAGATCATCCAGCCTTTCGGCGAATACCTGCCCTACCGTGGCTTCTTCCGACACTTCTCCGACTACGCCGACCGCGCCGGCTACTTCGTCCCGGGCCACGGCGACGGGGTCGTGCACGCCCGCCCGGCCGGCGGTGGGCCGATGGTCGCGATCGGCGTGGCGACCTGCTACGAGGTCGCCTTCGACCGGGCGTTCGAGGATTCGCTGCGCGCCGGCGCGCAGTTGCTCACCGTGCCGACGAACAACGCCACCTTCGGCGACAGCGATATGACCTATCAGCAGCTGGCCATGTCACGGGTGCGGGCAGTCGAACACGGCCGGGCGCTCGTGGTCGCCGCGACCACCGGTGTCAGCGCGGTCGTCACCGCCGACGGCGTGGTGCGGCAGCACACCCAGAAATTCGTGCCCGCCGCACTCGAGGCGACGCTGCCGTTGCGCAGCGAAACGACACCCGCGACCGCGATGGGACCCCTTCCGGAACGGATGTTGTGTATTCTTGCTGCGGCCGTCGCCCTGGTCGCGGCTACTCGGTGGCGAACGACGCGTTCGACTCGTCGTGCCGATGAGGACGTCACCGGCGATCCGGCATTCGATTGACGGCCGCCGCAGCTGTTCCGGACAATCACACATCGCGGGTACCCGCGAATCGGCATTTCTCACAACCTCGATTCCGCGGGCCGTCCAATCGCATTCGCCGGCCGGTTGCGTCACCGGAAACGGCGCCCCGTCGCTCCGGCCGTTGACGGGCACGCTGAGCTGCTAGGCCGTTGTTTGCGGTGAAATAGCTGTCCAATTGCTTTATCTGCCTGTGGTGTTCGCGGCCGAAGATCACGACATCGTTACCAGTCCGGCCGCAACAGGGCTCCGAATCATAGGGCGTGGATCACGTCCTCCCGCTGGCGCGCGCTTTTCCGCTCGCGGACGGGGACCGGGGAGTTGCGTATACAGCGGCAGAACGGAGTGATTGATGGGTTCATTGGCCACCGATCGTGTCGACCAATGTGCTTCCGGCGAATTTTCAGCACAACCCTTCGCTCTGTCACCGGCGCAAACCGCCCTGTGGTACGCGCAGCGGATTCGACCCGATGTGCCACTGACCATCGCGCAATACGTGGAAATTCACGGTGATCTCGACGTGGGCCGGCTGCTCTACTCCATCGAGCGGTTCGGCGCGGAATCCCAGGTGGGCCAGCTGCGCGTCGTGGAAATCGACGGCGTGCCGCAGCAGGTGGTGGATTCGGCGCATCGGCCCGGGTGGGCCCGGATAGACCTGCGCCAGGAACCCGATCCGCGCGCGGCGGCGCTGCGGTGGATGAACGAGCACGCCAGCAGCCCGATCGATATCGAACACGAGCCGTTGACCATCAACGTCGTCCTTCGCCTCGGCGACCAGGACTACATCTGGTACTGCCGCGCTCACCACATCGTCATCGACGGCTATGGCGCCATGAACGCGCTCACCCGCACCGCCGAGATCTACACCGCCCTGGAGAAACATACCGAGCCCTCGGTCTCGCGGGCCGCTTCGCTGGCCGAGATCTACGCCGGGGAGTCGCAGTACCGGGAGTCGAGCCGCTACCGCGCCGACCGGGAGTACTGGCGGGAGCAGCTCGCAGGGGTGGGCGAGCCGCTGACACTGTCGTCGTCGGGGATCGCCTCGTCCACGCCGGATGCCGGCCGGCGCATCGCCGCGGCCGTGCTCGACGCCGAGACCGAAGCCGAACTCGATACCGCCGCAACCACTTTCGCTACGCAGAACTCCGCACTGGTGGTCGCGGCGCTGGCCGGGTACGTGCGCGCGGTGACCGGCACCTCCGATGTGGTGCTGAGCCTGCCGATGTCCGCGCGGACCACGGTCGCGCTGCGCCGCTCCGCGGGTGTGGTGTCGAACGTGGTGCCCATCCGGGTGCGATTCGATGCCGGCACCACGGTCGCCGACGTGGTCAAGGCCACCGAACTGCAGATCACCGGCGCCCTGCGGCACCAGCGTTACCGCCACGACGACATCAGACGTGACTGCGGTTATTCGCGCGATGCCCGCGGCTTCTTCGGGCCGATGGTCAACATCATGCTGTTCCACAGCGAACTGAACTTCGGCAGCTTCGTCGGCTCGTTGAACGTGCTGTCGACCGGACCGGTCGAGGATCTGTCGATCAACCTCTACAACGGCGAGGGTGGGCGCATCCACGTCGATTTCGAGGCCAACCCGCAGCTCTACGGCACGGCCGAACTGGCGCGCCACCACGAGCGGTTTCTCGGCTACCTGAACCGATTTCTGACCGCCGATCCGGCCGATCCGGTCGCGGCGGTGCCGGTGATCACCGACGCCGAACGCGACGAGGTGCTGCGGCAGTGGAACGCGACCGCGGTGCCGGAGCAGCCGGGCACGCTCGCCGACCTGTTCGGCACGCAGGCGCGGGCCACGCCGGATGCGATCGCACTCGAATTCGACGGCGACACACTGACTTACGAACAACTACGGCAGCGTGCGGACCGGCTGGCCCGCATGCTGATCGCCCGCGGCGCCGGACCCGACACGGTCGTGGGCCTGGCCATGCGGCGCAGCCTCGACCTGGCGGTCGGCATGTACGCGATCGTGCGCGCGGGGGCGGCCTATCTGCCGATCGATCCCGATCATCCGGCCGAGCGCACCGCGCACATCCTCGAACAGGCCGCGCCCTTGTGCGTGCTGACCGCGGCCCGGGACGAGGTCGACTTCCCCGCAGAGGTCGCGGTGATCGACGTCCAGGAACTCGGCACCGACGAGTCCGGCGCCGAACCGCCGATCACCGACGCCGACCGGCGCGCACCGCTGCGCCGCGACCACCTGGCCTACGTGATCTTCACCTCCGGCTCCACCGGTAAACCCAAGGGCGTCGGCATCACCCACGCCGCCATCGTGAACCGCCTGGCGTGGATGCAGCACCGGTATCCACTCGACGACAGCGACACCGTCCTGCAGAAGACTCCCGCGACCTTCGATGTGTCGGTGTGGGAGTTCTTCTGGCCGTTGCAGATCGGCGCGCGGCTGGTGATCGCCGCGCCGGACGGCCACCGCGATCCCGCCTATCTCGCGCGGATCATCGCCGAAAAGAACGTGACCACAGCCCATTTCGTGCCGTCGATGCTGTCGGTCTTCGTCACCGATACCGATGTGCGCGGCTGCGGCGGACTGCGCCGGGTGTTCTGCAGCGGTGAGGCATTGCCGGCGGCGACCGTCCGCGATTTCCACGCCGTGGTTCCCGGTGCGCGACGGTCCGGATCGGCGGCATCGGCCGGTGGGGCGCAGCTGCACAACCTGTACGGGCCCACCGAGGCGGCCGTCGACGTCACGTACTGGGCGTGCGCGCCGGAGAACGACGTCATCCCGATCGGCGCGCCGGTCTGGAACACCCAGGTCTACGTCCTCGACGAGACCTTGCGGCCGGTCGCGCCCGGTGTGGTCGGCGAACTGTATCTGGCCGGCGTGCAGCTGGCCCGCGGCTATCTGGGCCGGCCCGGCCTGACCGCGGATCGCTTCGTGGCCAATCCGTTCACCCCCGGCACGCGCATGTATCGCACCGGCGACCTGGTGCGCTGGCGGATGGATCCGATCCCGCCCGCCAGCGGTGCCGACCGGTTGCCCGCGGCCCTGGAATACTTGGGGCGCAGTGACTTTCAGGTGAAGATCCGCGGGCAGCGGATCGAGCTGGGCGAGGTCGAGGCGGCGCTGCTGGCCGACGAGCGGATCGCCCGCGCGGTCTGCGTCGCCCACACCACCCCGGCCGGTGACGAGCTGGTCGGCTACGTGGTGGCCGCACCGGGACATACCGTCGACAGCGCTGCGCTGATCGCCGACCTGCGCGGCGTCCTGCCCGGGTACATGGTGCCGACGGTGGTCGTCGTGCTCGACGAATTGCCGTTGAGCGCCAACGGAAAGATCGACCGCAAGGCGCTGCCCGCACCGGAGGCGCCCGCGCGCCGCGGCGGCGACGGCATCGTCGAGCCGCGCACGGCCACCGAACGTCAGCTGGCCGCCCTCGTCACCGAGGTCCTCGGCTGTGAGAGTCTCGGCGTCGAGGACAGCTTCTTCGACCTCGGGGGCAATTCGCTGTCGGCCGCCCGGGCTGTGGCCCGGATCAACGCCGCCTTCGGTTCCGGACTGACCATCCGGGATCTGTTCGAGTCGCCGACGGTCGCCCAGCTCGCCGAACGGATCGGCGCGCACGGCGTCGACCGGTCCTCTCCGAAACTGGTGGCCGGCCCACGGCCGCAACGCATTCCGCTCTCGCTCGCTCAGCAGCGGCTGTGGATCCTCAACCGCTTCGCCGAACACGCCGGCGCCTACAACATGCCGCTGGCCGTCGAGCTGAGCGGACCGCTCGAGGTCGAGGTGCTGCGCGCCGCGCTGCTCGATGTGCTCGACCGGCACGAGAGCCTGCGCACCACCTTCCCCGATTCGCCGACCGGCCCGGTCCAGGTGATCCACCCGGCCGCCGAGATCCCGCTGAACCTCGAGCCGATCGACACCACCGGTGCCGACCCGCTGGCCCTGGCCACCGAATACGCCGGATACGGCTTCGATCTGCGCAGTCAGGCGCCGATCCGGGTGGCGCTGTATGCCACCGGACCCGACGAACACATCTTCCTGGTGGTCCTGCACCACATCTGCGGTGACGGCTGGTCGGTGGCGCCGCTGGCCCGCGACCTGATGGGTGCAGTCGCCGCGCGGACCACGGGGCGGGCCCCGCAGTGGGCGCCGCTGCCGGTGCAGTACGCCGATTTCGCCCTGTGGCAGCGCGAACTGCTGGGGGACGAGACCGACCCCACCAGCGCGCTGGCGCGGCAGCTGGCCTACTGGCGCACCGCCCTGGCCGACCTCCCCGATCAGCTGGACCTTCCGCTCGATCGCCCGCGCCCGCGGCAGCGCGACACCGCTGGTGGCCGAGTCGAATTCACGATTCCGGCCGAAACCCGCCGCGCGGTGGCCGCAGTGGCGGTCGAGCGCGGCGTCAGCACGTTCATGATCATGCATGCCGCCCTGGCGAGCCTGCTCTCACGCCTGTGCGGCACCGCCGATATCGCCATCGGCACCCCGATCGCGGGCCGCTCCGATCCCGCGCTCGACGACCTGGTCGGCATGTTCGTCAACACCCTGGTGCTGCGCACCGAGGTGGACCCCGCCACCGGATTCGATCGCATGCTCGACCGCGTCCGCGAAACCGACCTCGACGCCTTCGCCAACGCCGATGTGCCGTTCGAGCGGCTGGTCGAGGTCGTCAACCCGTCTCGCGACGCAGGCCGGCACCCGCTGTTCCAGGTGATGCTGTCCTACGAGAACAACCCCGAACTGCGGGTCGACCTGCCCGGTCTCAGCGCGCGGGTGCTGCCGATGGATGTCGGCGTCGCGAAATTCGATCTGCAACTGATCGTCCACGACAGCGATGCCGCCGACGCCGAGGACGGCCCGCTGACCGCCGAATTCGGTTACGCCGCCGACGTTTTCGACCACTCCACGGTCGAGTCGGTGGCGCGGCGTTTCGTCCGGCTGCTCGATGCCGCGGTCGGCGCGCCGGAGACCCCGGTCGGTGATCTGCCGATTCTCGACGCGCGGGAGGTCGGCAAACTGGTGCCGATCGCGGGCGCGCCCGGTGTGCCGCCGCTGAGCCTGGCGCGGCTGCTGCACGAAACCGCGGAACGGGTGCCGGAGCTGGTGGCGGTCCGATACCGGGGCCGCGACACCACCTACCGGGAGCTCGACGAGGCCTCCAACCGGCTGGCCCGGGTGCTGATCGAACACGGCGCCGGTCCCGAGGTGGTGGTCGCGATCGCGCTGCCGCGCAGCCTGGCCTCGATCACCGCGATCTGGGCGGTCGCCAAGACCGGTGCCGCCTATGTGCCGGTCGACCCCGGCTACCCCGCCGAACGCATCGAGCACATGCTCGCCGATTCCGGCGCGATGCTCGGCGTGACCGACGCCCGCAGCCACGCCGCCATGCCGGAGCGGCCGATGCACCGCGGGCGCCACCGCAAACAGGGCGCCGACTGGCTGCTGATGGATTCGGGCGTCCTCACCGACGCCCTCGCGCGGGTCTCGTCCGCGCCGATCACCGACCGGGATCGTCCACTGCCGCTGCGTATTTCGCATCCGGCGTATCTGATCTACACCTCCGGCTCGACCGGCCGGCCCAAGGCGGTCGTGGTCACCCACGGTGGTATCGCCTCGCTCGCGCACGAGCAGATGCACCTGTTCCGGGTCAACGACACGGCGCGCACGCTGCACTTCTCCTCGCCCTCGTTCGACGCCTCGGTGCTCGAACTGCTGCTGGGCTTCGCCGCGGGCGCCACCATCGTGGTCGCGCCGGCCGGACTCTACGGCGGCGCCGAGCTCGCGCGGCTGCTGCGCGACGAGCGGATCACCCACGCGTTCATCACCCCGGCCGCGCTGGCGACCGTATCCCCGGACGGCCTCGACGATCTCGAGGCCGTCATCGTCGGCGGTGACGCATGCCCCGAGGATCTGGTCCGCACCTGGACCGCCGGGCGGCGCATGCACAACATGTACGGCCCCTCCGAGGCCACCGTCGCCGCCACCGCCAGCGATCCGATGGTCGCGGGCCGTCCCGTCCCCATCGGCAAGCCGGTGCGTGGGATGCGATTGTTCATCCTGGACAACCGGTTGCGTCCGGTTCCGCCCGGCGTCGCGGGGGAGTTGTACATCTCCGGGCCCGGCCTGGCGCGCGGCTATCTGGGCCGCCACGGCCTGACCGCCGCCCGGTTCCCGGCGAATCCGCACGGGCGCCGCGGCGAGCGCATGTACCGCACCGGCGATCTGGTGACGACCGACGGCAACGGTGTGCTGCGCTTCCTGGGCCGCGCCGACGATCAGGTGAAGATCCGCGGCTTCCGCATCGAACTGCGCGAAATCGACCATGTGCTGCGCGCGCATCCGGGTGTGCGGTTCGCGATGACCGTCGTGCACACCGGTGAGCACGGTGCCGCCCGGCTGGCCTCCTATCTGGCCGCCGACACCGAGATCGATCCGGCCGAGGTGCTCGAGACCGCGCGCCGCCACCTGCCCGCCTATATGGTTCCGGCGGCGATCACGGTGCTGGACCGGGTGCCGGTGACTCCGGCGGGCAAGGTCGACCGTAAGGCGCTGCCCGCGCCGGTCTTCACCACCGCCGGACCGTCCCGGGCGCCGGAATCGGAACTGGAACAGCGGGTCGCGCAGGTCTTCGCCACGGTGCTCGGCCACGCCGTACCGGGCGCCGAGGACAGCTTCTTCGACGCCGGCGGCAACTCGCTGCTGGCGACGCGGCTCACCGCCGCACTGCACACCGAATTCGGCGTCGAACTGCCGGTCCGGGCCATTTTCGAAACGCCCACCGTAGCCGGTGTCGCGGCGCACCTGGAACACGCGCCGCGCACGAACCGGGTGGCGCTGACGCGGTACGACCCGCGCCCCGGCCGGATTCCGCTGTCGCTGCCGCAGCAGCGGATGTGGTTCCTGAACCGCTTCGACCCCGAATCCAGCGCCTACAACATCGCTTTCGCGTTGCGCATCGACGGCGATCCGGATCTGCCCGCCCTGCGCGCCGCGGTAGCCGATCTGGTCGACCGGCACGAGGTGCTGCGCACGATCTTCCCCGAGGATCAGGCCGGTCCGTACCAGTTGGTCCTCGACTCCGACCGCTGCCTGCCGGTGCTGGAACCCGAGGTGACCGACGACCACGGCGCCCGGCTGGCGCTGCGCGGCCTCGCCCAGCGCGGATTCGATCTCACCCGGGAGATTCCGTTGCGAATGACGGTGCTGCGCACCGGGATTCGCACCTATCAGCTGGGCATCGTGGTCCATCATATCGCCGCGGACGGCTGGTCGCTGGGACCGCTCACCACCGATCTGATGGTCGCCTACACCGCGCGCCGCGACGGGGCGGCTCCCGCCTGGGCGCCGCTGCCGGTGCAGTATGCCGATTTCAGTCTGTGGCAACGCGAATGCCTCGGCGACGAATCCGATCCGGCCAGCGCCGCGGCGGTGCAGCTGCGGTTCTGGCGCGAGACCCTCGAGGGCCTGCCGGAGGAGCTGCCGCTGCCCTACGACCGGCCGCGCCCGGCCCAGCCGACCAACAGCGCCGGCACCGTGCGGATCCGGATGCCGGAAGAGCTGCGGGAGCGGCTCGAGGAGCTGGCCCGCGCGCAGGGCGTGAGTCTGTTCATGGTGTTGCGCTCGGCGCTGGCGGTGGTGCTGCGCGTCGTCACCGGCGGCCGCGACATCGTCATCGGCACGCCGGTGGCCGGGCGGGGCGACACCCGCCTCGACGACCTGGTCGGCATGTTCGTCAACACCCTGATGCTGCGTTCGGATGTCGACCCCGACCACACCTTCGCCGATCAGCTGCGCGCCGACCGCGACGGTGAACTCTCCGCCATGTCGCATGCGGAACTGCCGTTCGAGCGCATCGTCGAGGAACTCGGCCGCGGCAACGGCGGGCGGCGGCCGCTGCTGCAGGTCGCGCTCACCGTGCAGGACACCACGCCGCCGGCCCTGGAATTGCCCGGCCTGCGGTTGCGCGCGGAAGAACTCGACATCGCGGTGGCCAAGTTCGATCTGGAACTGCGGGTGCCCGCCGATACCCGGGACCTCGAAATGGTCTACGCCGCGGAACTTTTCGACGAGGACACGGTGCGCACGCTGGCCGAGCGGCTGCTGCTGGTGCTGGAGTCCGTCAGCGCCGATGCGCGGATTCCGGTGCGCGACATCGACGCCCGCACCGACGTCGAACGCACGGACTTCACCCCGCGCCGCGGCCCGGCCGCCACCCCGCAGTGCAGCCTGGCGAACTACTTCACCGCCACCGCGCACCTGCATCCGCACCGCACCGCGATCCGCAGCGGCGACGACGAGCTCAGCTACGCCGAGTTGGAGCGCTGTTCGAATCGGCTCGCCCGCGCCCTCATCGCCCGCGGCGTCGGCAGCGGCGACCGGGTGGCCATCGGGCTGACCCGCTCGATCGAATCGGTGGCCGCCGCCCTGGCCGTCACCAAATCGGGTGCCGCGTTCGTCCCCGTCGATCCGAATTATCCGGCCGACCGCGTCCGGCACATGCTCACCGATTCCGGATGTGCGATCGGACTGTCGGTGACCGTCCACCGGGATCGGCTGACCCGCGCCACCGAGGGCAACGGCTCGGGGCCGGCCACCGAGTGGTTGCTACTCGACGACCCGGTGCTGTGCGCCGAACTCGACGCCCAGGACGAGCGCACGATCACCGGCGGCGAACGGCTGCGCACGGCGTGGACGACCGATCTGGCCTACCTGATCTACACCTCCGGTTCGACCGGAAAGCCCAAGGGCGTGGCCGTCACCCACGCCGGGCTGTCGAATTTCGCCGACGAGATCCGCGAACGGATGTGCGTCGACCGTGACGCCCGCACCCTGCACTTCGCGAGCCCGAGTTTCGATGCGGCGATGCTGGATCTGCTGCTGACGATCGGCGCGGGCGCCACCATGGTGATCTGCCCGCCCGATATCTACGGCGGCGACGAGCTGGCCGCCCTGATGGATCGCGAACGCATCAGCCACACCTTCATGACCACCTCCGCACTGGCCACCATCGACCACCGGCGCTGGCCGCTGCCACATCTGCGCTCGATCATGGTCGGCGGCGAGGCGCTCGGCACGGATCTGATCGAGCGGTGGGCGCCGGGCCGGATGCTGTTCAACGGGTACGGACCGACCGAGACGACCATCGTGGTCACGATCTCCGACCCGATCGCGGTCGGTGACCAGGTGACCATCGGCTCACTGGTGCGCGGGGTGCACGCGGTCGTACTCGACGAGCGGCTGCGGCCCGTCCCGGTCGGCGTCCCGGGCGAGTTGTATCTCGGTGGCCAGTCGGTCGCGCGCGGCTACTTCGAGCGCCCCGACCTCAGCGCGGCGCGATTCCTCGCCGACCCGTACGGACCCGACGGCGCGCGCATGTACCGCACCGGCGATGTGGTGCGCTGGCGCGCCGACGGCGAGATCGTCTACCTCGGCCGCAGCGATCACCAGGTGAAACTGCGTGGTTTCCGCATCGAACTCGGCGAGATCACCGAGGTGCTGGCCGCGCACCCGGCGCTGCGTTTCGCCCACACCGAGGTGCGCACGATCGCCGGCACACCGCGGATCGTGTCCTATGTGCAGCCCGCCGAGCCCGGCGCCGAACTCGATGTCGAGGCGTTGCGAGACCATGTGGCCGCGCACCTGCCGGCGCATATGGTGCCCAGCAGCGTCACCGTGCTGGAACGGATTCCGCTGACCCCGGTCGGCAAACTCGACCGGGACGCGCTGCCGGAACCGCAGCAGATCACCACCGCGGCGCGGGAACCGGGCACCGACACCGAACGCCTGGTCGCGCGGGTGATGGCCGAGCTGATCGGCGCCGAATCCGTCGGCGCCGACGACAACTTCTTCGAGATCGGCGGAAACTCGCTGCTGGCAACGCAATTGGTGGCCCGGCTCAGCGATGCCACCGGGGTGCGGGTGCAGGTGCGTTCGGTCTTCGGCGCCCCGACCGTCGCCGAACTCGCCGCCCTGCTCGACTGCGGCGCCCGCGACGGCGACCACGGCCCCGCTCTGACGCGGCGCGATCGCCCCGCCCGGGTGCCGCTCTCGGCGGCGCAGCGGCGGCTGTGGTTCCTCAACCGCTTCAACGCCACCTCGGCCGACGATCTGTCCGGCGTCTACAACGTGCCGGTCGCTTTGCGCATGCATGGCGCGTTGGATGTGGCGGCATTGCACGCGGCCCTGCATGCGGTGCAGCGACGTCACGAAACGCTGCGCACGGTCTTTCCGGAGGTCGACGGCGAGCCCCATCAGCGGGTGCTCGCACCCGGCGAGGCCGCGGTGGCGCTGCCGGTCGTCGACGTCGACGAGGGCGAAATCAGCGGTGCCGTACGGACTTTCGCGGCGGCCGGATTCGACCTCGCCTCCACCGCACCGCTGCGCGCGCAGCTGCTGCGGATCGCCGCCGACGATCACGTACTGGTGCTGGTGGTCCACCACATCGCGATGGACGGCTGGTCGCTGGAGCCGCTGGCCGCCGATATCGCCGGTGCGTACCGGTCGTACGCGTCCCGGTCGGCGCCGGAATGGGCCGAGTTGCCCGTCCAGTACGCCGATTACACGCTGTGGCTGCAGGACACGCTGGGCGCCGAGGACGATCCCGAATCGCCGATCAGCCGCCAGCTCGACTACTGGCGCGAGGCGCTGGACGGCATTCCCGAACTCCTGCCGCTGCCCACCGACCGGCGCCGCCCGGCGACGCCGAGCTATCGCGGTGGCACGGTGGACTGCGTCCTCGATGCCGTCACCCACAGCGAACTGCAGGCGGTCGCCGCCCGCCACGGCGTCACCATGTTCATGGTCCTGCATGCCGCGCTGGCCTCGCTTCTGCACCGGATCAGCGCCGAGCACGACATCACCGTCGGCACTCCGATCGCCGGACGCGGGCAGCAGGCCCTCGACGCGATGGTAGGCATGTTCGTCGGCACCCTGGTGCTGCGCACGCCGGTCAGCGGCGCGCAGACCTTCGCGGATCTGCTGCGCGCGGTTCGCGATACCGACCTCGAGGCGTTCGCGCATGCGGATGTGCCGTTCGAGCGGCTGGTCGAGGTGCTCAATCCGGCGCGCTCGCAGGCGCACCACCCGATGTTCCAGGTGATGCTGTCGGTGCGGAATCAGCCGGTGCGCAGCCTGGAGTTGCCGGAGCTGACGATCGAGGCGTGCGACGCCGATCCGGGGATCGCAAAATTCGATCTGCAGTTCACCCTCACCGAATCGTGGACCGAGCAGCGGGAACCGGCCGGGATCACCGTCTCGGTGAATTTCGCCCGCGACCTGTTCGACGACACCAGCGCCGCTCGCCTCGGCGCCCGCTTCGCCCGGCTGCTGCAGGCGGCGGCTGCGAATCCGGAACTGCCGGTGGGCGATCTGGAGCTGCTCGACCCCACCGAGTGGTCGACGCTGGCGCCCGTGCGAGGTGCGCTCGCCGGCCGTCCGGGGACGCTGCCCGAGGTCTTCGCCGCCGCGGTGGCCGCCGATCCGCGGGCGATCGCCCTGCGCACCGAAGACGCCGAGATCAGCTACGGTGCGCTGGACCGGTGGACCAACCGCCTGGCCCGGGTGCTGATCGCCCTCGGGGTCGGACCGGAAATGCTTGTCGCCGTGGGTATTCCGCGGTCGATGGAGTCGGTGGCGGCGACCCTGGCGGTGGCCAAGGCCGGTGCGGCGTTCGTGCCGGTGGACCCGAACTATCCCGAACACCGCATCGCCCACATGCTCACCGATTCAGGTGCCACCCTGGGCATTACGCTCGCCGCCCACCGCGAGCGGATGCCCGCGGGCGCCGAATGGATGGACCTGGACGGACCGGACCTGCAGGAGCACGTGCTGCGCGCCTCCGAGGCGCCGATCGCCCCGGCGGAGCGGCGGGGCCGGTTGCGGATCGAGAACCCGGCCTACGTCATCTACACCTCCGGTTCGACCGGCACCCCCAAGGGCGTGGTGGTCACCCACGGCGGTCTGTCGAACTTCGCCGCCGAAACCGCCGAACGGTTCGGCGTGCGGCCCGACAGCCGGGTGCTGCACTTCGCCACCCCGAGCTTCGACGCGGCGATGCTCGATCTGCTGTTCGCCCTGGGCGGGGCGGCGACACTGGTCATCGCCCCGACCGGGATCTACGGCGGTGCGGAGCTCGCACGACTGCTGGCCGAAGAGGACATCACCCACGCGTTCATCACCACCGCCGCTCTCGGCACGGTGGACCCGGCCGGACTCGACTCGTTCCGGCACGTGCTCGTCGGTGGCGAGGCGCTGCCGCCGGAGCTGGTGGCGCGGTGGGCGCCCGGCCGGAACCTGCACAACGTGTACGGCCCGACCGAAACGACCATCGTGACGCTGATGGCCCCGCCGATCACGCCGGGTGCGCCGATCACCATCGGCGAACCGATTCGCGGTGTGCACGCGGCGGTCCTGGATCAGCGGCTGCACCCGACCCCGGCCGGCGTCGTCGGCGAGCTGTACTTGTCGGGTCCGGCGCTGGCGCGCGGGTATCACAACCGCAGCGGGCTCAGCGCCGGGCGGTTCGTGGCCAATCCGTTCGGCAAGCCCGGCGAACGCATGTACCGCACCGGCGATCTGGTGCGCTGGGTGCAGCGCGGTGGCCGCTTCGAACTCGAATACGTGGGCCGCACCGACCACCAGGTCAAGATTCGCGGCTTCCGCATCGAACTCGGCGAGATCGACGCCGCACTGCACCGCCACGCACAGGTCGAATGGTCCACCACGATCGGTCACCGGACCGCCGCGGGCGCCACCGCGCTGGTGTCGTATGTGAAGCCGCGTACCGGCGCCGATCCGACGCCGGCGCAGTTGCGCGCCCATGTGGCCGGCCTGGTGCCGAGTTATATGGTGCCGCAATCGATCATGCTGCTGGAGTCGGTGCCGCTGAGCCCGGTGGGCAAGCTGGATCGCAAGGCGCTGCCCGAACCGGTCTTCGCCACCGAGCACGGCTACCGCGCGCCGTCGGGACCGATGGAAACGGCGGTCTGCGACGCGTTCGCCGAGGTGCTGGGAGTCGACAAGGTCGGCGCCGACGACGGATTCTTCGATCTGGGCGGCAACTCGCTGCTGGCGACGAAGGTGGTGGCGCACCTGCGTTCCGCGGGGATCGAGATGCCGGTGCAGCTGATGTTCGCCGAATCCACCCCGGCCGGCATCGCCCGGCAGCTGGCGGCCTCCGGCAAGGATGTGCTGGCGGTCGCGATGCAGCCGCTGCTGCCGATCCGCCCCGCCGCCGAGGCCACACTGCCGCCGCTGTTCTGCGTGCACCCGGCGATCGGCCTGTCGTGGTGCTACGCGGGCCTGCTGGCGCATCTGCCCGGCGACCGCCCGGTCTACGGGCTGCAGGCGCCGCACATCACCGGCGAGCAAGAGCACGACTCGATCCGGGCGGCCGCGAAAGACTATGTCGCGCATATGCGTTCGGTGCAGCCGGACGGGCCGTACCATCTGCTCGGCTGGTCGCTGGGTGGTTTGATCGCCCACGAGATCGCAGTGCAGCTGCAGGAGGCGGGCCAGCAGGTGGCGCTGCTGGCGATGATGGACAGCTACCAGCTCGGCGACCGCTGGCTCGACCAGGCGATGCCGGGCGTGGCCGACATCATCGGCGAATTCGGCAGCGATCTGCTCGGCGGCGACAACGGCGTGGATCCGGGGCTGACCCTGGAGGAGGCGGCCGAGTTGCTGCGCGGCCGCCCCGGCCCGTTCGCGGCGCTGACGATGGACCACCTGCAGCGGCTCTACACCGGATACGCCAACGGCACGGTGCAGGCCAACGGATTCCGGCCGCGCGTCTTCGACGGTGATCTGCTGTTCTTCACCGCCGCCGACGACGAGGTCAACCTCGCCGATCCGGAGCGCTGCGCCGCGGCCTGGGAACCGTTCGTGACGGGTGTGATCGACGACCGCAAACTGCGCTGCCGGCATTCCGGCATGACGACACCGGAAGCGCTGGCCGTCATCGGTCCGGTGCTGCGGCAACAACTCGAGGCCGCCGCCGGCGGCGACACGGAGGAGACGCTGTGAGTTTGGCAGTGGAAGTGACCGATCTGGTCAAGACCTACGGTAACGCGCGGGTACTCGACGGCATCGACCTGGAGATCCCATCGGGGACCGTGATGGGTCTGCTGGGTCCCAACGGCGCCGGTAAGACGACGACGGTCCGAATAGTCACCACCCTGTTGAAACCGACCTCCGGCAATGTCCGGGTCGCCGGGGTCGACGTGGTGCATCATCCGGCGCGGGTGCGCACCCGGATCGGCCTCTCGGGGCAGTACGCCGCGGTCGACGAGAACCTGTCCGGATTCGAGAACCTGCGCATGGTGGCCCGGCTGTACGGCATGGACCACAAGAAGTCCGCCGAGCGCGCGACCGAACTGCTCTCGGCGCTGGGGTTGGAATATGCGGCCGGGCGGCGCGCGGGTACCTACTCCGGTGGTATGGCCCGTCGCCTGGACCTCGCGGGGGCGCTGGTGGCCCGGCCCACGGTGGTGGTGCTCGACGAGCCGACCACCGGCCTGGACCCGCGCGGCCGGCTCGACATGTGGAAGGTGATCGGCGATCTGGTCGACGACGGCACCACCGTGTTGCTGACCACCCAGTATCTGGCGGAGGCCGATCAGCTGGCCGACCGGATCACGGTGATCGACAAGGGCCGCGTTATCGCGCGCGGCTCCGCCGACGAACTGAAGACCTCGATCGGTGGCGACCGGCTCACCGTGACTCTGGCCGAGGGGCAGGATCCGGGCCCAGCGAAGTCGGTGCTGGGCGAGGTCGGCCTCGGCGAGCCGATCCACGAACCGGGCGCCGATCACGTCTCGATCGTGGTCGGCGACGGCACCAGGACCATGGTCGAGGCCCTGCGCCGGCTCGACGACGCGGGAGTGTGTGTGGTGGATGCGGAGGTGACCCGGCCGAGCCTCGACGATGTGTTCCTGTCGCTGACCGGCACGCCCGCAGAGCCGATCGAGGAATCCGAAACCGAAGACGTAGCAGAGGAGATCATGTCGTGAGTACCGTCGAAGCGGCGGTCGCCGAATCGGAGACGGCGGCAGAGCCCACACAGACCGACGCGGCGGTGACGCGGCCCGATACCGACAGCGACGTCCATACCATCGCGGCGCCGGTGCGGGTGTTCCGCGACAGCGCGATCATCGCCTACCGCAACCTGCTGACCATCCTGCGGGTGCCGACCCTGCTGGTGACCGCCACGGTCCAGCCGTTGATGTTCGTCTTCCTGTTCGCCTACATCTTCGGGGCGTCGCTGGGCGGCGGCCACTATCGCGAATTCCTGCTGGCCGGCATCTTCACCCAGACGGTCGCGTTCAACGCGGCGTTCACGACGGTGGGCCTGGCCAACGACCTGCAGAAGGGCATCATCGACCGGATGCGCACGCTCCCGATGTCGCGGATGGCGGTGCTGATGGGCCGCACCCTGTCCGACACGATGGTCAACGTGGTGGCGCTGGCCGTCATGGTGGCCTGCGGCTATCTGGTCGGATGGCGGATCAACGGGTCGGTGGCCGATGCGGCGCTGGGGTTCGCGATCATTCTGCTGTTCGCGTTCGCGATGTCGTGGGTGGGCGCGCTGACCGGGCTGATCGCGCCGAATGTCGAGGTCGCGCAGAGCGCGGGACTGATCTGGCTGTTCCCGGTCACGTTCATCTCCTCGGCCTTCATCTCCGCCGAAACGCTGCCCGGCCCGCTGCGCTCGATCGCGGAGTGGAATCCGATCACCGCGGTCTCGGCGTCCGGGCGGAAACTGTTCGCCAACAGCTCACCGCCGACCTTCGCCGCCCCGCACGGCTGGCCGGTCGACCACTGCGTGGAATACGCGGTGGCCTGTTCGGTGGCGATTCTGGCCGTCGCGGTGCCGCTGGCGTTGCTGCAGTACCGCAAGGTGGCCAGTCACTGACGGTCCCGATACGCGAAAGTCCCCTCGCACCGACCGGTGCGAGGGGACTTTCGCTGTACTCGATCTACCGGCCGCGCCGGGTCTTGAGCAGTTCGAGGCGCTCCTGCAGCAGTTCCTCGAGCTCCTCCTTGGAGCGGCGTTCCAGCAGCATGTCCCAGTGGGTGCGCGGGGGCTTGACCTTCTTGGGTTCCTGGGTGGTGCCCTCGATCAGGATGCCCTCCTGGCCGTTACGGCACAGCCAGGTCGGCGGGATTTCGGCGTCGTCGGCGAACGGGACGTCGAACTCCTCGCCGTTGTCGGTCCGGTACCGCGCCACTCGACGTGGTGCCAGGTCGTGGTCGCGGTCCGTCTCGTAGCTCACCGCTCCGAGCCGGCTACCTCGGAGTACGCGATCTGCCATGGTGTGCGGTCCTCTCTGGCCTGTCGGCAACGTTCTACTTGAATATCAACGCGCCGGCGGCCCGATCGGTTCCCGCGACGGTCAACCGGTGTATTTTACGGTCTCGGCCGGGCCCGGCCGAGACCGGCCCGGGCGGTAGCGGCGATTCGCCGGTTGCGGCGTGGCCCGGGCGCGAGTGCCGGGCGGACCGCTAAGGTGTCGGGTCATGTCGCGCCGTGTGCTGTCTTCGTGTCTGTGGTGCGGTCGGGAAATCGCCGATTCCGAAATCGGCCGTCGCCGCCGATACTGCCGGCAATCCTGTCGCCAGCGCGCCTACGAACATCGCAAGGGTCTGGAGGGCACCGGCATTCCGGAGGATTCGGTGGTGCTGAGCGCTCAGGAGGCCGCCGATCTCGCCGACCGCTGGTTTGCCGCCCGCTGCGCGGCCGAGGATGTCGCCACCGCCGTCGCCGAGGGCGCCGGCCCGTCGGAGCTGGCCGCGTTGACCGCCGATCTGGTCGAACTCGCCAAGGACGCCGAGCGGCTGCGCTGAGCGTGCCGCACGACGGCCGCGCCCGCGCCCAGTGTCACCACACTCAGTGCGAGGAATGCGAGCACGGTGGCGCGGTCAGGGTGGATCAACGGCTGCGCTCGCAGCGCCTGCCACAACAGCAGCGCTACCAGCCCGGCGTAGCCGAGGCCCACGACACCGATCAACCGGGCGCGCACCCGTTCGTCCAGCCAAGGCCGCCGCCGCGCGAGCCAGGCCGTGATCGCGACCGCCGCGAGCAGGAATTGGATGCCGTGCAGCCCGGCGAAATGCGGGATCCGCAGATCGCCGCCGATCGTGCTCCAGTGCGTGATCGGCATATCGCCCACGCCGTCGCGCACGGGCAGGGCGGTATCGGTCACCGTGTGGCCGGCGGCCAGCCGCACCGGACGGCCGTGGGCGTCACGCGCCGTCTGCTCGCCGGTGAAGCCCATCAGATATCCGAGCGCCATCCCGGCGACGGCGATGGCGAGCCCGGCGTGCACGGCCCGGCTCGTGGGACGGTCCAGGACGCGCTGCCGGCACAGGATCACCGCGACGACGAGATTCGCGACGAACAGGCCCGGTACGCCGGAGGCGAACACCATCTGGCCGATCGAATTGACCGCATCGGTTTCGGTGTCGAAGTGGCTGAAGGTGCCGCGTGCCGCCTGCACCACGATGAAACCCACGTCCACGACGCCGGTGAGGGCGAAAACGGTTCCCGCCCACCAGGTCACGCGGGCACCGCGGTGCGGCACCGACAGCAGCCACGCGAGGGTCAGCGTGTACAGGCAGAACGCGATGCCGAACTTGCCGGGTTTGAGCCATACCGACTCACCGAGGATGCGGCGGTCGTCGAACGGCGCGGCGCACAGACAGCACAGCGCGAGTGCCGCCATCGCCGCCGCGGTCCACAACAACGGCCGGTGCCATCGTCGGGCGGGGGAGCTGATCGTGGTCATGACGCGAAGTGTGCGGGCGCTGCTACCCGTCGCGCGTCCCCCGGCCGTACTGTTCGGCACTCATACTCCGGTACCGGTTCGCCGTCGGCGGAAGGCGATCTCTGTCACGGGATTTGCGCAGCGCGGGTCGGTAGCGCAGGGTACCGGCGCGTCGTGGGTTGCAATTCGAAGTCGGGCCGGAAGCGTTCCGGCAACGGGTCGACTGCCCCGAGATAACGGGCCCCTCCGGGACGGTGAACACCCGCATCGCCGTCCCGCGAAACCTGCTCGCGGCCTTGGCCGTTGGTGAAAAACCTCGCGGAAACCGCCGGCGGCGGGGCTCGAGATGGAACCGAAATATGTTCGCTACCAGGCAATTCGGGCGCCGAATGGCGGCGCGGCTTGTCGGACCATCCGAGTAACTTGGCGGTTATCAGCCTCAACGAAAATCTACGGGGCTTCGTATCAAGGGGGCGGAGGGCCATGTCGAACATCGACGAGCGAATCCGGATGGCAGTGGAATGGCTGCGCGGCAGTCAGTTACCGCATCTCGACGGGGGTGCGGGGTGGGGCTGGATCCCCGATGTGCCGCCCAATCCGCAGAACACCGCCGAGGTGGTCTGCATCCTGCATCGGGCCGGGTGCGAAATCCCGCGCGCCGCAAAGGTCGCCATGCTGGTGCGGGCAACGGTCGTGCAACGGCCGATCGGCGACGAATGGTACTTCCGCACGCCGATCGACGTCGCGTGGCGGATCCGGGCCCTGCGCTGCCTCGAGATCGAGGAGTCCGACCCCGGACTGGCCGGTGCCGTGCGAAATCTGCTGGACCAGCAGGACTCCGAAACGGGCGGCTGGCGGATGTCGGGTTTCCTTGGCCCGGTGTCGATTACCGCGACCGCTGCCGCGGTCGAGGCGCTGATCGGCGGCGGGGCCTTCGACGGTGAACGCCACCAGGCCATCTCGCGTGGCATCGCCTATCTGGTGTCGTCGATGTATCAGGAGCCCCGGACGTTGCCGATGTACGCGGCGGCGCACATCGCGGCCGTGCTCGCCCGGCCGGAGATCGTCCGGATCGGTGACAAGCGCGCCGAGCGCGCGTGCGAGCTGGCGGTCAAGCGCCTGCTGACCGGACTGCGCCGCGGTGAGTGCGATATCGAGACCGAGATCTTCCGCCGTGACGATCTCGTCGACACCTGGCGTCACCTCACCTTGCACCTGGCGGTCGGGGCCGTGATCGCGGCCGACAGCCGCACCATCTTCGACCCGGCCGTGCGGGCGGCGATCGTCGCGCTGCTGGATATGCAGGAGATGGACGCACTGGCCATCTACCGGGGTGGATTCCGCATCTCCGACGAGGGACCGGTCACCTCCTATGCCACCACGCAGGCGCTGGAGGCGCTGTTGCAGGTGCGTCCGGCGATCAACGAGCGGGTGAATCCGGCCAAGGTGTACGACGAGATCTGCCGGGTCGACGGCGCCCATCGCACCGACCCGCAGGCGATCGCCACGCTGGGCCGTCATCGCATGTTGATGAATTCGACTGCCGGACAGGCGTTGCTGGTGCTGGCGGCCTCCGCCGGTGCGACGGTGTTCGCGCTGGCGGTGGGTTTCGACACCGTATTCGGCACGGTCGGCAGCCGCGCGCTGGTGGTCTGGGGAACGGCACTCGTCGCGGTGGGTACGTATTGCGGTCTGGCGACGCGCTTTCCGCGACTACCCAAGCGGCACGTGGCGAGCGCGGTCTTCGCCGCGTTCACCGCGTTGGTCATGCCGGTGGTCACCTATCTGCTCGCCTGAGCCGATGAACGGGCCGCTGGTCCTCATGGTCGCGGTGACCTGTCTGTGGGGTACCTCCAGTGCCCTGCTGGCAACGCTGGCCGCTCCCACCACCGCGGGCCTGGTGGCCCTCGGTGGCGCGGTGCCGCTGCTGGTGTGGGCGCGGCTGCGCGGGCAGCACCCGTGGACGACGCTGACCGCCCATCCGGCGCTGTACTTCCGGCTGGGCGGGCTCGAGGCCGCCAATCTGGCGCTGTACGTGGCGGCGCTGCGGATGGGGCCGTTGCCGGTGGTGGTCGCCCTGCACCTGACCGCGCCGGTCCTCATCATCGCCGCCGCACTGGTCCGCGGGCGGCGGGCGCCCACGCTGCCGGTACTGGTCGAACTGCTGCTGGTCGGGGCGGCGATCTGGCTGGTCGCCTGGCGGCACCCGGGCGGCGACGCGCAGATCGCCGCCCTGACCGGATGCGCCCTGGCGCTGGGCAGTGCGGCCTGCGTGGCGATGCTGGTCAGTGTGGTCGCCCGGCACTCGGGACCGGACCACACGGCCACCTCGGCGGCGTTGCAGTTGCTGCTCGGCGGCATCGCGAGCAGCCCGCTGCTGGTGCTCGATCCACCGTCCGGGCGGGTGGCGGCCGAGCTGGCCGCGATCGGCGCCACCCTCCTCGGACCCGGATTCGCGCTCTACTGGCTGGCGCTGCGGCGATTGAGCGCGGCCACGGCCAGCGTCATCGGGCTCAACGAGGCCGTCGTGGCCACGCTGGTGGGAGCGGTGGCCACCCGGAGCCTGCCCACCGCGGCGACCGCCGCGGCGGGGTTGCTCATTCTGATCGCGGCCGGGCTAGAGCAGCGATCGGCGCCGCGACATCGCGTGCCGCCCTGACGAATTCGGTACAGGTCGCGGGGTCCTTGTCGCCCCGGCCGTCGTCGACGCCGGAGTTGACATCGACCCAGGCCGGCCGCACGGCGTCGATCGCGGCCGTGACGTTGTGCGGGTTGAGTCCACCGGCGAGCATCACCGGAAATGCCGAGTCGTCCAACAGTTCGACGATGCGAGCGCTGATCGACCAGTCGTGGGTGCGCCCGGTGCCGCCCAGCCGGTCGGTGGAGCGCGAATCCAGCACGAGCCCATCGCAATCGGGGGCAGCGCGCTCGGCGGCGGCGACCGCCTCCGGGCCGGTGACGTGGACCGCGCGGATCACCCGCCGCCGGCCCGCACCACGCCGGACCGCGCGCGCGGTGTCGTGGGAGATCAGGCCGTGCAGCTGAATGCAGTCGACGCCGATCCGGTCGGCGAGGCGCAACACCTCGCCCGCGTCGGTGAGATGGGTGACCAGTACGCGCTCCATCGAGGAGGGCACCAGCCGTGACAACCGGTGGGCCGATTCCGGGTCGAGCTCGTCTTCGCTGAAATGCGTCGTGCCCGAAATGAATCCGGCCGCGTCCGCATCAGCGGCGACGACGGCCCGGAGATCGGACTCGCTACGGATACCGCAGATTTTCGTTCGGACGGTGATCATCGGCACACGATACTGCCCGAACGTGTCCGGCCCGGCGGTTCGTGTCGATTGCCACGCTGCCCGCCGCCGCGGCGGGGCGCTCAGCCGACGCGGCGATAGGCGGTTCCGCGCCGGTCGGCCTCGGCCCACCGGCGGCGGTCCAGTTGCGTGTCGACGGCCTCCACGACGTCCGGAACGGTGATCTGCAGCAGACCTGGATCGGGGGTGTCGCCGTCGCGCTCGCCGGTGTGGCCCGCCCACAGCGCGATGTGGCGGCCGGACAGATGCGGCGGCGGCCCGCTGCGGCCGGGGGCGGTGGGGCCGAACAGCGCGACGGTACGGGTGCCGAATGCCGTCGCCAGATGTGCGACACCGGTATCGCCACACACCACCAGCGCCGCCTCGGCGACGGTGGCCGCCAGTTCGATGAGGTTCTGCTGCCCGGCCAGTACCTGGTCGTGCGACAGCCCCGCGCGTGCGGCGATGCCGAGGGCGAGGTCGCGTTCGAATTCGTCGCCGGTCACCACGACCTCGCGACCCTGTACGAGCAGATGCCGGATCACCGCGGCGAATCGTTCACCGGGCCAGCGGCGGGCGGGCGCTCCGGCGCCCACGTGCACGACCACGCAGTCGCGGTGACTGGTGGTGGCCACCGGCGGCACCAAGCCGAGATTGCGGCGGTCGGCGTTGATTCCGGCCGATTCCAGCAGATGACACCAGCGGTCGATGTCGTGCATATCCGCTTGCCATTCGGGGCCGTCGAGATCGGGAAAGGCGGCATTGCGGTAGCTGAGCAGCCGGGCGGGTTCGGTGCGGGAGAGTTCGACGATGCCGTCGGCGCCGGGGCCCTGCAGATTGACCGCCAGGGCGGGGGCCGCGCCGTCCCACCGCATGGTGTGCGGGTCGGCGGCGGCGACCATCTCGTCGACCGAGGTGATCAGGTCGACGATGGGTTTGAGCCGGTGCGGTGCGGCCAGCACGATGTGATCGCGCGGCCTCGCCCGGCGTAGCGCGCGAAGAGCGGGGACCGCGGTGAGAAGATCACCCAGTCCACGTGCGCGCAGCACGAGTACAACCGCCACCCTCTTCTCCTAGCCATCACCAAGCGACCCAGCAGTCCCGACCCACTCGATTCCGCGCCGTTGCCGCGGCACGACCGAAGAGAGCCACCTGAGGATGACTACCCGACGCGATCCGGCGTGAAACGCGCGTATTTCCGCCGGGTCCGCGTCGGTGCTGTAGCCGGGGGCGGCGGAACCGGTAACCTGAGCGACGGTCGGGCCGAAACAAACTGGAGGATTTCATGATTCGCACCGCTGGACTCATCACCGCCGTCGCGGCGGCGGGCGCGTTCGCAGTGCTCGGCGCCGGTGCCGCGCAGGCCGCGCAGGGCACTGTCACCGTCAACGGGCAGATCTACAACAACCCGACCGGTTGCATCGAACCGCACGCCTACCAGCTCACCGTCGGCAACAGCACCGACAAGGTGATCGAGGTCCACGCCGGGCGGGGATGCACCGGACCGGTGATCGGCAAGGTCGACCCCGCCGGCATCACCATGGTGCCGCGCGGCAGCCTGCTGATCGTCGAATAATTCTCCCCGTTCCGCCCCGCGTCCGAGGATCGGCGCGGGGCGGAGCCGTGCCTGCGCACGGCAGGACAACGGCACCGTGCAGAGCGAGCCCGCGAGAATGCCTGCGGCGGTGCGGATATCCGGGTCCCGGCGGGGATGTAAGCCCTACTACGCCGTGTCGTTGAATCGGCGCCGATGATCTACGCTGTGAGCCATGACAGTGGTCTACAACCTGGTGGTCGTCACCCACCTGCTCGGACTCGCCGCGGTGATCGGCGGATACGCCGCCGGCCGGCCGGCGGTGTCGCAGGTGATGCTCTGGGGTGCGCGGGCGCAGATCGTCACGGGTCTGATTCTGGTCGGCATGGCCGACGGCATCGATTCGCTCGACAAGAATCTCGACATGGCCAAGATCGTGGTGAAACTGGTCATCGCGGTCGCCGTGGCCGGGCTGGCCGAGATCGCGCACGCGGATGCCAAGCGTGGCAAGACCATTGCCTGGATGGTCGACGCCGCCGGACTGCTGGCCATCGCCAACGTGTTCGTGGCCGTGCTGTGGCACTGACATCCGATGCGGTTCGGCACCGGCTGCCGAACCGCATCGAGTGCCTGCGGTGGCCGGTTCAGCCCTCCAGCAGGGTCTGGCCGATATAGCCCTGCGCGTCGGTGATTCCCGGTGGAATCACGAACACCGCGGACCCGACGGGACTGGTCCAGGTGTTGAGGGCGTCGAATTCGGCGAGACGACGCTGCACCGGCAGATACTGCGCCGCGATATCGCGCTGGTAGGCGGCGAACAACAGCCCTGAATTCGAGGTGGTCCCGGGTGCGGGGGCATCGTCGTAGTTGTAGCCGCGGCGCAGGAAACGCTCGCCGTCGCTGGTGTGATGCGCCCGTGCTATATGCGCCGAGGGCGGAATGACCGGGATGCCGTGGGCGTCCACGGCCGCGAAATCCGGATTGTCGCTTTCCCGGGTTCCGGTCAACGGCGCCCCGCTCGCGATGCGCCGGCCCACGGTCAGTTCTCGCCCCTCGGGGTCGAGTTCGTCCCAGGTGTCCAGATTCATCGCGATCCGGCGCAGCACCATCGACGTTCCACCCCGCAGCCACGGCAGGGTCGCGCCGTCGTCCCACACGAGCCGATCGAAATCGGCCCCGGGGGCGATGTTGACCGTGCCGTCGACCTGACCCATCAGGTTGCGCATCGTCTGCCCGGCAGCGGCGTTGCGGAATCCGCGCTGGGTCCAGCGCACGGTCACCAGCGAGGTCACGCTGCGCGAGAGCGCCCGCACCGCATGCGCCACCGTCGTCGCCTCGTCCGCGCAGACCTGCAGCAGCAGATCCCCGTCACAGAATGCGGAGTCGAGCCGGTCGATGGTGAAGCCGGGCAGTTGCGTGAGCCAGTGCGGCCGCGCGGATTCCAGTCCCGCCACGGTGAACAGCCGCGGGCCGAATCCGATGGTCACGGTCAACCGCGCCGGCCGGTGAGCCAGCTCCGGCTCGGTATCGGCCAGCGTCGGCTCACCGGCCGCGAGCCGCGCCGCGTCCCCGGACCAGATGCGCAGCAATCCCACGAGGTCGGCGCGGGCGGTGCCGGGCCGCAGATCGAAGGCCACGAACGCCGCGTGCTGCTGCGGCGCGGTCGCGACCCCGCCCTGGTGCGGTCCGTAGAACGGTTCGCGTGCGGTGCCCGGATCGGCGGTCTCGGTATGGCGGGTCCAGCGTTCGGCGCCGAGGGTGAGCCCCGCGACCCCCGCCGCACCCGCCGCGGCAGCACTGCCGCCGAGCAACCGGCGCCGCGACAGCCGCTCAGCCACCGTGGGCGGCCGTAGTCGGTGCGTAATTCTCCTGGTTGCCCGCGAAGTCCCGCACCTGAGCCGTGAACGTGATGCTGGTGCCGTCGGCGAACTTCACCGTGATCGGCGTCTGCGTTCCGGTGCGCAGCGGGGCCTTCAGGTCGATGAACATCAGATGGTCGCCACCCGGCGCCAGTTTCGCGCTGCCGTGGGCGGGAATCGCCAGCCCGCCGGCCTTGGGACGCATCATGGACGCGCCGTTCGACTGGACCACCTCGTGAATCTCCACGCGCGCCGACGCCGGGCTGGTCGCATCGACGATGCGGATCTCGTGGTCGCCGGTGTTGGTGAAATTCGCGAACGCCGCCGACATCCCCGCGTTGGCGGCCTTGATCCACTGATCACCCACGGTGACCGAATCGGCGTCTGCGGCGGTGGATGTGTTGCCGGACGAACAGCCGGCCAGCAGCAGTGGGATCGAGGCCGCGGCGGTGATCAGCAGGCCCGCCGACCGACGCCGGCGGGTGGAACCTGCCGTGTGGCGGGACGGCCGTGTCGCACTGTGGTGCCGGGCCTGAGTGGATGCCGCACGGCGAGGGCCGCGGTCGCTCGAGGGGAGGGGGGAACGCCCGGTGTGTGGGAGAGAGGACATTGGTGAACTCCATTGCATGAGAAGGGGTTTCATCGAGCAGGCGGCACGTCGTTGCGGATTCTCACCGCGCCCGGGCGCTCGTCACACCGTCGAACCACGCGTTGCGCGGCGTAGGGGTGAGTGCGCGGCCTATACCGCCACCGGTGTTCGTTCGTTGCTGCGTGCCCAGCGGCGAGCGATGCGACCTCGGCGGTCACACGCGAATCAGCCACCCGCAAGCCCGTCCGGCGTATCCGATCGACCAGGTCGTCGTCGGAAACCGACGACGACCGACAGAACAGCCCCGCGTGCGATCAGCGGTCACGGCCGACCGCCACAGCGATGCGATGACCCGTGACCGAGCATGCAGGCGCCGACGTCGACTGATACGCCGACAGCTCGAGCGACCGCTTCGGAAAAGCGTCGGTAGCCGTCCAGGTGTCGTGCGATAACGGTCGATTCGGGTTAGCCGCAGCCTCGATTGCCGATTGCCGATTGCCGATTGCCGATTGCCGATTGCCGATTGCCGATTGCCGATTGCCGATTGCCGATTGCCGGCTGCCGCTCGGCAGTGTGCCGTCACTGGCTCACGGACATTGCCTCACGGGCGCGGCTAGCGCGTGCTGTGCGATCCGATGTGACGCTCTCGAGAGCTATCCGTACATCGGGTGGCTCAGCCGTTGGTCGTCATCCGTGGTCCGGCCGCACTGCGGCACGCCAGTGGACGCGTCCACCGATGTGCCGGTAAATCACGCCCACGCGGGTACGCGGTGCAAGGCAGCGAACGAACCGGTGAGCCTCGGCGGCCCGCGCCGCCCGGTGCCGGAGGCCAGCACGAGCCGCCGCGGCGCGGTCACCGTATGCGGTACCGAGACGACGACCGGAGCGCCGGAGATGCCGAGGTTGTGCGCGACCGCGCCGACCACGCGGCGAATCAGCGAAACGGCGCGTCGCAGTGTGGTTTCCGCGCCGCGGACGAGGACCGCCCCGACCACTGTCGCCGCGATGTGCGCCATCAGCATGGGCGCGGTGATCAGAACCTCATGGCAGTGCGGGGACGTCGACAGCGCCAGATGGCCGATCGCCTGGCCGACCGCGAGCAGGCCCATCAGCCGGAACAATCCGGTGCGGGTGTGTGCGGCGAGGCAGCCGATCGCGGTGCTGGCGGCGATCAGCATCATGATCGCCGTGGAGCCGGGTGCCACCGCGCCACCACCGAGGGCGTGGGCGGCGATACTCACCGTGCCCGCGGCGGCGCCGACGCATCCACCACGCAGCTGCGTGGAAGGGTCGGCCGTTGCTCGCACGAGACCATGGTATCGGGGCTCGCCGGCGGGCCGGGCCGCCAGGTCCACCTGTCCGTGCCGGCCGTGATGCCCGTCACCACCTGCGGTTTCGGCGCCTCGCGGTTGCGGCGGTCAGAGGATCTCCAGTTCGGCCTCGCGCAGATCCTGGGGGAAGACGAATCGCCGCAACGCCCAGAATCGGAAGGCCATCGCCAGCAGGACACCGAGAATCTGGCCGGTGATGAAGTTGGAGACCGCCTGGGTGAACGCGCTCACGTGCGGCACCCGGATATCGAAGACGTACAGCGCGACCGCCTGCGGAATGACGGTCACGCCGACGGCGAGCGCGCTGACGGCGAAGAACAGCGCCGCCTCGTGACTGCGCTGGCGCCCGCCGCGGGTGTTGAACGACCATTCCCGGTTCAGGATGTAGGAGGCGATCGTCGCGATCAGCACGCCGAACGCGCGCGCGGTCAGCGGCTTGTCCGGCAATACGGTCAGCTTGAGCGCGTACACCACTCCGGTGTCCACGAACCAGGTGATCGCGCCGACGACGGCGAATTTCATCAGCTCCCGATGGGCGAGCAACAGTGCGCGCCAGCGTTCGGGCAGCCGGTCCAGTCCAGCCTGCACCAACGACACGCAATCCACCCTAACCGTGAGCCGCGCACCGGGCATCCGGACAGCGATCATGACCCGCGAGGTAATCGTCACGCCCACCCGTGCCGCATACGATCGAGCAGGTGCCGACCCATACTGCCGGGGATCTGCTGCGCCACTGGCGTCGCACCCGCCGCCTCAGCCAGCTGGAACTGGCCGGGCGCGCCGAAACCTCGACCCGTCACCTCAGCTTCGTCGAAACCGGCCGGTCCACGCCGAGCCGCCAGCTGATCCTGCACCTCAGCGAGGAGCTCGACATCCCACTGCGCGAACGCAATCGGATGTTGCTGGCCGCCGGTTACGCCCCGGTCTACGCCGAACCCGGATTGGATACTCCCACCATGGCCCCCGTCCGCACCGCGATGCGGCAGATCCTCACCGGCTACGAGCCGTATCCGGCATTGGCCGTGGACGCGCAGTGGAATATGGTCGACGCCAATTCCGGTGTCGCCCTGTTCCTCGACGGCGTTCGCGCCGATCTGCTGACTCCGCCGGTCAACGCGCTGCGGCTGAGCCTGCACCCCGAGGGTCTGGCGCCGCGCATCCTGAATCTCGCGCAGTGGCGCGGACATCTGTTCGAACGCGTCGATCGCCAGATCGAGGCCACCGGCTCGGCCGATCTGGCCGCGCTGCGCGCCGAATTGCTCGAATATCCCGGTGGCCGCGACGATCCCGGCCTGCCCGAACCGGATCAGGCCGTCGTCCCGCTGCGGCTGCGCCACCACGACGCCGAACGCGGGGATATCGACCTGGATTTCATCAGCACCATGACCATCTTCGGCAGTCCGATGAATGTCACGGTCGCCGAACTCGCGATCGAGTCGTTCCTGCCCGCGAGCCCGGCGACCGCCGAATTCCTGCGCAGCCGTTCACATATCGAGTAGATGCGGCAGCCCGGCCCGATAGCGGTCGGCGTCGATGCGTTTGAACGGTTCGAGCTCGGGCGGCGCGTACATCGGGAACACCGCCGCCCGCGGCGCCGCGTCACCGGCCGCGTCGAGCACCGCGTTGGCCGCCTTGCGTCCCGCCTGGCACGCACCCTCCATGGTCGCCAGGTCGATACCGGTCCGCACGTGGTCGCCGCAGAAGAACACGTTGCCGATCGCCGAATGCGCCTCCGGCCGGTGGTCCCACGAGCCGACGGTGTTCACCAGCAGCGGGGTGTCGTTGCGGTTGCCACCCTCCTCGAAATGCACGCCGGGATCGACGAACCACGAGTGCAGGTCGTCGTCGCGCAACCAGCCGGTGCCGGTGTTGAGCCAGCGTTTCAGCTGTGCCCAGACTTCCTGCACCACTTCGTCTTTCGAGCACTGCTTGGCCGGTTTGCCGAACAGGATGCCGGGCGAGTCCCAGTCCGACACGTCCACGGACAGGCATTCCACCACCGTCCCGTCGCCGTAGCGGGCCGCGAAATCGCCGCGCCACATGGGCGCCTGCCGCAGTGCGGTGATCGCCCACGGCGAGCCGAGTGCCGCGATATGTCCTTCCGGCACGCCGGTGGGCCGGCGCAGATAGAACTGCACCCCGACCATCCAGTCCAGCACCAGCTCCCGCATCCCGGCCAGTGCTGGGTCCGCGGCCAGAATGTCGTCGTCGAGGATCGTGGCCGCGCGGTCGGCAGGCATCGCGCACACGTACCAATCCGCCTGCACCGGACGTCCGCCCACGTTCGCACCGCTGATCCGGTCACCGGACAGGCGCAGGCTCGTCAGTCCCGCGCCGGCGACGAACCGGACTCCCTGTCCGGACAGATGCGCCACCCACGGATCGATCCATGCCTCGTTGGTGGGGCCGTTCAGGATCCGGTCCACCCCACCGCGATACTGCGGCGCGATGCCGGCGCCCGCGAAAACCAATGCCTCTCCGATGGTTCCGATGGTGCGCGCGGAGCTGGTCTCCGACTTGGCCGCCACCGTGATCCGGGTCAGCGCCCGCGCCAGATAGTCCCGATAGGCCTGCGACTTCCCGTTCGCCCCGACCGCGTCCACCCATGATCGGTACTCCCATTCGCCGAAGCGGCGTTCGGGGGAGCTGGTGAACCACATCATCATCCGATCGCCGAAGAACGCCAGCTCCTGCGGCGGCAGCTGCGGCACGAAGCCGAATCCGGCGACGAGCGAGTTGCGGATGCGCTCGGGGTTCAGCTCGCGCAGCCCCGCGATCTCGGTCGGCACCGTCACCGGCGGCAGATCCGGAAATCCGGCCACCGTCGATTCCACCCGGATCAGATTTCCGGCCACACCGTTCGCGTTGCCCGGGAACGGAATTCGAGCCATCGTGTCCGGCACGTGCTGGTAGCAACCCGGGAAGAAGCGGAAGCCGTGTTCGCCCGGCAGATCGGCGCGACCGCCCGCCCCGGTGCCGGGCACGCTCATACTGCGCGCCTTCCCGCCCAGCGCGGTCGGCTCGTACACCGTGACCGCGTAGCCGCGTTCGGCCAGTTCGTGCGCCGCGGTCAACCCGGAGACCCCACCACCGAACACCGCCACCGCCCGTCCCGGGCCGACCTGGCGGCGGCCCGGATTCGTCCGCGCTGCCGCCGTGGCCCAGGTGCCGCTCGTCGCCAGAGCCGCGCCCGCGACCGCCGCGCCTCGCAGCAACTGCCGCCTGCCGAATCCACCCGCATTGTCCCGACCGATCATGTCCACTCCTCGAATCAGCGAGCGGGACCGGCCCTGCGTCGATCCCGAAGCCCGAATATCTGCGCCTGCGAAGCCTTTTCACCGAGGTCCGGCAGTATCGAGGGCCCGCCGGCCGGCCCGTCCCTCACTTCGGCGCCGCCGCGGGCCACCGCGACCACGCCGAACCCCACCGCGCCGCCTGACGTTCCCGCCAGTCCTGCGCGTTGTCGCACACCTCGCGAATCACGGTGTCCACCACCGCGGCCGCCGGCGCGTGCGCCAATGCCTGTATCGCGAACTTCGCCGCCCGCGCCGGGGTCAGCAGTTCGTCGGGGGTTCGCGCCCGGGTCATCACATCCAGCGCGAGGCCGGCCAGGTGCGGGTCGGCCGCGCCGGCGCGGTACAGCTGCACTTCGAGCGGTGTCATCTCGGTGCCGCGGGCGAGCCGGTTGGTCCACTGGTACATGGGCAGGCAGTCCTGTTCGCGCTGGTGCTCCCATCGGGTCAGTGCCCGGTCCAGCGCGGCCGCGTCGTCGAGTACCGGGGCCGCGTATTCGCCGAGCAGCCGCCCGTAGCGCATCGCATCGCGCATGCCTTGCGCGGTGACCGGATCCTTGAAGTGGCCGGCGTCGCCGGGCAGCGCCCAGCCGGGACCGCTGGAGCGGCGGAAGTAGGAGACGATGTCGGTGGCCGAGCGCACCCGCCCGAGCGGTTCGCAATCGGCCAGTCGCGCAGCGAGTTCCGGGATCGCGGCCACCATGTCCCGGTAACGCTGCTCGGTCTGCCCGGCGGTGCGCGGCCCGTGCGTAACCGGCGGCTGGATCAGTGACAGCACCGCGCCGTCCTCGCACGGGAAGGCGGTTCCCAGCAGCTGCCCCGCCCGCCACTGCGCCGCCGTCGACCGCCATTCCGGGCGGTTGTCGTGCCAGTAGGCGAAGTAGCACGCCCGCCCACTGGGTTTGCTGCGGTATGGGTCCAGCGCTCCGGTCAGCCGCGCGACGGTGGAGCGCCGCCCGTCCGCGCCGACCACCAGGCGCGCCCGGATCTCGTGGGTGGTCCCCGTGCGATCGACCGCGCGCACGCCGGCGACCCGGCCGCCGTCGCGGATCAGTTCGGTGACCCGCATCGATTCGTGGATCGTGGCGCCGGCCGCGCGGGCGGTGGCGACCAGAGCGGCGTCGAATCCGGTGCGCCGCACGCACATCGCGTAGTCGATGCCGTTCACGGCGGTGAACGGCGCCCGCACCACCTGGCCCGCGCCGCCGGCGTAGGCGACCCGCAGTTGTGGCGCGCCGAGCGCCAGCACCTTCTCCAGCGCGCCCAGCGCCGCCACCTCGGCGATGCCGGCGGGCCAGAGCAGATGGGTCGAGAGCGTGTCGGAGGGAAATCGGGCCGCGTCCACGACGACGACGCGCCGCCCCGCACGGGCGAAGGCGATCGCCGCGGCCGAACCCGCGCAGCGCGCTCCGACAACCACTACGTCCGCGAATTCGCCTTCCGGGCAATCGTTTTCGTCAAGCCCTCGATCGCGTACCGGAAGGTCTCGGACGGTCGCGGCGGTACCCGAATCGGTCGGCGAGGAGTCGGCAGTTTCGTCGGTAGGCATCGGCGCCGCCTTCCGGGTCACTATGTTCGGACACTGTGTCCTAATGAGAGAATGAAGTGACTCCTCTCACATTGTCAATATGTTTGATTCGATCGTTCCCGGCAATTACCGACGCCTGAGCCGCCCGGGCACGGTGAGACTCCGGATCACGCACCTGATCCGACCGCGTCCGCGATGATCACCGGAAGGTGTGGCCACCCGGCCCGATCGGAAACGACCGTGATGAGGTACCGCGATGGCGTTGATGTCACCCCTGGACTCGGCATTCCTGCTGCTGGAATCCCGCGAACATCCCATGCACGTCGGCGGGCTCTCCCTGTTCCGTCCCTCGGGCACCGAGCCGCGATCGGCGCGGCAATTGCACGAGGAATTGGTCTCGGGCACTAACCAACTCACGTCCTTGTTCCGGCGCCGCCCCGCCCGGTCGCTGGCGAGTTTCTCCGCGCTCCAGTGGGATCTCGACGACGACGTCGATATCGACTATCACGTGCGGTTGCTTTCGCTGCCCACGCCCGGACGGGTGCGTGAACTACTGGAACTGGTGTCGATGCTGCACGGATCGCTGCTGGACCGGCATCGCCCGCTGTGGGAGGTCTACGTCATCGACGGTCTCGCCGACGGCCGAATGGCTCTCTACACCAAGACGCATCACGCGCTGATGGACGGTGTCTCGGCAGTGCGTACCTGGCAGCGGGTCCTCTCGGCCGACCCCGATGCCCGCGACTGCGTGCCGCCGTGGCGCTCGCCCCGCCGTCGTCCGGACGCCGGCCCGACTACGTTGTTGCGCCGCTCGGCCGAGGCGGTGCGCATGGCCGGGCGGATCGGCACCGCCGTCCCCGAATTGCTTTCCGGCGCTTACGAGATCGCGCGGGACTATCCCGAACCGCGCCCGTTCCGGGCCCCGCGCACGATGTTCAATGTCGCCATCACCGGTGCCCGGCGATTCGCCGCGCAGTCGTGGCCGTTGCCGCGGTTGCGCGCGGTCGGCGCGCGCACGGGGGCGACCGTGAACGACGTGGTGCTGGCGATGTGCGCGGGCGCGCTGCGCCGGTATCTGCTCGCCGAACAGGCGCTGCCGGACGAGCCGTTGATCGCGATGGTGCCGGTCTCGCTGCGCGGCACCTCCGAAACCGCTGTGGGAGAGGGCAATTCGGTGGGTGCGGCGCTGTGTGATCTGGCCACCGACGAACCGGATCCGGCCGAGCGACTCGCGCGCATCCACTCGTCGATGGCGCGGACCAAGAACACCATGTCGCGGCTGACGCCATTACAGATCCTGGGGCTGTCGGCGGTGAATGTGGCGGGGCTGGCTTCGGCGGCGCTACCGGTCCGGTTGCCGGCCGCCGCGCCGCCGTTCAACATCGTCATCTCCAACGTCCCCGGCGCCACCGAACCCCGCTACTGGAACGGCCTGCGCCTGGAAGCCGCCTATCCGGCCTCGATTCCCCTCGACGGCCAAGCGGTCAACATCACGACGATCAGTTCCGGTGGCGCCATGCATTTCGGCATCGTCGGCTGTCGCCGCAGTGTTCCGCATCTGCAGCGGCTGCTGACCGGACTCGACGAATCCCTCGCCGAACTGGAGTAACCGGACTCCGCGGCCGGAAGGCGGCGAGGATTCGGGCGCGCCGCGCGGTCGTCGGCCGGCGTCGATGGTCAGGCGATTCGCGCGGTGTCGGTGAGGGCGTCGGTGGCGGCGGTGAGAATCCGTCGCGCCCGCGGGAAGTCCTGCAGCTGCCCGCTCAGCAGGTCGAGCACGGGAAACAGCGATTGCGCGGGGACCGCACGCGCGCTGAGCACACCCGCGGTCCACGTGACGAACGTGGTGAACAACTCGTCGTCGTCCAGATACAGTGCGGTGGCGAGGAATTCGAGAATCTGCGCAATATCTTCGGCGGTGCGTTCCAGCTGGGATTCGGAGTACTCCCGCATCGCGGGGAAGCGATGCTCCAGCTCCGCCATGGTGGTCGCCAGCAACTGCGGTGTGCTGCGGGCGATCATGGTGAATTCCTGATCGGTCAGATGCGGCAGCGTCCGGTGCGGTCGGTCCGGCTGCTGCTCCCGCCGCAGCCCCCGGGCGAGCAACTCGGCCGCGGTAGCGGCGTCCGGCGCCCAGGCGTCCGCACCGAGCAGGTTCGCGTAGCGGCCGTCCGGCCCGAATGCCGCCCCGCCGACGAGCACCGGCACTCCGGCCGCCTGGCATGCGGTGATGGTGCCGTGCGCCGACGGCAGGCGGGTCGGCAGCGACGACGACAGCAACACGGCGTCGGGGCCGGTGTTGTGCAGGTGCGCGATCAGGTGGCGGGTGGGCACCTGGGCACCCAGGAAATCGACCTGCCAGCCGCGCAGCCGCAGCACTTCGGTCACCAGCCGCGCGGGAAGGGCGTGCCATTCGCCGTCCACGCATGCGACGGTGACCCGCCCGGCAGAGGCGGGGTGCGAGGCGGCCGCATGCAGTGCCAGCGCCGTCACGGCCCGGTCGTTGATCGCGGTGGCGGTGTGCTCGTCGGCGACACTGAGGGTGTTGGCGGCCCATTCCGCACCCACCCGGCGCTGGACCGCGGCGATGACGTCGAGCAGAACCGCTTCCGGTTCGAGCCCCGAATCCACCGCCGCGAGCACGATGCCGATCGCCGCCCGTTCGTCGCGGCCGGTGACCGCCGTCCACAATTGCTCGCGAAAATCCGGCGCGTCCCGGGAGTTTCGGCGATGCGGCTCGGACATGAACGGCGGCTCCTTGACGGTAGCGGTCAGCGGAGGACGGTATCCGAGGTTCGCGCCGCGGTGATCGCGACGACCGCGATGTCGTCGTGCTCGTTGCGGCCGACCCACTGGGTGGTGAGCATGTGAGTACGCTCGACCACCGCCTCCGCGGGCATATTCGCGCACTGTGCCAGCGCGGCGGTCAGACGCTCCTCACCGAACATGCGCCGGCCCAGCGGTCCGCCGCGAGCCTCGGTCACACCGTCGGTGTAGAGCAGGCAGGTTTCCCCAGGCGCGAGCGAGGTCCGGAACGTCGTGGCGCTGATCTCGGGCAGCGCGCCGACCAACTGTCCCCGCGTCTCGGCCATGTCGACGCTCCCGTCGGCCCGGACGATCAACGGCGGCGGATGCCCGGCGGAGGTCAGCCGCAGCTGCACCCGTCCTTCCCGATGCACCGCCGATGCCAGCACCAGCGTGGCGAACCGGTCGTGCCGCGAGGACATCAGCGCATTGTTCAGCAGGGTGAGCATGCGCTGGTGATCGTCGGCCATCGGCACCAGTGCGTGCACCGTGTTGCGGATCTTGCCGGTCAGGACGGCGGCCTCGAGACCCTTCCCGCAGACGTCGCCGAGGACGACGAGGGTTTCCCCGTCCGGTGCCGCCGCGCGATGTACGTCGTAGAAGTCGCCGCCGATGATTTCGTGATTCTCCGAAGCCCGGTAGGCGCCGGCCAGTTCGATGCCGTGGACGCGGTGCAGTTGCGGTGGCAGCAGCTCGCGCATCAGGATCGCGGTGATGCTGGTCTGCTCGGCATACAGCCGTGCCGCCGACAACGCGATTCCGGCGCGACCGGCGAACAACTGGGCGAAGATCTCGTCGCGCTCGTCGAAGGTCCGCTCGCCGGAACGCCGCAACAGGACCAGCGCACCCGCCGAAACCCCGTGGCCGGGAAGCGGAGTCACGATCACCGAGCCCGTGCGGCGCTCGAAACCGGGCGGCAGCAACCACACCGGCACCGCCGCGGGGTCCAGCCACTGCGAGGGAATGGGCGGGAAGCCGCGCAGCGCCTCGCTCAGCCCGGCCACCGCGTCGGGGTCCTCCTCGACGACGTTCACCCGCACCACACCGTGCTCGTCACAGGAGACGACCGACAGCGCCCGCCCGGCCGGGGGAGTGACGACCACCGCGCCGTCGGCGAGGTGGCGGGCGGCCAGCCGGACGGTCGTCTCCAGGCATCGGTCCACGTTCAGCGAGGCCAGCAGCCGCTCGGAGGCCTGCGACAGGAATGCGGTGCGTTCGCGTTCCTGCTCCAGTTCCGAGCGGCTCTCCTGCAGCGAGCGCGCGGTGTCGCCGAGCAGCCACCAGACGACAGTCCCGTCGGCGCCGGGGGAGGCGACCGCGTGCAGTTCGCACCCGCCCACGCGCCCGGACACCGAGGCGGGCGACGGCGCGATGCCCGAGGCGGCCGTCTCCTCGTGTGCGGTGGACAACCAGGGCGGCACGGCACGGTGCAGCGGTTCGCCCACGACCGCGTCGGGAAACAGGGCGGCCGCTTGCCCGGTCAGCGCGACCACCGTGCCCGCGCCATCGACCACCACGGCCGGATGCGGTACCGCCGACCATCGGTCGACGTCACTCACCACAGATTCGGGCACGGCGAGCTCCTCACATCCGATCGGGCGAGTGAAACCCGCTGCGCCGCAGCCGAAACCGATGTCACGGCTGGTCCGCGGAGCTGCGCCGGGGCCATTGCCCGGTGTCGGAGTCCGAACGGGATTCGGCGGCGGGCGAGACCACGAATTCCACCGTCGTCCCGTCGGCGCCCGAGACGACGCGGGTGCCGGGCATGAGGGCGTTCATCATCGGCAGGCCGCGACCGCGATCGATTTCCTCGTCCGCCCGCGGCGCGCGCCAGGTCCCGCTGTCGGAGACGGCGATGCGGATCGAATGGGCGGCCGACGCGTGCAGCACGACGGTCCGGCCGTCACCGCGATGCCCGTGCTCGACCGAATTCGAACAGGCCTCGTTGACGGCCAGCAGAAGGTCGTAGGCGCGATCCGGTCCGAGGCTCGTCCCCGCGAGCCAGGCGCGCAGCAGGGCCCGCACCCGCTGCAGTTCCTCGGACCGGGCCCGGAATTCGATGTGCAGGTCCTCGAGCGACCGCTGTCCGCCGGCGGTCGCGGCCTTGCGAGCTGCGCCTTCGGGACGACGTGGGCTTTCGGGGTGACGCATACCTTCGGGGTGACGCATGGGATATCAGCCGTTCGTGTGGGAGACAGCGCTCGCGACGGCGGCATCGACGTCGTCGAAGAGTGCGAATACCGTCGACAGGCCGGTGACCTCCACGACGCGCCGCACCGGCCGCGGCGCCACCACCAGCACCCGGCCCGCCTGTCGCAGCGCGCGTACCAGCACATTCATCCCGGAGGAGTCGAAGAACTCGACCGCGGACAGATCGACGATCAGCTGTTCCGGTTGACGAGTCACGGCCTCCTGAACGGCGGTGTCCAGCCGCGGCGCGGTATGCGAATCGACCTCACCGGCGGCGACCACCACCCAGAGGCCGCCGACCGAGATCACCTCGGCGGTGCAGCCGCTGTGGCCTTCGTATCCCACGTGTTCACCCTTCCCTACACTCGCGGCATCCGGGTCCGCCCCTACGAGTATGAATCGTGACGGCGCAGCGGATATGTGCAGGCACATTCGCGCATGACGAACACCGCGATACTCGGCGTAGTTCGCGGTGCCGCGCGCGGCTGTGGTCTCAACCTCGCAAGGTCACCGAGTGTAACGGCCGCTGCGACTCGCCGGGACACGCGTCGGCCGGGCGCACCGGGCTCCCGCTACGGCGCCGCCGCGGCACCCGTCGTCCGGTGCGCGAAATCGCATGCGCTGAGCGGTGTTCGTCAGGTGAGGGCACGTCGAGGTCGGCGTTGCGGCGCATTCGCAGGTCGGGCCCGGGGGTGTCCACCGCAACATTCCGACGTGTCGCCGACACGTTCCGTCCGCCGCGTGGTTATATCGCGCGACGACGTTCACGGAGGTGTTCGGTGACGACAGCAGGTCTCATCCTCGCGTGCCTCGCGGCCGTGATTCACATCTACATCTTCTATCTCGAATCGGTGGCGTGGACGAGTCCGAAGACACGAGCCATCTTCGGAGTCTCCTCGGCGGCCGAGGCGGAGACGACCAGAATGCTGGCGTTCAATCAGGGCTTCTACAACCTGTTCCTGGCCGTCTGCGTGATCGCCGGCACCGTCTTCTTCGCGGTGGGCGAGAAGACGATCGGCGCCACCCTGGTGTTCACCGGCGCCGGTTCGATGACCGCCGCCGGCCTGGTCCTGCTTCTGTCCAGCCCCGACAAGGCGAGTGCGGCCCTCAAACAACTCGTGCCGCCGCTGCTCGCCGTGATCGTTCTGGCGATCGGCCTGGTGTAACGCGACACCCGGCCCGGATCAGTCGGTGGCTCCCGTGGCGGAGATGCGCGCGGCGCCCGGACGCAGAGTGAACCGGCGGGCGTGGAAATCCCAGAAGCGGTAGATCGGCCACTGCAGGGTGTGAGAGATGCAGGCGCCCACGATGATGAGGCGATGCCGCAGTGGGACGCGCAGGCCGTGGTGTTCGAGGGTGCGAACCCCGATGTGGTGGAACTTCCAGTGGTGGTGCGGAGTGGTGCGCCGTCGGCGCGACGATGTCCGGGCACGCATGGTGGGCAGCTGGTGGATGCGCAGACCGTGCGTCATCAGGCACAGCGCCAGGTCGAGATCCTCGGCGATATCCGCGCGGGTCTGCACATCGGGCCGGATCCGGAGCCACGCCGTACGCCGCAGGGCCATGTTCGGTCCGTACATGTTCGCCACCTGCCCGCCGACCTTGCCCAGCCGCAGCAGCAGTCGCTGCCCGAATTCGAGGAAGAAGCCGATCGGGGAGTCGTGGTAGGTGCACAGGCCGGTCAGCGCCGCGGTATCCGGATGGGCGGCGAGGTGGTCGCGAATGGTGGCCGCCCAGTCGTCGGCGACGAGCGTGTCGGCGTCGGTGCGGGCGATGACATCGCCGCGCGCCTTGTCGAATCCGGCGTTGCGAGCCGCCGGTATGCCGCGGGCCGGTTCGTGGATCAGGTGCACCTTCGGGTGGGTGGCGGCGAATTGTTCGACGATGTGCGGGGTGCCGTCGTCGCTGCCGTTGTCCACGACGATCACTTCGTCGACCGCGTCCTGGGCGACGAGTCGCGACAGCGTTTCCTCGATGACAGGGGCTTCGTTGAGAGCGGGAACTACAACCGACAAGATCATCAATCATCTCCGTGCTGTGAGGGATGTTGAAAGAACCTGCGAGAAGTGCGCTAGCGTCGGGCAAACCCTAAGGGATAAGACGTTGGCCCACTTGCTTTTCGGTCGTCCAGCGCGGGAATGCCGGATAGGTGCGGTTTCACCTCGAAAGGTCCGATCGCCGAGAGAAGAATCGGCGCGCTCCGGTGGCGCGATTCGGCTCGTGTCGAATCGGTACCCGATATATGGGCGAATCTTCCGTCAACGCCGGTTTTCCGTTATCGGCAGCGAAGTATGGGTAGGCCGAGCACAGGACCGACCGCGCTGCCGGCTCGCCGTGGGCGCGGAGCCCTCGCGTGACAGTTCTCCAGGCCTTGCCGGCCGATCGCTGCCCGGCCCGCAGCACCCGGCACCCGCGACGAAAGGAGTCTCCCGTGATCGGAACGCGCACGCGGCGTACGGATTCGAGCCGGTGGAAACAATCGTGGTGGACGTTCCCGGCCACCGCCGCCGCCGCGACGGCCGGCGCGGCGGCGACCACGACCGGCTCGCAGTGGTATCAGCGCCTGGAGAAGCCGCCCTTCCAGCCGCCGCCCGCGGTCTTCCCGGTCGCGTGGACAACCCTCTACGTCGATATCGCCGCCACGACGGCCCGAGCGCTCACCCGCGCCGATCCGGCCCAGCAGCGACGCCTCCGCACCGCCCTGCTGCTCAACCTGACCCTCAATGCGAGCTGGAGCTGGGTGTTCTTCCGCGCACACCGTCTCGGCGCGGCCACGGCCGTGGCGGCCGCCCTGACGCTGAGCAGTGCCGATCTCACCCGCCGCACGGCCGAGGTGGACCGCGTCGGCCTCCTGCTGGCCGCCTATCCGGCGTGGTGCGGCTTCGCCACCGTGCTGAGCGGTGCCCTCTGGCGCCGCAACCGCGCCGGGTGAGACGCGGCGAGAGCTCAGGGCCTCAGATCTTTCGATCGTGATCGGCCCAGTAGGGCGCTCGCAGTTCGCGTTTGAGGATTTTGCCGCTGGCATTGCGAGGCAGCGCGTCGACGAAACGGAATTGCTTGGGGCATTTGTATCCGGCCAGATGTTCGCGGCAGAACCGCTGGATATCGTCGGCGTCGCCGTCGGAGACGAGGATCGCGAGCACCGATTCGCCCCAGACCTCGTCGGGTACCCCGATGATCGCCGCGTCGGTGACGGAGGGATGTGCCAGCAGGACCCGCTCGACCTCGGGTCCGTACACGTTCTCGCCGCCGGTGATGATCATGTCCTTGAGCCGGTCCTCCACGTAGAGGTAGCCGTCGGCGTCGACCCGGCCGATATCGCCGGTGCGGATCCAGCCGTCCACGATCGTCTCCGCGGTGGCGTCGGGGCGGTTCAGATATCCGGTCATGCGCTGGTCGGTGTGCAACCAGATTTCACCCTCCTCGCCGACGGGAACCTCGGCGCCGGTAGTGATGTCGGCGATGCGGACAGTGACGCCGGGTACCGGCCGTCCTGCCGACAGCAGCCGCCGGTCCGCATTCGGCCCGCGATGGTCGCCGGGGTCCAGCGTGGTGGCCACGCCGGACACCTCGGTTTGTCCGTAGACCTGGACGAAGCGCACATCGGGGAGGGCGTCGAGGGCTCGGCGCAGGAGGGGGAGCGGCATGGGCGCGGCGCCGTAGCCGAGGTAGCGCAGCTGCGACAACGCGTCGACGGCCGCATCGCCAGCGGCGAGGAATCCGGCGATCACCGGCGGCACGAAGAACGTGTGCGTCGCCCCGGCCTGCAGTGCGGTGATCAGCGCGGCGGGCGTGGGTTCGCGCGTCATGATGCTGTGTACGCCCGCGCGGATGCCGAACAGTGCGTAGCAGACACCGCCGACGTGGAACATCGGCATCGCGACCAGATTCCGGTCGCCGTCGGTGAACGGGAACTTGGTTCCGACGCAGACGGTATGGGCGACGAGTGCGCGCTGGCTCAGCAGGACGCCTTTGGGCCGGCCGGTGGTGCCGGAACTGTAGATCACCAGCGCGACATCCGATTCCGTTGCCGCCGTGCCGAGTTCGGCATCACCGGTCGCGGCGGCGAGGAAGTCCTCGTACTCGTCGTCGATGGTGATGATGCGTTCCAGCCGGTGCGCCGCGCCACGTGCCTGCTCGGCAGTCGTGCGGAATTCGCTGCCCGAGAACAGAATTCGTGCCTCGCTGTCGTCGAGGACGTACGCCAGTTCGTCGCCCGCCAGGCGCCAGTTGAAGATGGCGAGCCCGGCGCCCAGTGTGGCCGCCGCGAACAGCAACTCGAGCCCGGCCGGATGGTTCTTGTCCAGGAAACCGATGCGCTCACCACGGCCGATTCCGGCGGCGGCCAGACTGCGGGCGGCGCGGTCGATGCGGTCGTTCCACTGTGCCCAGGTCCAGCGCTGGTCGCTGTAGTCGATCGCGATCCCTTCGGGCCGTTCGGCCGCCCATCCGGTGACGAAGTCTCGGAGCAATTCCGGTGTGCCGGTGCCGGTTCGGCTGATGTGCATATGCGCCTCGGTGCTGGTGGCCAACTGATCGCCCTTTCGCTTCCCGGGTCTCGTCACGTTGACGGAAGTAGCCCGTTCGACAGAACTAGTCCACTTGGACTAGTAGCATGATGGGTGATTCAGTTCACACCTGTCAATGCCCCGAATTCGATAGGAAGCGACCGTGCCGGACCGAACACGAGGAGAACGCGCTCGCGCGGCGGTGATCGACGCGGCGATCACGCTGCTGACGACCGGCGGATACACCGCCCTGACCACCCGTGCCGTGCAGGAGACCAGCGGGCTGTCTCGCGGATCGATGCTGCACCAGTTCCGGACCCGGGAGGATCTGCTGGCCGCGACGGTCGAGGAACTCGTCGCCCGGCGCGCCGCGCGGGCCGAGGAGATGATCGCGAAGTTTCGCGCCGAACCGCCCGGGGATCGCTTGACCGCCGCCATCGTCGCGGTGCGAGAACTGTTCTCGGGACCGGATTTTCTGGCCGAGATGGAGTTGTGGGCGGCGGCCCGCACCAATCCCACGCTGCACGAGACCCTGGTTCCGGTCGTGGAGCGCATCGGCGGCCGGCTGCGTGAGCAACTGGCCGAATTGTTCGGCGCGGAATTGGCCGCCCATCCCGACTATCCCAAGGTGTCGATGCTGACGGTCGAGGTCGCCCGCGGCCTGGCCTTCAGCGCCCCGATTCGCCGCGGCCACGGCGACCCGATACTGCTCGAGTACTGGTGCGCCGCTGCCGCCACCATGCTCGGCCGCCCCGCTCCCGGCACCCCGCATCGCGATCACGAATACCGGGTTGTCGTCTGAAATGTGCGGCGCCCGAAGTGGCCGGCGGGGTCGAACCTATTGTGCCGCCGTATGTTTCGAGATTCGCTGGCGAGCAGTTATCCGAAGAGCCGGCGATGGTCGCGAACGAACTGCTCGAAGGTTCTCGGCGCGTCACCGGTCAGGTCGGTGACGGTCGACAGCACCGAATCGGCTCCGCCGTCGCCGTAGACGGTGCTCACCCGGACCAAGGCTTCTGCCATGAATGCCGGAACGCCGGCGGCGAGCAGGCCGTCACGTGCTTCCGTCGCGGTCTGTGCGTGGTAGCGCACGGCCTTGCGCAGAACATCCGAGAAGACGTCGGCCACCTCGTCGTAGGTGAGAGCGCGGGGACCGGTGAGGGCATAGATCCGGCCGTCGTGGCCGCCGGTGGTGAGGACATGTGCGGCGACACCGGCAACGTCACGGGCGTCGACGTAGCTGATGGGCGCCGAACCTTCCGGGCGTGCGATCACTCCGTGCTCGGCGATCGACGCCGCCATCTGCGCGAAGTTCTGCATGAAGAAGTTCGGCCGCAAGAAGGTCCACCGCAATCCGGAGCGTTCGATGGCCTCCTCCACCGGCCGATGCAGGTCGGCGAGGGGAGTGAGGCGTTCGTCGGCCCGCCACAAAGACACCTTGACGACCCGTTCGACGCCGGCTCTGTACGCCTCCTCGACCAGGGCGAGTTCGTCCCGAGTCTGCGTCGCGGTAGTGGCGGTGACCAGGAAGAGGGTGCCGACGCCCGCCATCGCGGCGGGCAGGGTGGCAGGCCGCGTGTAGTCGACGGTGACCGCGTCGTGGCCGGATTCCCTCATCGCGGCGGTGCGTGCGGGATCCCGGTAGGCCGCGCGAACGGGTGCACCCGCCGCGAGCAACGCGGCCACCACGCCCGAGCCGATTCTGCCCGATGCGCCCGTGATCAGCACCGGATGGCCGGATTGCGGCGACAAGGCCGAAGACGGCGCCGAAGGATCTGTTCCGGTGCGGGGTTTAGTCACATGTCGGACGTTACCGGGAGCCACCGACAGGAATCCGAACGCAGACAGTGACTTTCACCTGGTTCGGCCACGACCGGAGTCACGCTCCGAGGAACAGCCGTTCGGTCGGCAGGCGAGGCAGTGGAGCTGATCGGCTCGCCCGCGGTCCCGACGTGGTGTCATCGCAGCGCAGCGGCGAGGTAGGGAGCGGTGGCGCTGCGGGTATCAGCGGCCGCCTCGGCCGGGGTGCCGGTGGTGACGACGCGACCGCCCTCGTTGCCGGCGCCGGGGCCGAGGTCGATGACATGGTCGGCCTGGACCACCACACGCATGTCCAGTTCGGCGACCACGACGGTATTGCCCGCGTCCACCAGTTTCTGCAGGTGCAGCATCAGCCGGTCGGTATCGGCCGGATGTAATCCCGAGGTGGGTTCGTCGAGGAGGTACAGGGCGTCGCCGCGATGTGCGCGCTGCAGTTCGGTGGCGAGTTTGACCCGTTGGGCCTCGCCACCGGACAGTTCGGTCGCCGGCTGCCCCAGCCGGAGGTAGCCGAGCCCGACGTCGTCCAACACGGTCAGTGAGCGGAAGATGTCGGTGTCACCCTCGAAGAAGGCCCGCGCCTCGTCGACGCTCATCTCGAGAACCTCGGCGATATTGCGGCCGTGCCAAGTGATTTCGAGTGTGCTCGCTTGATAGCGGGTGCCGTGGCAGTCCGGGCACGGAGTGTAAACGCTGGGCAGGAAGAGCAACTCGACCATCACCCAGCCTTCGCCCTCACAGGTGGGGCACCGCCCGGAGGCGACGTTGAACGAGAATCGGCCCGCGTTGTAGCGCCGGCGCCGCGCCTTCGGTGTGGCGGCGAAACGGCGGCGGATGTGGTCGAACATTCCGGTGTAGGTGGCGACGTTCGACCGGGGAGTGCGCCCGATCGGTTTCTGATCGATGCACACCACCCGGCGAAGATCGCCGACTCCGCCGACGATCGTGCCGTCGACGGCCTGCGAGTCGTCCGACAACAGCAGATCGTCTCCGGTGTCGTCGGCGGGCGTGCCGACCGGGTGCCCCAGATACTCACCGATGAGAGCCGGTAGCGCCTGACTGACCAGGCTCGACTTCCCGGAGCCGGACACGCCTGTGACAGCGGTCAGGCACTGCAGCGGAAACGACACCGACACGTCGCGTAAATTGTTGCGGCGCACCTTCTTCAGTCGCACCCATTCCTCCGGGCGCCGCAGCGGCCGGGGCGCGGGCCGGTCGTGACCGAACAGGTAGCGACGGGTCGCCGACTCGCCAACCTTTGCCAAGCCTTCGGGCGGTCCGCTGTGCAGAATCCGGCCGCCGTTCTCTCCGGCGCCGGGCCCGAGATCGATCAGCCAGTCGGCGGCGCGAACGATGTCGAGTGAATGCTCGACGACGAAAACGCTGTTACCGCGCCGCTTCAGACCCTCCAGGATGACCAGCAGGGCGTCGCGGTCGCGCGGGTGCAGCCCTGCCGACGGTTCGTCGAGGACGTACACGACACCGAAGAGCTGCGAGGACAGTTGCGTCGCCAGCCGCACGCGCTGCAACTCGCCGGACGACAGGGTCGGTGTGCTGCGATCCAGAGACAGATAGCCCAGGCCCAGGTCGGTGACCGGCCGCAGCCGTTCCAGCAGTTCGGAGACCAAACGCTGTGCGGCAGCGCGTTTTTCGACCGACATGTTCGGCGTGCTGCGCACGTCCGGGGCCGCATCGTGTGCCGAACCGCCGGCCGCGACACGCTTGTCGACCGCCGCTCGGCGGGTCGTCTCGTCGAGGACGGCGTCGGAGCCGGTTCCGGTCGGGTGCCAGTTCTCGGCGAGTACCGCCGACAACAGTTCGGCGAGGCGGCCCAAGGGAAGTGCGGAGAATTCGGCGATGTCGAGCCCTTCGAACGTCACCGACAGGGCTTCCGGTTTGAGAAGTTTGCCGTCGCAGGTGGGGCACACCGCGCTGCTGATGAACCGGGACACCCGCTTCTTCACCGAGGCGCTCTTGGTGTTCGCGAAGGTGTCGAGGACATACCGGCGCGCGCCGGTGAACGTGCCCTGGTAGCTGGGCTCCATCTGCTGTTTCAGCGCGCGCCGCGTCTGCGCCGGAGTGAAGCCCGCGTACACCGGCACCGTGGGATGCTCGTCGGTGTAGAGGATCCAGTCGCGGTCCTTCTTCGCCAGATCTCGCCACGGCCGGTCGACGTCGTAGCCGAGCGAGACCAGGATGTCGCGGAGGTTCTGACCGTGCCACGCCGGTGGCCAGGAGGCGATCGCCCGGTCCCGGATCGTCAGCGACGGATCGGGCACCATCAGCTTCTCGGGCACCTCGTACACCCGGCCGATTCCGTGACAGGTGGGACAGGCACCTTGAACGGTGTTCGGTGAGAAGTCCTCGGCGTAGAGCATCGCTTGCTTCGCGGGGTAGTTACCGGCTCGCGAATACAGCATGCGGACCAGGCTGGACAACGTCGTCACGCTGCCGACGGAGGAGCGGGCACTACCGCCCGCGCGGTGTTGCTGCAGAGCGACCGCCGGCGGCATCCCCTCGATCGAATCGACGTCGGGTACGCCCACCTGATCGATGAGCCGGCGCGCGTACGGGGCCACCGACTCCAGATATCGGCGCTGGGATTCCGCGAACAACGTGCCGAAAGCCAGCGACGATTTCCCCGACCCCGAGACGCCGGTGAACACGACCAGCGCGTCGCGGGGTATGTCGACATCGACGTCGGCGAGATTGTGCTCGCGCGCGCCGCGCACTTGGACACGGTCGGGAACGGCGATCGGCGGGTTCCCAACGGCCGTTCGCTTCGCGGGAGAACCTGCCATTACACCTGGCCTCACGTTGACGGGATCGATCCGGTGCCGAAAAAAAATGATGCTTCGAACTGTGCCGGATACCCGCGTCCGGCTGCCCTTATCCTGCAACTCGCCCGCATCGATGTGGAAATGGAAATACCGCCTCGGCAATGACGACGGTGCCCTCACAGCAAACGCTGTGAGGGCACCGTCGCATAGTCCGGCAGCGGATTAACTTGTTACTTGCTCGGTGCCGGCTTGAACGGGGCGTTGATGGTGGAGAAGTACTGGATCGCGGCGCCGATCGCGACCGGAGCGGTCACGAAGATCTGGCCGGCGAGCACACCCAGGAAGCCGACGGCGGCGGCGCCGGCGACACAGCCGCCCAGCGGGCCGGCGCCGAACAGGGCGAGCAGCGCACCGGTCGCGGCGAGACCGATAGCGGCGCCGGCGATGCAGCCGATGACCGCGCCGCCGAGACCACCGGCCAGCGTGCCGATGGTGGCACCGGTGGAGATGGTGTCCTTCAGGCGGTTGAACGCGGCGGTTTCACGGTCGTAGGGGGTCTTCCACGGGGCCGAGTCCTCGAAGGGGAGGGGCGGGGGCGGCGGGGTCGGCGTTCGCGGTACCGGCCGCGACGCCGACGGCGGCGACCAGCATGGCGGCGGTCGCGGCGAATTTCCTCATCATCATTTTTTGCGGAACCTCGAGACGGAGTGGTTCAGGGACGAGGCAATCACAGACCAGTCCAGCTAACGGATAGTGAACGCCCGGAGATCATTCATTCAGTTCCTGTTCACCACGTCCGCCCGGATGTCGGCAGGACAACTGAAACCTTCAGTGCGAGTGATGCTTTCTCGCGGGGCTCGCAATGGAGCGAAACTCGGCTGAACTGCCGTTTGTGGCTGTTATCACAGACTTTTCCCAGGATGACGCCCACATCTTCCGGCGATTTCCTCCGGTGGTCACCTGCGTTGTCTCGTGACTCGAGCGACAATGTGCCCATGGCCGTCCTCGACGAACCCACGACATGGCGTCGCTGACCCGCCCCGGCTCGCGGTCTCGTGAGCGCGACGAACGGCGCGATGCGGTGGAGCGGCGGGTGCTCTCCGCTGTGGACCGGCTGCTGGATACCGGTGTCACCTACACCGAACTTCCGGTGGCCCGGATCGCCGCCGAGGCCGACATCGCCCGCTCCACCTTCTATCGCTATTTCCCCGACAAGAGCCGGCTACTCATCCGGATGGCCGACCTCGCCACCGACGATCAGTTCCGCACGGCCGAACTGTGGTGGGCCGCAGACCATCTCGACGGAGAGGCGGGGGTCGTCACGGCCATGCGGCTGATGATCGCGGGCACCCGGGCACACCATCGCGTCCTGCGCGCGCTCACCGAGGTGGCAGGTTACGACCGCGATGTGGGCCGCTACTGGCAGGAGCGGGTCCAGCGCTTCACCGAACTCGTCCGCGGCCGGCTGGACCGGGAGCGCGCGGCGGGCCGGATTTCCGCCGATCTGGAGGTCGAGGCCACCGCCATCGCCCTGACCTGCATGGTCGAGCGTGCCATCGACTTCACCTTCGCGGCCGGGAATCCGGTGGACGACGAACAGTTGGCCCGAGCGCTGGGGCGGGCGATCTGGCAGACGGTCTACGGCTCGTGAGCGAGCTGTCGACACATCTGGGGTCCTTGCTGGGCGTACCGGTGGTGTCCGAGCGCACCGCGAGACGCGGGCATGCCTGGACCTTGTATCGCGTGCAGCTCGCCGACGGCCGCGATGCCTTCGTGAAAAGTGCTGTGGGCGAACCGGGTTCGACTGCGGACCATGCCTTGACCGCCGAGGCCGCGGGCCTGCGCTGGTTGCGCGATGCCGACGCCGCGGACCTGATCCCGCAGGTACTGGCCGCCGACGAGCGCACTCTGGTCTTGCCGTGGTTGAGTTCGGTGACGCCCAGCCGTGCTGCCGCAGAACAGTTCGGTGCGGCGCTTGCCGAACTGCACGCGCACACCGTCGACCGGTACGGCGCGCCGTGGGCGGGCTGTATCGCCACGGTCCCGCAAGACAACGCGATGGTCGCGGGGGAGTGGGGGCCCTGGTATGCCCGGTATCGACTGCAACCGCTGTTGCCCGCCGCCGCATCCGTTCTGGGACGCGACGGAACTCGGCTCGTCGAGCGGGTGATCGACGGGATCGGCGAACTGGCCGGCCCAGCGGAACCACCGTGCCGCATTCACGGCGATCTGTGGTCGGGCAATGTGCTGTGGACCGAGCGCGGCGTGCGGCTCATCGACCCGGCCGCCCACGGCGGTCATCGCGAGACGGACCTGGCCATGTTGCGGCTGTTCGGCGCGCCGCATCTCGGCCACATTCTGCGGGCATACCGGGAGCGCTTCCCCCTCGCGCCCGGCGCGGAACAGCGGAGCGCACTGCATCAGCTGTATCCGTTGCTGGTGCATGTCGTGCTGTTCGGTGGGGGATACCGGGAACAAGCCATCGCTGCCGCGAAAGAGGCGTTGTCCGCAGGGTGAAAGTGTCCGGGCGACAGACTGTTTCCTGATCAGGGCCGATGTGGTCGGCCAAGTACCGAGCGGAGGCCGCACGCAGTGAACATATCGATATGGATGTATGCGCATCTAGGCATGTGACATCGGAGTGTTCTCACGTGGTGAACGAACAGCTCCGCGGTGACAAACACAGCCATGACGGCTGGTGGCTACGGTCAGGTGATGGAGTTGCGGAGGATTCACCACGCGGCGATCATCGCGTCGGACTATCAGAGATCGAAAACGTTCTATACCGAGGTGCTCGGGCTGCGGGTGGTGGCGGAGCACTACCGGGCCGAACGGCGTTCGTGGAAGCTCGATCTCGCACTGCCGGACGGCGCCCAACTGGAGCTGTTCTCGTTCCCGGATCCGCCGACGCGGCCGTCGCGGCCCGAGGCGTGCGGGTTGCGCCATCTCGCCTTCGTCGTCGAAGACGTCGCCGCGGGCCTGGCGGAGCTGCGGGGGAGGGGAGTGGTCGTGGAGGAGGTCCGTGTCGACGAATTCACCGGTCGCCGTTTCGGTTTCTTCTTCGACCCGGACGACTTGCCGCTGGAGTTGTACGAGGCCTGAATCCGTGTCGCCGTCCTCGCGGTCGAATGCGCCGGCGCTCGAGGAGAGGGCGGCCGGCGTTGCGGCAACACAAAACAATATGTGATGGAGATATGCGCATCTAACTATGTGTACTCTGACTGCGCGCGCCGCAGACTTCCAGCTCACGCACGCAGAAACAAAAGACTGCACAAGACGACCGAGCCCTGTTCGTACGTCCGAGATGAGGGGTTGTCCGCCGGGTGCAGGCGGCTGCCATACGATGACCGGATGACCACAGTGTTGCTCAACACATCAGCCGGGGACATCACCCTCGAATTGGACGAGACGAAGGCGCCGCAAACGGTCGCGAACTTCGTGGACTACGTCAAGTCCGGCCACTACGACGGGACGATCTTCCACCGTGTGATTCCGGGTTTCATGGTGCAGGGCGGCGGTCTGACCGCCGATATGCAGCAGAAGCCGGCGCCCAACCGGGTGCAGAACGAGGCCAAGAACGGGCTGCGCAACGACAAGTACACCGTCGCGATGGCGCGTACGGCGGATCCGCATTCGGCCAGTGCCCAGTTCTTCATCAACACCGCCGACAACGACTTCCTGAACTACCCGGGTCAGGACGGCTGGGGTTACGCGGTCTTCGGGCGGGTCGTCGACGGTAACGCCGTCGTGGATTCGATCGAGGGTGTCCGCACGGGCTCCAAGGCCGGGCATCAGGATGTGCCGGTCGAGCCGATCACGATCGTTTCGGCTCAGCTGGCCTGATCGGCAGGGCGCGCGCCCCGCATATCCCGTCCGTTCAGCACCGCGGTAGCGGTGCCGATGGCCGGTGGTGCGGGGCGCCGCCATGTGCGGGGCGGTTCGTCAGACCAGCCGGTGTCCGCCTTCGACGTGCAGAACTTCGCCGGTCATGAAGTCGTTGTCGAGGACGGCATGGAACGCGGCCGCGATATCGGCGGGACGGCCGACGCGGCCGGCGGGCAGTCGGGCGGCCATCGCGGTGAGCCGGGCGTGTTTGTCGGGGCCGGCGAAGTCGTCCCAGATCGGGGTGTCGACCCAGCCGGGGGAGACGGCGTTGACTCGGATCGGCGCCAATTCCAGGGCCAGCGCTCGGACCAGGCCCTCCAGGGCGGCGTTGGCGGTGGCGACGACCGAGCCGCCGGGTGCGGGTCGGTAGGCCGCGATTCCGGAGGTGACGGTGATGGAGTTACGGACCCGGTCTGCCGCGTATTTGGCGACCAGCCACGGCCCGAGCACTTTGATGTCGAGGACGGTCCGCGCGTCGCGCGCGGGCAGCTCGGTGAGCGGGCCGTATCCGTGGCGCATGTCGGCGGCGGTGACGACGATGTGATCGACCGCGCCTACGGTGTCGAAAAGTGCTGCGATGGAAGCTTCTTCGGCGATGTCGACGCGCTGCGAGCGGAGCTGGTCGGGATAGCCGAGCTGTGCGGTCGCGGCGGTCAGGCGGTCGGTGTCGCGGGCGGCGATGGTGACTCGATGTCCGGCTTCCAGGAGTCGTTCGGCCAGGGCGAGGCCCATGCCGGAGCTGCCGCCGATGACGAGGGTGCGGGTGGTGTCGGTCATGTATCCACCGTGCGGCGTGGCGAGTGCGGCGGGGAGACCGGCTGTGGCCTGGTCCTGGCGGGGCTACCCCGGCGTGGCTGGGAAGCGGGCACACTGGATGAGTGAGTGATCGTCGTGCCCTGGGAGAGTTCCTGCGTGCGCGCCGCGCGCGGGTGCAGCCGTCGGAGGTGGGTCTGCCGCCGGGGACGCGGCGGCGGCAGACGGCGGGCCTACGCCGCGAGGAGGTCGCTGCGCTGGCGGGGCTGAGCGTGGACTACTACATCCGGCTGGAACAGGGCCGCGACCGCAATCCGAGCCCGGAAGTGCTGGCGGCGCTGGCCTCGGCGTTGCTGCTGAATGCCGACGAGGCGGCTCATCTGCACCGGGTGGCGCGGCTGGCGGGGGCGCGCTCGGCCGCCGCCGCGGCGCCGGTGGAGGTGGCCGGGCGGGGCATGGTGTTGCTGCTCGAATCGGTGCGTCCCACACCGGCTTTCGTCCTGGATCAGGTGAGCAACCTGCTGGCGGCGAATCCGGAGGGGCTGCGGTTGCTGTGGGGTATCGAGCAGTGGGAGCCGAGACGCCGCAATCTGATTCGGTACGTGTTCACGCATCCGGTGGCGCGGACGGTGTTCGAGGATTGGACGGGGATGGCGCGCGATTGTGTGGCGCATCTGCGGGTGGTGCAGGGCGCGGGATCGCATCCGGTGGAGCTGGCGGCGCTGACGGCCGAATTGTGCGCGGCGACCGCGGATTTCGAGGCGTTGTGGGCGCACTACGATGTGCGGGCCAAGCGCGGTACGCGGCGGATGTTCCGGCATCCGGCGGTGGGCCGGATGGAGTTGACCTCGGAGATTCTGACCGCGGCGGACGGGCAGCGGTTCGTCGCGTTCCAGGCCGAGCCGGGCAGCCCGGACCGCGACGCGGTGACGCTGTTAGGGCTGGTGGGTGATGACGTACCAGAGCGCGGCGAGGGTGCCGAGCACGAACAGTGGTGAGATCAACCAGGTTTCGACCTTGTTGCCGGTGCGGTCGATGATCGGGATGCGGGTGCGGATGTCGAGTGGCCAGAACAGCCGGCAGCCGCGGTCGGTCAGGCAGTCGCCGATGAGGTGGGCGAGGGCGCCGAGGCCGACGGAGAAGGGTAGCCAGGCGGGTTTGTCGGAGATCCACTGGTCCATGGCGAAGGTGCCGGCGACGGCGAGGACGGCGATGGTGGCGTAGGAACGCAGTCCTTCGCCGGGCGGGCAGAGGTTCAGGGCGCGGACGGCGAGGGCGAGCAGGAAGAAGACCAGGCCGAGGGTGAACCAGCGGCCGATCCAGTGTTCGCCGGCCCAGGTGCCGTAGGTGACGGCCGCGACGAAGGCCAGGGAGTGGGTGGCGTGGCGGTGTCCGCCGGAGACGGTGGAGATGATCTTGCAGGCGGTGTGCGTGATCGGTCCGAGCGCATGCGAGATGGTGCCGCTGGGGTGGTCGGCGTCGGGCAGCAGGGCGGCGCCGGCGGTGAGGAACGTTCCCATGAGCAGGTCGACGGTGCCGAGGTGGCCGATCTGCGCGGCGGGGAAGGTGAGAATCGAAAGTGGTAGCGCGGCAGCGGCTCCCGCCCACGCCAGCGCACCACTGGTCGCATGTGAATGTCCTAGCACCGACTCGAGATTAGACGATCTTGGTCGGGTGACCGCAGCCGGTCAGGAGTGGGGGTGGGGGTCGAGGATGCGGTCGAGGGCGTTGAGGTCGGATTCGAGTAGGTAGAAGGTGCGCAGAGTGATGAGGAAGGCGAAAAGTCCTCCGACACAGAGCCCGACGATGGGGCCGATGACGGTCTGCTGTTGGTCGGGGGTGAGGAAGACGAGGCCGGCGGGGACGCCGATGAGTGGGACGCAGGCGGCGACACCGAGGTAGATGCGGCTGCGGTGCACCATGCGGCGCAGCATGGCGGCGTCGGCGGGGGTGGTGCCGCCGGCGGCGACCAGGCCCGGGTAGTACCAGCGCAGGACGAAGTAGGTGACGGGGAAGTAGGTGTAGACGACGGCGACGCAGGCGGCGACGAGGTTGCAGGCGATGAGGCTGGTGGTGATGCCGGCGGACACGTCGCCGAGGGTGTGCAGTTTGACGAGGAAGACGCCCAGTGCGGCAAGCCATCCCGCGAAGGTGGCCACGGCGATGCGGTCGCCGCAGGCGAGGGTGGCGGCGCGGGCGCGGGCGAGGGTGGCGGCGTCGAATTGTCTGCCGCGGCGTAATCCGTTGGGTACCACGAACACCGAGCGGCACCAGTACATGAGGGCGGCGATGGCGATCGGGTAGGCGATGGCGATTATGACGATGCCCAGGCGCACCATCTGGTGGGCGGCGTCGGCGCCGAGGGCGTCGCGGATGAGTCGCAGGTTGTGGGAGCCGAGGTAGAGCCCGGCGAGCAGGTGGCCGAGCAGGCTGGAGAGGGTGACGACGGGCATGGGGCGCATGCGCAGGCGGGCGCGCAGGCTGTGGGTGGGCGGGTCGACGAGGTCGCGGGCGGCGCGGTCCTGGCTGAGGTCGAGTTGCTGGGCGAGGTCGGCGCCGGTGGCGTAGCGGTCCGCGGGGTCGGGTGCGAGGCAGGTGAGCAGGGCGTGGCGCAGCAGGGCGGGGGTGTCGGGTGGGAGGTCGGCTTCGAAGTGGTCGGCGACGGGTGTGCGGCGCCGGTCGATCATGGCTTGCAGGGATTCTTCGGTTTCGCCGGCGTCGTGGCCGTCGTCGAAGGGGAGGCGGCCGGTGAGCAGTTCCCACAGGACGACGGCGAGGGCGTAGAGGTCGGCGCGGGTGTCCAGGTCGGCGGCGGTGGTGTCGAGGTTGGGGTGGCAGGCCTCGAGTTGTTCGGGGGCCATGTAGGGCAGGGAGCCGCCGAAGTAGGCGACGGGGTTGGCGCCGGGCAGGTGGCGGCTGAAGCTGATGTTGAAGTCGGCGAGTTTGGGTTGGCCGTCGGCGGTGAGGAGCACGTTGGCGGGTTTGAGGTCGCGGTGCAGGATGCCGCGGTGGTTGGCGTAGTCGAGGGCGGCGGCGAGGCGGCTGCCGAGCCAGGCGACGGTTTCGGGCCAGCTGAGCCGGGCGAGTTCGGATCGGGTGGGCGAGGGCTGGGGTTCGAGGACGCCGCCGGTGGTGGTGGCGGCGTCGATGGCTTCGAGCAGGAGTTTGCCGTCGCGCTGGGCGGGTGGGGTGCGGCGCAGCATGCGCAGGACGCCGAGCAGGGTGCCGCCGGGCACGTACTGCATGTACATGAGTTTGAGGCGCTGGTCGGTGATCTGGCGCTGGTCGAAGACGCGCACGATGTGGTCGTGGTCGAGTTGGGCGAGGGTTTGTGGTTCGCTGCCGCGGTCGTGGGAGATTTTGACGGCGACGAGGCGGCCCATGGAGCGTTGGCGGGCGAGGAAGACGCGGGCGAACGCGCCTTGGCCGAGGGGGAGCAGCAGGTCGAAGTCGTCGACGGTGGCGCCGGGGTTGATGGTGTCGAGTGCGTCGAGGGCGGTGGGGTCGGCGAGCATGGTGGTGCGCAGTCCGGGTGCCGAGGGGGGTAGGTCCTCGAATCCTTCGGTGATGCGGGCCATCTGGATGGGGTAGTCCTGTTCGTATTCGCCGAGGTCGACGGCGTGGTGGTCGCGGCGGCTGCGGGCGTTGATCTCTTCGTAGACCAGGTCGGGGGGCAGGGGCGCGGCGGCGAGTTCGGGGAATTGTTCGCGGTAGTCGGCCAGTCGCGGTGCGTCGGTGTCGCGTTGCCAGCGTTCGTGCAGGTCGACCTTGATGAGTTCGATGAGTGCGGAGCGGCGCAGCGCGGGTTCGGCGGGCAGGTGGGCCGACAGATCGGGGGGTTCGCCGGAGGTTTGCCATTGCTGGGCGAAGCGGGCGACGAGCGACGTCAGCGCGGTCTGCGTTGCGGTGGCGCGGTCGGCACCGGGGTCGGGTGCGGTCGCGCCGAGGTTGTCGGTCATCCCTCGCTCGCTTCGAAATCGGTGGTACCCGGGCCCGGACCCGAGAATAGGTGAATCCTCCCATGAATTCTGGGGAACGTGCCGATGCCGTTACGTTATACGGGATTTCGTGCCTACCGTGCGGTGCTGGGAAGCCGGTCGGCTGCGGCGGGGGAATATCGCCGGGGCCGGGTCGGCGGGCTCGCCGGCCGGGGTGGTCGCGGCGTCGTCGCGTGGGCGGGCGGGGTCCGGCGGTGCGATGGTGGATTAGCTCGGGGGTTGTTCGCGGGGGCGGTGGATTGCGGCCCGGCGCTGGCATTAGTGGATTGAAGCGAGATAGGCTCCGGGGGATTGTCGAAGGAGCCGAGTGGCCGGATCGGTCGCTCTCGTCGAAAGGGGTCCGCCGTGTCGGTGCCGGCCGCGGTGAAATCCGAGATCCAGACCATCGGGGGCGCGTTCATGTTCTCCCGCGAGGCCAAGGCATTCGGTGCCACCACCGGCGTGGACGGCTTCATCGGCCCGTATACGCGCGGCCGCGGCGGGGTGCTCGGCGAGGTGGATGCCGATGTGGTGACCGCGGCGTTCGGGTTCTTCGAGCCGGAAACCGTTCGGGCAGCCTGGGATTCGGTGGCGATGGCGCCCGCGCAGGCCGCGGCCGGATATCTGGCGGCGTGCCAGGGTTTCGGTCGCCGCAAACTCGCCGGATTCGACGGCTGCGACCGGTTGGCCGAATTGCTGCGGGTGGTGACCGATGCCGCCGATGTGGCGGGGGTGAGCCTGTTCGCGGGCTGGCGGGCGTTGCCGCTCGCCGACGATGCCGCCGGTCGGGTGTTGCAGTTGATCCATTGTCTGCGTGAGCTGCGGGGCGGCCTGCATCTGATGGCGGTGCGGGCCAGTGGGCTGTCGCCGTTCGAGGCGGTGCTGATCGGTGGCTCGCCGCGTACCGACGGGCCCACCCAGGCGCGGCTGTTCGGGTGGGGTGAAAGGGTCGACACCACCGAGGTGAGCTCGGCGATGCGGCAGCGCTGGGATGCGGCCGAGGCGCTGACCGACGACCTGATCGCCCCGGCCTTCGCGGCGCTGGACGACACCGCGGGCAAGGAGCTGGTCGAGCTGCTGCGCGGAGCGCAGGCCACGGTCTTCGCGCGGTAGTCGCTGCCGTCCGGGCGCCATACTGCCGTAAGCTGTTGGTATGGCGGAGACGAAGAAGGTGACGATCTCGGTCCCCAAGGATGATGTGTCCACCTTGGAGCGCTGGAAGGCGTCGGGGCGGATCGACAATCTGTCCGCCTACGTGTCGGCCGCGTTGCGGGATCGGATGGACCGCGATATCTCGCTGGATGCCATCGAGTCCAGTTTCGGTGGCGTGCCGCCGCTCGAGCTGGTGAATCAGGCCCGGCGTGTGCAGGGCCTGCCGCCGCTGTCGGCGGAGGATCTGGATCGGCGAAGCGCCGGCGCCGCGTGAGCCCGGCCACACTGGGCGGCGTGGTGTTCGACACCGCCGCCGTGGTGGGCTGGACGCGGCGGCTGCCGTATGTGCACGCGGTGGCGTGGGCGACGGCCGAGGCCGGTCATACCATCGTGGTGCCCGCGGCGGTGGCGGCGGCGGGGCAGGCGCTGATTCGGCCGGATCGGCTCGATATTCTCGCGGTGTTGCTGGAGCTGCCGCACACCGTGGTGACCGGACTGGACACCGGCGCGGCTTCCCGGGTGGCGGCGTTGCTGGCCGGACGTTCCGATGCCGATGGGCTGGTGGCCGCCGGACACGCCGCCAGTGAGGCGGTCTCTCGCAATTGGCCGTGTTTGACCGCTCGGCCGGATATGTTGCGACGCATCGACCATCAGGTGCTGGTCGATCCGCTGCCCTGACCGACCGCGGCCGCGGCTGCCGTGCGACGACGAGGAGAGGACCGCGACCATGTCAACGGCCCTGAGCCCCCGGATTTCCCGGCTGCGCCAGCTGATCGATCATCCCGCGACCGGTGCCGCCGAACGCGAGGCCGCCCAGCGCATGCTCGACCGCATCCTGGCCAAGCATCCGCAGGCGGCGGGACCGCGGGGCGATCGTGATTACGGTCCCCGCTATCACCGGGTCGGCCGGCACGCCACGTTGGCGAGTATTGCCGAAATGATCAGCCAGGACATCGTTTTCGCGCAGATCTTCAGCATGCCGCAGCATCGTGCGGAGCTCGCCGAACGTTCGCCGATCCGGGACGCTCCCATCGAGATCTCCTACTCGGTCGCCACTCCGTACGTCGGCAAGATCATCGTCACCATCGAGGGTGTGCCGCGGGAGTGGGGTTGGGTCAGCGACTGCGGCATCGACAACCCGAGCCCGGCGCTGCAGGAGCTGGCCGACGAGCTGGCCGAGATCATGAACGCCTACAACCACGACGGCAGCGATATCGGCAAACGCTTCTTCGCGTGTGTGCGGGTGCCCGAGCGGACCCTGATCTGGTGATCCGCTAGCCCGGCGCCCGGGCGGTCCCGTGTGCGAAAGGTGTTGCGGCGCTGCGTAATTCCTCGATCACGGCCGCGATCGGCGGGGTGAGCGGGGCCGGTGTGCGGACCAGCGACAGGCGGCGCAGTTCGGTGACGGCGCGGTCGTGGGAGCCGGTGACGACGCGCAGCGTGATCACCTCCGGCGGCAGCGCCGGGAACAGGCCCGAGGGGACGGTGGTCACGCCGCAGCCGGCGGCGACGAGGGCGAGTTTGGCGAGCCAGTCGCGGGCGCGGTGTGTGATGTGGGGGCGGCCGGGCAACCCCGGCCACACTCCCAGCAGCGGTTCGCTGGTGGCGGCGGGGCTCGCGATCCACGGAGCGTCGACGAGTTCGTCGACGGTGACGGTGGCGCGCCCGGCGAAGCGGCCGGTGGCGGGGGCGGCGACGAGCAGTTCTACCTCGCCGAGTTGTTCGACGATCAGCCGCGGTAGTTCGGTGTCGGGTGGCCGGTGCGGCGGCCGCGAGGTGATCACGGCGAGATCGAGGCTGCCGGCGCGGATGGCGCGGACCAGCGCCGGCGTGGTGCCCTCGCGGGTGGACACCTCGAGTGCGGGGTGGGTGCGTCGCAGCGCGGCCAGCGCGGTGGGTACGAGAACCGCGCCCGCGCTGATGAGGCTGCCCAGTCGCACCCGCTGCATGAAATCGCGGTCGTCGAGGTCGCGTCGCGCCGCCTCCAGCGCGTCCAGCACGACCCGTGCGTGGCGCAGCAGCGTCAGCCCGGCCGGGGTGAGGTGGACGCCGGTGCGGTGGCGTTCGAACAGGGGTTTTCCGGCCTCGCGTTCGAGGGTCGCGGCTTGGCGTGAGATGCCGGATTGGGTGTAGCCGAGGGCGGCGGCCGCGGCGGTGAACGATCCGCGTTCGGCGACCTCGGCCAGCACCCGCAGGCCGGCCGGTGACAGGTCCATGACTGTCCGGCATACCAGATATGCCGGACTTTCGCTGGTGGCATGGCCGGATCGCGTCCTACGTTGGCGAAGAAGAGATTCGGAACCGGAGGAGTGGGCGATGCGTGCGGCGATGTTGGAACAGTTCGGGCAGCCGTTGACGGTGACGACTGTGCCCGATCCGGTGGCCGGGCCGGGTGAGGTCCTGGTGGATGTGCTCGCTACCTGTGTCTTGCCGTATGCGGCAGAGGTTTTCGGCGGTGCGCGCAACTATCCGCTGGAGCCGCCGGTGATTCCGGGAATGGGCGGGGTCGGGCGGGTGGTGTCGGCCGGTCCGGATGCGACCCGGCTGCGGCCCGGGGACCTGGTGTGGTGTGATCCGACGGTGCGCTCCCGCGACGACGCGCGCACCCCCGACATCACGTTGCAGGGCTGGAGTTCGCGTGGTCCGGGCGGGCTGCGATTGTCGCGGTACTTTCATCACGGTTCGTTCGCGGAGCGCATGGTCGTGCCGACGGAGAACGCCGTGCCGCTCGGTGATGTCGACGGCGAGGACGTGGCCGGCTGGGCGTCGCTGGCGGTGCCGCTGGTTCCGTACGGGGGTCTGCTGGCGGCGGATCTGCGTGCCGGGGAAACGTTGCTGGTGAGCGGCGCGACCGGCAATTTCGGGGGTGCGGCGGTGGCGGTGGGGCTGGCCATGGGCGCGAGCCGGGTGGTGGCCCCCGGCCGCAACCGCGCGGCTGCGACGCGGTTGCGGGACCTGTTCGGGGACCGTGTGCGCCCGGTCGAGCTGACCGGCGACGCGGAGGTGGATCGGCAGGCGATGGTGGACGCGGGCGGGGGACCGGTGGATGTGGTACTCGATATTCTGCCGCCCGCGGCGGACACGCACGTGGTGCGAACCGCGGCGATGACGGTGCGCGAGTTCGGGCGCGTCGTGCTCATGGGCGGAGTGGGGATGCTCGGCGGTTCCGATCTGGCGCTACCGTATCCGTGGCTGATGCGCAACAGTGTGACGGTGCGGGGTCAGTGGATGTGCCCGCGCACCGCGGTTGCGGGGTTGATCGAGCTGGTGCGGTGCGGGCTGCTCGATCTGTCGGCGGAAACGGTCACCACGTTCGGATTGGACGACATCGCGGCGGCGGTCGAGCACGCCGCGGCCCATCCCGCGGCGTTCGATCGCACGGTGCTGCTGCCGCAGCGGCGCTCACCACTGCCGAGGTAGGTAATACGCGGGTATTATGGTGACTGCGTGGAGTACGCATGGTGGATCGGAATCCACTCGTTCCTGGCTCGTGCCGAGGTGGCGCCCTGGGAGGTGATGGAGGTGCTGTATTCGTCGCGGCGCTGGCCGCGCCCGGCCCGCACCCCGGAAGGGTTGCCCGTCACGACCGTGTGGGGCCGCACCGACGCTGGCCGTCCACTGGTGGTGATGCTGCGGATGCGGCCGTCGCCGGAGTCGGCCGGCACCTGGGAGATCGTGATGGCCGCGCAGATGCGCCCGCAGCAGCTCGAGGAATACACCGCATGGGAGGCGAACCGATGACCGACAAGCACATCTTCGAACCGAAGCCCGGCGCCGACCCGCAGGCGGTCGTGGACGGTTTGGTGTTCGACGACTCCGCCGCGGCGCCCGCGCTGCCGCCGACCGGCGAGGAGATCGAACGCGGCATGGTCACCACCTCCCTGAAACTGCCGAAGGATCTGCGCGACCGGATCCGGGAGGCGGCCGCCGAACACTGCATCACCCCCTCGATGCTGATTCGCCAGTACATCGAGATGGGATTGCTCGCCGAACAACCCGGCCGGATGATCCCGCTGTCGGATGCGATCCGGGTGCTGAGCAGTCTGCGTCCCTCGGCCTGAGCCCGGTTACCCGAGTTCGGTGGCGGCCCACAGGTCGTAGCCGTGACCGCCGGGCTCGGGCGGGCCCGCCACGATGCGGTGGGTGCGTGTGCCGTCGGGTCCGCGTTCGGCGCGCAGGAACAGGTCGCCGGGGTGCGCCTCGGCGTGGCGGTTGCGGGCGTAGTCGTAGAGGTGGGTGACGAACACGACCTTCACTCCGGCCTCGGTGAGCGCCCGCAGCAGGGGCCCGGCGATACGGCCGGCGTCGCGTTCGCCGGTGGAGGCGAACGCCTCGTTGCACAGCAGCAGCCCGCGCGGCCCGATCCGGTCGATCACCGCGTTCATCCGGACCAGTTCGTCGGCGAGTCTGCCGTAGGACAGGGTGTGGTCCTCGTCGCCGACGAAATGGGTGAACACTCCGTCGCGGACGTCGGCGGCGAATTCCTCGGCGAGGACGAACATTCCGGCCTGCATCATCAGCTGCGCGGCGCCGAGGCTGCGCAGGAACGTGGATTTGCCGCCGTTGTTGGCGCCGGTGACGATCAGCAGCGATCGCCCGTCGGCGGCGAGGTCGCTGCCCGCCACGCTCGCGGGTGCCGGGCCCAGCGCCAGGGTGATGTCGCGCAGCCCGCGGCAGCGCAGCCGCGTCGTGTCGGACGGGTGCGGGTGCGGCAGGCAGTAGGGGATCGCGATACGGTCGAGGCGCTCTCGCAGGATCAGGCAGCCGAGGTAGAAGGCGGTTTCCTCCCGTAACCGCAGGAAGAAGGCGTGCATCCGGTCGGCGGTAGCGGCGACCACGTCCGCGAGCTCTGCCAGCGCGTGATCCTTCAGCTGCATCACCGGATCGGCCTCGGCCTCGCCGTCGGCGATCGCTTCGAAAACGCTTGTGCTGCGGGGGAATCCGAAACGTGGCCGGCGTGCGGGTGGCCGGTGGACCACGACATCGGTGATCTTGTTGCCGGCGCCCAGGCCCGCCTCGATGTCGACGCCGTGGTCGAAGCGCAGCACGCTCAGCTCGTCGCGCACCGCCCGCAGGTAGGTGTCGTCGAACTGTTTCGTCGTCGCGATCAGGTCGGTCCAGCCCGCGGCGGTGAGGCGGTCGCCGTCGCGTTCGAGCAGGGTGCGCAGCCGTCGCAGCTGCTCGAGCTGTGCGGTGAACGGTGGCAGGGTCAGAACCAGTGTGCCGTTGGCGCGCCGGCGCGCGGCCGATGTCCAGCGCCGCACCGACGTCGCGGCGGCGGCGATGTCGTGGACGGCGCGCACGAGCTGGGGGTGCGCGCAGCAGTCGGTGAGCACGGCGTGGCGGTGTGTGATCACGGCCGGATCCGCCGGGGTCGCGGTGATCACTGCCCGGACCGTGTCGGCGATCGCCGGGTCGCGCTCGGCGATCGTGTCGAGCAGTGCGGATATGCCCAGATCCGCGACAGCGGTGTCGCCGAGCGCGGCCGGGGCGGGTGCGGTGTCGACGGGGAACAGCAGCCGGACCCTCATCGCGCCAGCCTCGCGGCCACCGCGTGGTAGCCGAGTCCGTAGCGTTGGGCGAGTTCGGTGGCGTAGGCGTTGCCGTCGGCGGGGCGGCGCACGATGCGGTAGGTGCGATGTGCGCGGTCGGCCGGGTCGGTCGATGCCACCATCGACACCACCTCGGGTCCGGCGTCGGCGAGGTCGTCGAAGAAGCTCACCCACACCCCCCAGGCGCCGAGCCGTACGATGTGCGCCAGGACCTCGCCGGCGATGCGCGCGCCGTCGTGTGTGGTGGTCGTGGAGAAACTCTCGTTGAGCACGACCAGGGTGTCCGCGCTCGTGGTCCGCAGGATTTCGCGCATGGAGCGCAGGTCCGCCAGCAGCCTTCCGTCCGGGTCGCCGGCATGTTCGGCGCGTTCGAAGTGGGTGTGGATGCGATCGGGCAACGGCAGCCGCGCCGCCTGCGCGGGGACCGGGCCGCCGAGCGCGGCGAAGTACACCAGTTGCCCGATCGCGCGCGCGAAGGTCGTCTTCCCGCCCTGGTTGGGGCCGGTCACCACCGTCATTCGTTCCGGGGGTTCGAGGTGGAAATCGTTGCACACCAGCGGGTTCGGTGAGCGGGTAGCGAGGGCGAGGTCGTAGGCGCACTCGGCGTGGATCGGTTCGCCGGGTGCGGCGATCTCGGGCAGGCACAGACTGCGGCCGGTGCCGGCGGCGCGGTGGGCGAACCGGCGGTAGCGCAGATAGAACTGCATGCCTCGATCGAATTCGGTCACCTCGGGGGCGATGAAATCTCGATGGCGGGTGGCGAATTCGGCCAGTCGCTCGAACGGCGCCGGGTACAGGTCGGCGACCCGGTCGAGGATCTGTTCCTCGGTCTGGTTCATGTCCGGCCACTCCGGTTGCGGGTGCGGGTCGCGGCGGTGTGGTGCGCCGAAGCGGGCGAGCAGTCGCGTCACGGCGGCGGTGTAGTCGGGTGCGGGGCGTGCGGGGCTCACCTCGAGGGTGCGGTCGACGATCCGCAGCCGGTACCGCACGCGGGCCAGCGCGGCTCGTACGGTGTCGATGTCGTGGGCCAGTGTGCGCAGATCCGCACCGGCGCAATAGGTGTCGAGGTAGGTGCGCCACCGTAGCAGCGCCCGCGATCGCAGTGGCAGCCGTGCGGCCGCCGCGTGCAGTGCGGTCACCGCGGCCACGTAGCCGGCGGCGGCGTCGAGATGGGCGCGGTGGCGTTGATGCCGGTGATACAGCTCGCCGGCGATGAGCAGCCGGCGACGTACCCGCCACATGGCGATCACGAATTCCTCTGCCGCGGCGTATGTTTCGTGGTCGTCGAGGTCGGTGAACACCTCGTGGCGGAATCGGACGGTGTCGGGGTCGCGGACGGGGCGGCGCAGCAGGGCGGTGAGGTCGTGGTCGTCGGTATCGCCGACGATCGCGGCGAGCAACGGTTCGATTTCCAGGTCGGTCAGCGCGTCCTCGCCGACTTCGACGGTCGCGACGCGCTCGGCCGGCACCGGCCACAACACACTGACGGTTTCCATCCCCACCCACTTCCCGCGCCGGCCGGATCGAGTAAACGACCCGGTAGGGGGCTTTTCGGTCAGGCTAGCGACATTACTTACCGGCCGTCAAGTAATCACACCTACGACGAAGGTCGAGTCACATCCGAATTTATACAGCCAGCTGTACAGTTAGCTTAGTAAATGATACCGTGGAGTCATGTCCGGAAAGCCTGCGCCCACAGCCGCCTCGGTGGCGACCGATCTGCGTGTCGCCATCAGCCGGCTGCTGCGGCAGCTGCGCGCTCAGGCCGAGGGCAGCGACCTCACCAAATCCCAGAGCTCGGTCCTCATCCGCCTCGAACAGGGCGGGCCCGCCACGGCCACCCAACTGGCCCACGCGGCGGGAATGCGCCCGCAATCGATGGCGAAAATCGTTCGCGCGCTGGAAGAGCTGGAAGAGGCGGGTCTCATCGCGGGCACACCCGATCCGGCCGACGGCCGCAAAACCGTCCTGGACCTGACCGAGGCCGCCCGCGACGAATTCCGCACCGGCCGCCGCGCGAAAGAGGACTGGCTCACCCGCGTCATCGAGGCCGAATTCACCGACGCCGAAATCCGGCAACTCGCCGATGCGGTCGGGCTGCTCGACCGCATCGGCCGCGCCGGCTGATCGAAGCGCCCACAACCGAAATCCGCGACCCGGCCACCGGGTTCGCGCGATCCGGCGCGCGCCGGCCCCGGTGCGTCCGAAACCTCACGCCAGCAAAGGAATTCGTCATGCCCGTCACCACCCTGGACCCGGCCACCGCCCTCATCGTGATCGATCTGCAGCAGGGCATCGTCGGGCGGCCGCTGGCGCATCCGGTCGAACCCGTGATCACGCGCGCGGCCACACTCGCGCACGCCTTCCGCGACCGGGACCTGCCGGTCGTGCTCGTCAACGTCGCCGGCACCCCGCCGGGGCGCACCGACGCCGGCGCGATGACCATGACCGATCTGCCGCCGGACTGGACCGCCCTCATCCCCGAGATGACGCCGCAGCCCGGCGACATCCAGGTCACCAAGCACGCCCGCAGCGCCTTCGCCGGCACCGGGCTCGCCGACCGGTTGCGTGCCGACCGCGTCACGCAGGTGGTGGTCGTGGGCATCGCCACCGGCGCCGGCGTCGAATCGACCGCCCGCGCCGCCCACGAACAGGGTTTCCACGTCACGCTGCCCGTCGATGCGATGACCGATTCCGACGCCGAACGCCACGATCACAGCATCGCCCACATCTTCGGCCGCATCGCCGAAACCGGAACCACCGATGACGTACTACGGACATTGGCGGCCCGCTCGTGACAGCCGCCCCCGCCGACACCGCGCCCGCCCGCAGCGACCCGTTCACCGTCCGCTTCGTCGGTCCGCTGCTGCTGGGCTCGACCCTCAATCCGATCAACACCTCCACCATCGCCACCGCCCTCGTCGGCATCGGCGTCGACTTCCACCGGGGCCCCGGCACCACCGCCGTGCTCATCTCGGTGCTGTATCTGTGCAGCGCCGTCGCCCAGCCCACCATGGGCAAACTCGCCACGCTGTTCGGGCCGCGCCGGGTGTTCACCGGCGGGTTGATCATCCTCATCGCCGCCGGCGTGATCGGCGCCGCCGCAACGGCATTCGGGTTCCTGGTGGTGTCGCGCGCGCTCATCGGGATCGGCACCTCGGCGGCGTTTCCCACCGCGATGGCGCTGGTGCGGCGGCGCGCCGACGACGCCGGGACGGGGGTGCCGGCGCGAGTGCTGGGCAACTTCTCGATCGCCGCGCAGGTCACCTCCGTGGTGGGGCTGCCGCTGGGTGGTCTGGTGGCGGGTGTGTTCGGTTGGCGCGCAATATTTTTCGTCAACATTCCGCTCGCGCTGGTCGCGCTGGTGGCGACGGTGACCGGTGTGCCGAAGGATGCACCGCGCGACCGCGATCAGGGGTCGCTGCCGGCCGCGGTCGACCTCGTCGGCATCGGCCTGTTCGCCGTCGCCGTGATCGGCATGCTGAGGTTTCTGTCTGATCTGCGCTCACCGCTGTGGTGGTTGCTGCCGGTGACGCTGGGACTGGTCGCCGCCCTGGTGGCGTGGGAGTTGCGGGCCAGCAGTCCGCTCATCGATGTGCGGATGCTGACTCGCAACGGCGGCCTGTTGCGCACGTATCTGCGGCAGGCGGTGGTGTCGCTGGGCACCTACACCGCCCTCTACGGGACCAGTCAGTGGATGGAACAGGCCGCCCACTACAGCGCCTCCCAGGTGGGGTTGATCCTGCTGCCGCTGTCGGCGATCAGCATCGTCATCGCGCGGCTGGTGTCCAATCGCGGCTGGGTGCGGGTGCCGCTGACCGCGAGCGGTGTGGCGTTGGTCGCGACCGGGCTGGTCATGGTCGTGATCACGCACAACTCGCCGGTGATCGTGCTGATCGCGATGTCGCTGCTGTTCGGAGTGGCCAGCGGCGCCAGCGGGTTCGCCAACCAGGCCGCGCTGTATGTGCAGGCGCCCGCCCGGCAGGTCGCGGTGGCGTCGGGGTTGTATCGCACCTTCGCCTATGTGGGGGCGATCTTCTCCTCCAGCCTGATCGCGCTGACCTTCGGTTCGGCGACCACCGATGCCGGGCTGCACGCCATCGCCTGGGTGATCGTCGGCCTCGGTGTCCTCGTCGCGCTGATGACGTTGCTGGACACCACGATTCCGGCCCGTACCGGCCGGGCGCCCGCGCAGTGACTCAGCTGTAGGTGGCGGTCAGTTCGGTGACCCGCTGCTCGGGCCACGGGCATCGGATCTCGCCCTGGGTGGCGGCGAAGAACAGTTCGATATGCACCTGCCAGGCGGCCAGCAGTCCGGCGCGGTGCGCGGCGAGCCGCTGGGGCAGGGTGTGGGTGAACTCGACCCGGGTGCCCAGTCGCGGATCGGCGATGATCTCCCACCGCGCCCGTCCCGCCGGCTGCCCGTCCACCGACACCTCGTATTCCAGCAGCCGCGGCGGATCGAATGCGGTGACCGGTCCCGGCTCGATCGCCGGGTTGGTCGCGCGTGCCGGGGGCAGCGCGCCGACGCGCAGGGGGTGGTCCTCGACCAGGATCGCCCAGATCGTGTCCGCGGGCCGCCACACCAGGTCGCGCGAAAATCGCAGCAGCACATCGGATTCGGGGCCCGCGCCGGGTTCGGCGCTGCCGCGGGCCAGCCCGAACTTCTCGGCGTAGGCTTCGGCTCGGGCCAGCCATCCGGCTCTCGGGTCCTCACCTTCGGCGCGGTCGTCGAGTGTGGCGGCCAGGCTCGTCAGGCAGCCGTCCCATCCGGCGGCGGTGCGGGCGGCGCCCAGGCGGCCGGTCGGGCCGTCGCCGAGCGCGTGGGTGAACACCAGCCGGCAGCCGTCGCCGTCGGCGATCAGCTCGAATCGCAGCACATCCCGGTTCCAGCGGAACATGAACACCTTCGGCGGATCGACCTCGAGGACCTCCCCGTCCCAGGTGTCCTCGACCGTGGCTTCGTCGTCGAAGACGAATCGCATCGGCGCGCCGGGGCGCAGGTCGGTCTGCACCGCGGCCGGAAACCACGCCTTCATCTGCTCGGGATCGCTGATCGCCCGCCACACTCGTTCCCGGGGGTGGGCGAAGCGGCGCTCGAACCGCAACGTGGGCGTGCCGTCGATCGTGGTCAGTTCGGCGGACGGGTCACTCATCGTCATCACTCCTTGCGGTCTCGGCTTCGGTGGGCGTGGTGCTGTCGTCGGCGGCGGCCAGGACGTCGAGGTGGCGGGCCAGCGCGTCGAGGCTGGTGTCCCACAGCTGCCGGTAGGGGGCCAGCCACAGGTCGATCTCGGTGAGCGGCTGGGGTCGCAGCCGGTACCAGCGCCGTTGCGCGTCCTGGCGGACCTCGACCAGGCCGGCGCCGCGCAGGATCTTCAGGTGTTTCGACACCGTCGGTTGTGCCAGGCGCAGTTCGGTGACCAGCTCGCCGACCAGGTGTTCGCGCCGGCGCAGCAGGTCGAGGATTTCGCGGCGCCGCGGTTCGGCCAGCGCCTCGAACGTAGATGCCATATCGGCAATATAGCCGAAACGGAATATAAAGGGGAGGGGTTCGACGGTTACATCCGCAGGGGCAGGCCGGCGCGGATGCGTTCCATGCGGTCCTCGTGCACGACGTGCGCGCGGTCGAGCAACGTGGTCAGGTCGTCGGCGCGGAACCGGTGCACATATTTGTCCGGCAGCCCGGCCATGGTCCGTTCCGCTGCCAGCATCCGCCCGTAGGTGTGTTCGCGCACGGCCTGATCGGCCTCGTAGCCCAGATCGAGGTACCGGGTGGCGTAGCGGCGCGCCCCGGCGACCGCGGTCTGCGCGCGCCCGGCCGGGCTCCACAGCGAAACCACCACCGTCACAACGAGTATCGCGACGATCACGACCAGCGACCACACGGTGGGAATCTCGGCCACCGGCACCGGGTCGCCGTCGTTGACGAACGGCACGCTGTTGTGATGCAGCGCGTGCAGAATCAGCTTCACGCCGATGAAGCCGAGTACGGCGGCCAGCCCGAAACCCAGGTAGATCAACCGGTCCAGCAGGCCTTCGAGAAGGAAGAACAACTGCCGCAACCCCAGCAGCGAGAACGCGGTGGCGGTGAACACCAGGAATACGTTCTCGGTGAGGCCGAAGATCGCGGGAATCGAATCGAGGGCGAACAGCACGTCGGTGCCACCGATCGCGATCATCGCCGACACCATCGGCGTCAACCGGCGCCCACCGTCCACGATCGTGGTCATCGCGTCACCGTCGTAGGAGTCGGTGGTGCGCAACAGTTTCCGGGTCGCGCGCACCACGAGCCCGTCGCCGGAGTGGGTGTCCTCGCTCTCGGGACGCAGCATATTGCCCGCGGTCACCAGCAGCACCCCGCCGAACAGGTAGAACACCCACGCGAAACGGTTGATCAGCGTCGCTCCGAGGAAGATGAATCCGGTGCGCGCCAGCAGCGAGATCACGATCCCCACCAGCAGCACCTTCTGCTGGGCGGCCGCGGGCACCCGGAAGGCGGTGAAGATCACCAGGAAGATGAACAGGTTGTCCACCGACAACGCCTTCTCGGTGATGTAGCCGGCGAAGTACTCGACCCCCATCTCGGATCCCCCCAGACCCCACACCACGAATCCGAACGCCACCGCCACACCGATATAGGCCGCCGACCACGCCGCCGACTCGCCCAGGGTCGGCGAATGCGCGCGACGCACGTGGAAGACGAAGTCGAACACCAGTAAGACGACGATCAGCGCCAGCGCACCGGCCCATGCCAGCAGCGGTACGGTCACGGCGGCCTCCTGTGCCCGAGTGGTCTCGGGTGACTGTAGCGTCCGCGGCCGAACGCCCGCCCGAACCGGCATGCTCCCCGGACGTGCGGATGCCCCGCGCACCGGCGGTGGTGCGCGGGGCATCCGGGCAACGGCGGATCAGGCCAGGTCGAACCGATCCAGGTTCATCACCTTGTCCCAGGCGGCGATGAAATCGTCGACGAACTTGGCCTTGGCCTCGTCGGTGGCATACACCTCGGCCAGCGCCCGCAGCTGCGAGTTCGAGCCGAAGACCAGATCGACGCGGCTGCCGGTCCAGCGCTGCTCGCCGGTGGCCCGGTCCGAGCCGACGTAGGTGCCGTCGTCGGCGGGAGAGGGCTTCCACTCGGTGCTCATGTCGAGCAGATTCACGAAGAAGTCGTTGCTCAGCACTCCGGGGTTGTCGGTGAGCACACCCAGCGGCGACTGCTTGTAGTTGGCGCCGAGCACCCGCAGACCGCCCACGAGCACGGTCATCTCCGGCGCGGTCAACCGCAGCAGGTTCGCCTTGTCGACCAGCAGATACTCCGCCGACAGCCGGGTGCCCTTGCCGAGGTAGTTGCGGAAACCGTCGGCCTTGGGTTCGAGCGCGGAGAACGACTCCACATCGGTCTGTTCCTGGGTGGCGTCGGTGCGACCCGGGGTGAACGGGACACTCACCCCGAAACCGGCGTCGCGGGCGGCCTTCTCGATCGCCGCGACACCGCCGAGCACCACCACGTCGGCGAACGAGACACGCACGTTGCCGGACTGTTCGGTGTTGAACGCCTCCTGGATCGCTTCCAGGGTGCGGATCACCTGGGCCAGCTCGTCGGGGTCGTTGACCTCCCAGCCGTTCTGCGGTTGCAGCCGCAACCGGCCGCCGTTGGCGCCGCCGCGTTTGTCGCTGCCGCGGAACGAGGCCGCCGCCGCCCAGGCCGTCGACACCAGCTGCGGCACCGTCAGGCCCGAATCCAGGATCCGCGCCTTGAGGGTGGTGATCTCGGCGTCCCCGATCAGGTCGTGATCGACGGCCGGGATCGGGTCCTGCCACAGCAGGGTCTCCTCCGGCACCAGCGGACCCAGATACCGGGACTTGGGTCCCATATCGCGGTGGATCAGCTTGTACCAGGCCTTGGCGAACTCGTCGGCCAGTTCCTCGGGATGGTCGAGCCAGCGCCGCGTGATCGGCCCGTAGATGGGGTCGAATCGCAGCGACAGGTCGGTGGTCAGCATCGCCGGGGCCTGGGTCTTGGACGAATCGTGGGCGTCGGGCACCGTGCCCGCGCCCGCGCCGTCCTTCGGCACCCACTGCCACGCCCCGGCGGGACTCTTGGTCTGCTCCCATTCGTAGCCGTAGAGGGTTTCGAGGAAGCTGTTGTCCCACCGGGTCGGGGTCGGGGTCCACGTCACCTCGATGCCGCTGGTGATCGCGTCCTTGCCGACACCGGTGCCGAACGAGCTCTTCCAGCCCAGGCCCATCTGCTCGAGCGGCGCGGCTTCCGGTTCGGGGCCGACGTTGTCGGCGGGGCCGGCGCCGTGGGTCTTGCCGAAGGTGTGCCCGCCGACGATCAGCGCCGCGGTTTCCACATCGTTCATCGCCATCCGGCGGAACGTCTCGCGGATGTCGATCGCGGCCGCCAGCGGATCCGGGTTACCGTTGGGCCCTTCGGGATTGACGTAGATCAGGCCCATCTGCACGGCCGCGAGCGGGTTCTCCAGATCGCGCCGCCCGGAGTAGCGGGCATCGCCGAGCCATTCCATCTCCGGACCCCAGTACACCTCCTCGGGTTCCCACTCGTCGACGCGGCCGCCGCCGAAGCCGAAGGTCTGGAAACCCATGTGCTCGAGGGCGACGTTGCCGGTGTAGACGATGAGATCGGCCCACGACAGTTTGCTGCCGTACTTCTGTTTCACCGGCCACAGCAGCCGGCGCGCCTTGTCCAGGCTGGCGTTGTCGGGCCAGCTGTTGAGCGGGGCGAAGCGCTGCATCCCGGATCCGGCGCCGCCGCGGCCGTCCTCGATGCGGTAGGTGCCGGCCGCATGCCAGGCCATGCGGATGAACAGCGGCCCGTAGTGGCCGAAATCGGCCGGCCACCAGTCCTGCGAGGTCGTCATCACCTCGATGATGTCGGCCTTGACCGCGGCCAGATCCAGGGTCGCGAATTCGGCGGCATAGTCGTAGTTCGCGCCGAAGGGATTGATTTCGGCCGGATTGTGCTGCAGCACTTTGAGATTGAGCTGTTCCGGCCACCAGTCGCGGTTGCCGCCACCTTCGACGGGTCGCTTCATGCGGCCGACGACGGGGCATCCGCTCTCGGGCGGTTCGGTATTGGCCTCGGCGATAGGTGGATGTTCCTCAGGCACGGTCTTTCCTTTCCGAGTAAGTGAAACGGGCTGTGATCACGGGGTCGATCGAGCAGTCGGCAGGGAACAGGAGGGGCACAGGCCCCAGTAGATGACCTCGGCCTCGTCGAGGACGAAGCCGTTGTCGTCGGCGGCGGTCAGACACGGTGCGTCGCCGACCGAACAGTCGACATCGGCGATGACGCCGCAGGAGCGGCACACCAGATGGTGGTGGTTGTCGCCGACGCGGGTCTCGTAGCGGGCGACCGAGCCCATCGGCTGGATCCGGCGCAGCAGACCCGCCTCGGTCAATGCCCGCAGCACGTCGTAGACGGCCTGATGGGAGACCGTGCCCAGGGTGCCGCGGACGAGGCCGAGGATGGTGTCGGTGTCGGAGTGCGGGTGGTCGGCCACAGCGGTCAGCACCGCGATCCGCGGGGCCGTCACCCGCAGCGCGGCCCGGCGCAGCATGCGCTCGAAATCCGCCGTAGTGGACACGGTCCGAAGTATGACTCATTCAAGTAACCGGTAGGTGCGGTTTTGAGAACCAAACTTTCCGAACACTTCGAATCCGGCCGTCGTCCGAGGGTCGCTCCGGCGCTCGCGCGGCCGCCCGGTGCCCGCGCCGCGCGGGACGCACCGGTGCCGGCCGTCGGTCACATCCGTGTGGTGCCCCGCATTCTGTGATTGTTGTGATTTCTGTGGTTTCTGATGCCGGTGACCACACCGAAATTCAGAGCTCCTCGGGGCTCGATTTCATAACGACCGTCACGAAAACTGCGGGCGGCAACCGGAAGCGTCCCGTTCTTCCTGCGCTCGAGCGGGCGAAAGTCCGGCTATCTGGTACCGAGGAAACTGCGTAGTTATCAAAAAATTACTTTTTATCCGGGCGCGCCCGCCCACCGAATCTACCTACGACACACTGCCGTGAGGTGCTTCACGTGCCAGAAGGTGATCCGGTGAACGCGATGAATTCCAACGATGTGGGTGACCCGCCCGGCCCGGACACGGGCCGCGCCGCCCCGCACGCGATGTGCGGCGGCGGGCACGGCGACGGTGACGGCTCCGAACCCCGGGGTGGCCTCGTATCCGCGGACCGGCGGTCGCGCGATCACCGGCTCCGCTACAAACGCAAGGACTGACCTGGGCCGACGGCCCACGCGGACGGTCGCCGCGGCGTGTCGGGGCGTCGTGACCACCGCCTTTGCGTCGTCGGCCGCACCACCGGACGAATATCCCGCCCAGGGCGACGAGGGCGCTGTTCGTCGCGCTCGAGAAATCGCGGCGCACATTTCGACGTGCTTCACGCATTACGGCGAACGTCGTTTCGAGGAAACGGTCCGGCGTTGTGTTACTGCGTCGAAGTAAAGAGATCCGATGGAGGACCGGTGACCCAATTCAAAAGCAACTTCGGCGGCGATTCACAGGCACCGAAGTCACCGCGGATCGGCACGGCGCCACTCGGCGGTCACCAGGCACCCGGCAACGGAACACGGGCACGCACTTCGGGGCACGGATTCCCGCGCCCGGCGCCCGACGGCGTATTCAAGCTCACCGCGGCGCAGCGCGGAATATGGTTCGCCCAGCACCTCGCGGGCGAATCCCCGATTTCGGTGGCGCAATACGTGGAAATCATCGGGGAATTGGATACCGATCTGCTCATGGAGGCCTGCCGCACCGCGAGCCTCGAATTCGGATCCGGACATCTGCATCTGATCGAGGTCGACGGCGAACCCTGCCAGTTCGTCGACCACTTCCGCGGCGGCCCGATCTCGGTGGTGGATCTGCGCCGTCACACCGACCCGGTGGCCACCGCGCACCGGATGATGACCGAGGACTACGCCGCCCCGCTGGATCTGCTGCACGACCACCTCATGGTGTGCGTCATCTACCTGGTCGGCGACAACCACTACCTGTGGTACCAGCGCGCCCACCACATCGCCCTCGACGGATTCGCCGCGGTGACGATGCTGCAGCGCATCACCGAGCTGTACAACGCGTGGCTGCGCGGTACCGAACCCTCCCCGGCCGCGGCGAAGGATCTGGCCGAGATCACCGAACAGGACCTGGCCTATCGCGGGTCGACGCGATTCGACAACGACCGCAAATACTGGACCGAACATCTGGCGGACGCACCGCCCGTGGTCAGCCTGGCCGGACGTGTCGGAAAACCCACCATCCATCCGGCACTGGTCAGCGACTCGCTCGCACCCGAGACCGCCGCACTGCTGGATGCCGTGGTCGCCGAACGCAGCACCAGCGTGACACCGATCGTCGTCGCCGCCTTCGCCGCCTACCTGGCCCGCATGACCGGAAGCACCGAGGTGCTGCTGAGCCTTCCGGTGTCGGGCCGCCACTCCGCGATACTGCGCCGCTCCGGCGGCATGGTCGCCAACGTGGTGCCGCTGCGCGTGCGGGTCGGCTCCCGCAGCGTCGGTGAACTGATCGACGCGGTGCAGGGCGAGCTGACCAGCGCGCTGCGCCGCCAGCGCTACCGGCAGGAAGACATCTTCCGCGATATGGGCATCGCCCGCGACGAGACCGCCTCCTTCGGTCCCGCCGTGAACCTGATGATGATCGACAACGACGTCGTCCTCGGCGACACCACCGGCCGGTTGCACGTGCTCACCTCCGGGCCCACCGCCGACCTGTTCGTCAACATCTATCCCGGCGCCGGCCGCGACAGCACTCACATCGACTTCCAGGGCAATCCGAACATCTACCGGCCCGACGAACTCACCGCCCACCACGGCCGCTTCCTGATGTTCCTGCACGAATTCCTCGACCGCGGAACGCGATACCGCATCGACCGGCTGCCGCTGCTCGCACCGTCCGAACAGCAGCGGCTGCTGCCCGTGCACGGCGACGACGCGCTCGCGCCCCGGCTGCTGCCCGACATCCTGGCCGACAGCGCCGGCCGCCACCCCGCCTCCGACGCGATCTCCACACCCGCCACCACCGTGACCTACGGTGAACTCGACGCCCGGTCCTCACAGCTGGCCCGGCAACTGATCGCCCGCGGCTGCGGCCCCGACACCACCGTCGCGATCATGCTGCGCCGCTCGGTCGAATCGATCGTCGCCGCCTGGGCGGTCGCCAAATCCGGCGCCGCGATCGTGCAGGTGGATCCCGACTATCCGGCCAAACGTATCGAGCACATGATCGCCGACAGCGGCGCCCGGGTCGGCATCACCGTCGACGCCTACCGGGGACGGCTGCCGCACACGGTCACGCCGGTGGTGCTCGACGATCCGGACACCGCGGCCGCCTGCCGCGACACCACCGGCGCCCCGATCGGCGACAGCGAACGCCTGCGCCCGCTGCGCCCCGACGACCTCGCCTACATCACCTACACCTCCGGATCCACCGGCATCCCGAAAGGGGTGCAGGTGACCCATGCGGGGCTGGCCAACCTCATCGCCGACCGCAGCGAGGTCTGCGGTGTGGACGCCACCGCGCGGGTGTCGTATGCGCTCTCGCCCAGTTTCGACGCCTCACTCGAGCAGTTCCTGGTGTGCTTCGCCAACGGCGCGACCCTGCTGGTCGTCCCGCCCGAGTTGATCGGCGGCGACGAACTGACCGACCTGCTGGCCGCCCAGCACGTCACCCACCTCACCCTCACCCCTGCGATGCTGGCGACGGTGGATCCGCGGCGCCTGAGTGAGCTGCGGGTGGTCGTGGTCGGCGGTGACGTGTGCCCGCCGCACGTGATCGAACGGTGGACGCGCTCGGCGGCGATGTTCAACGAGTACGGGCCCACCGAAACCACCGTCACCGCCGCCAGCGCCGCGGTCACCCCGGGCGGGGACCTGACCGTCGGCGGCCCGATCCGCGGGGTCTCGGCGATGGTGCTCGACCGCTGCCTGCAAGCGGTGCCGACCGGCACCGCGGGTGAGCTGTATCTGGCCGGGCCCGGGGTGGCGCGCGGCTACAGTCACCGGTTCGCCGAAACCGCGGCCCGCTTCGTCGCCGACCCGCACGGCGGGCCCGGGGCGCGCATGTACCGCACCGGCGATATGGCTCGCTGGGTCGGTGACGGACCCGTCCCCGAGCTGGAGTTGCTGGGGCGCACCGACTTTCAGGTCAAGATCCGTGGCTACCGCATCGAACCCGGCGAAATCGACGCCGCGCTCACCGCCCACGACGATGTCGATATCTCCGTCACCGTGCCGGTGCGCAACAACGCCGACGCCACCGTGCTGGCCTCCTATGTGGTGCCGGTGCGCGGGCGCCACATCGACCCGCTGGACCTGCAACGCTTCGCCCGCGACACGCTGCCGCCGCATCTGGTGCCCGCGGTGATCATGGCGTTGGACGCCCTGCCGGTCAACGCGTTCGGCAAACTCGACCGCGCCGCCCTGCCCGCACCCGCCTTCGGCACCGCGGCCGCGGGGCGGGCGCCGTCCACCCCACGTGAACAGCGGGTGGCGCAACTGTTCGGCGAAATCCTCGACGTGGCCACGGTCGGCGCCGACGACAGCTTCTTCGCCCTCGGCGGCGACAGCATCCTGTCCATTCAGCTGGTGGCGCGCGCCAAGGCCGAGGGGTTGAGTTTCTCCACCCAGGACGTGTTCGAACACAAGACCGTCGCCGCTCTGGCCGCGGTCGCCACCGACGCCGGCGGCGGCCCGCAGCTGCCCGAACTGCCCGGCGGCGCGGTCGGGCCGATGCCGCTGACCCCGATCATGTACGCGATGCTCGCGCGCGGCCGCTTCGACCGCTTCGCGCAGGCCACCCTGATCGAACTGCCGCCACACGTCGACGACGCCGACCTGGTGGCCGCGCTGGCGGCGGTGCTGGACCGCCACGACATGTTGCGCGCGGTGTTGCGTGGCGCCCACTCCGCCGACCGTTACATCGACGTGGCCGCCCCTGGCACGGTCGACGCCGCGGCCGCATACGAATCGGTGCGGCTGCCGCGCCGCGACGCCACCGAGATCGACGCCCGGTTGCAGGCGGCCGCCGACCGGCTCGATCCCGCCGACGGTGTGCTGGTGCACCTGGTGCGGATGAGCGACGACACCACCGGGCCCGACCTGATGTGGGTGGTTATCCACCACCTCGCCGTCGACGCGGTGTCGTGGCGCATCCTGCTCACCGATCTGGCCGGGGCATGGCAGCAGATCAGCGCCGGCGCCGAACCCGCTTTCGGCCCCGCAACCACCTCGGTGCGGCGCTGGAGCCACGGACTCACCGAGCACGCCGCCGGCCGCCGCGCCGGCGAACTGGAGCTGTGGAAGACCATCCTCGCGCCGGGGGAGAAGCTGCTCGGCACACGACCTCTCGATCCCGCCCTCGACACCGCGGCCACCGCGGGCCGCGTCGAGGTGCACGTACCCGCCGACGTGTCCGAAGCGATCCTCACCACCGTCCCCGCCCGCTTCCACGGCACACCCAACGACCCGCTGCTGGCGGCGCTGGCGCTCGCATTGGGGGAGTGGCGTCGCCGCCGCGGCGGCGACCCGGACACCGAACTGATCTCCCTCGAGGGACACGGCCGCGAGGAACACGCCGTACCGGGCGCCGACCTCAGCGCCACTGTCGGCTGGTTCACCACCCGTTTCCCGGTGCGCCTGGACCTGCGTGGCGTCGACGCCGACGACGCGTTCGCCGGCGGCCTCGCCGCGGGCACGGCGATCGTGGCAGCCAAGGAACAGTTGCGCGCGATCCCCGGCAACGGCATCGGCTACGGGATGCTGCGCTGCCTCGACGCCGAGGCCGGCGCCGAACTGGCCGGCGCGCCCGAACCGCAGATCGCGTTCAACTACCTCGGTCGCGTCGGCGTCCACGAACAGTCCGGGCCGTGGACACCGACCACGGAATTCACCTCCCTCACCGCGACCGGCGACCCGGCGATGGCGCTGCCCGCCGTCCTGGACGTCAACGCGATCGCCGAACCGGGACCCGACGGCCTCGAACTCGACGCCACCTGGGAATTCGCCACCGACGTGCTGAACAGCGCGGACGTGGAGGAACTGGCCGGACTGTGGGTGCGGGCGCTGCGCGGGCTCGCCGGCCACGCCCGCAGCGAAAACGCCGGCGGCTTCACCCCGTCGGATTTCCCGCTCGTGGACCTCACCCAGGACGAGATCGACCGCTGGCAGCTGGAATATCCGACCATGACCGACGTGTGGCCGCTGACCGCACTGCAGTCCGGTCTGCTGTTCCACGCCGTCTACGACACCGACCGCGCCGACGGCTACACCGTGCAGGCGACACTGACCCTCGCCGGGCAGGTCGACACCGCCCGCATGCGGGCCGCGGCACAGGCGGTGATCGACCGGCACGACAGCCTGCGCACCGCGTTCGTCGAAAGCGCCGCCGGGCCCCGCCAGATCGTGATGAGCGGCGTGCGCGCCGACTGGCACGACAGCGACCTCACCGAGATCGCCGACGCCGGGGAACGCGACCGCGAACGCCGCCGCATCCTCGACGCCGCGTCGGCCCCCTTCGATCCGGCCCGGCCGCCGCTGCTGCGTTTCCACCTGATCCGCACCGGCGCAACCGAATTCGAGCTGCTGCTCACCAACCATCACATCGTGCTCGACGGCTGGTCGATGCCGCTGCTGATCCACGAACTGCTCACGGTGTACGCCGCGGACGGCGATCCGGCCGCACTGGCGCCCGCCGGCACCTACCGTGACTACCTGCACTGGCTGCACAGCCAGGACCGCGACGCCGCGATCACCGCCTGGCAGAACGTGCTCGCCGGAATGGAGAACCCGACCCTGGTGACCGGGCGCCCGGACCGGACCGTGCCCGCCGACAACGCCGAAGTCAGCCGCAACCTTTCCGCCGAGACGACCGCCGCGATCACCGACCTGTCGCGCGCCTACGGTGTCACCGCCAACACCACCGTGCAGGTGGCGTGGGCGCTGCTGCTGACCACCTTGACCGGCCGCTCCGACATCGTGTTCGGCAACACCGTCTCCGACCGCCCACCCCAGCTGCCGGGAGTCGAACGCATGGTGGGGCTGTTCATCAACACCCTGCCCGTGCGGGTCCGGCTCGAACCCGCCGAAACCGTCGCCGACCTGCTGGACCGGGTGCAGTCCGAACAGGCCGCCACCCTCGATCACCGCCATCTCGGGCTGGCCGAACTGCAACGCGCCACCGGATTCGCCGACATGTTCGACACGGTGACCGTGCTCGAGTCCTATCCGCTCGACCGCGAACAGCTGACCCACAATCTGCGCGAGGCCGGACTGCGGCTCGTCGACGTCGACGCCCACGACGCCACCCCGTATCCGCTGAGCCTGCAGGTGACCCCGCCGCGGCCCGGCCGCGCCGGCGACCCGGATTCGGCCACCTCCGCCACCCACACCGTGATGTTGCGCTTCTCCTGCGACCGGCTCGACATCGACACCGCCCGCACCCTGCTCGACCGCTACGAACGGATCCTCGACCAGATCGCCGCCGACCCCACCGCCACCGTCGCCACCATCAGCCCCTGCGCGAATGCCGAACTCGCCGAACTGATTCCGGCGCCACGCAGCGCACCGGCCGGACGCACCCTGCGCGACATCCTCACCGACACCGCCCGCACCCACCCGGACGCGGTGGCCGTGCGGTCGGGAACCACCACGCTCACCTATCGGGCACTCGCCGCGCAGGCGCACCGGCTCGCGCACCGGCTGCTCACCCGCGGCGCCCGCCCGGAAACCGTTGTCGCCGTGGTCGTTCCGCGTTCGATCGAGCTGGCCGTCGCGATCTGGGCGGTCGCCGAAACCGGCGCGGCGTTCCTGCCGCTGGATCCGGCCAACCCCGGCGAACGCCTCGCCGAACTGCTCGCCGATTCGGGCACCGCCCTCGGCGTCACCACCCGCGCCCTCGCACAGGGGCTTCCCGCCACCGTCGACTGGACCCTCGCCGACACCGACCTGCCCGCCGAACCCGACACCACCACCACCGCGGTGGAAGAGCTGCGGCTCGACCACGCCGCCTACCTGATCTACACCTCCGGATCGACCGGAACCCCCAAAGCCGTGCACCTGACCCACCGCGGCCTCGCCGGCCTGGCCGCCGCCCACGCCGACGCGTTCGGCGTGAACACCGCCTCGGCCGTCTTGCAGGTCGCCTCACCGGGATTCGACGCCTGCCTGTCGGAACTGCTGCTCGCCCACGGCCACGGCGCCTGCCTGGTGATCGCACCACCCGACGTCTACGGCGGCGCCGCACTCGAGGAACTGCTGCGCGCCCAGCGGGTGACCCATGCCATCATCACCCCGTCGGTGCTCAACACGATGGATCCCGCGCAGCTGCCCGCACTGACGACTATCGCGGTCGTCGGGGAGGCCACCGCCGCCGACCTCGTCAACCGCTGGGCGCCCGGGCGGCGGCTGATGAACCACTACGGCCCCACCGAATGCACCGTGTGGGCCACCGGATCCGCCGCCCTCACACCCGGGCAACCCGTCACCATCGGCACCCCGATCCCCGGACTGTCGGTGACCGTGCGCGACATGTGGCTGCGGCCGGTCCCCGCCGGCGTCGCCGGCGAACTGTACGTGCGCGGCCCCGCACTGGCCCGAGGCTACCTCGACCGACCCGCCACCACCGCGGCCCGCTTCGTCGCCGACCCGGAATCGCCTCGCGGAGAACGGATCTACCGCACCGGCGACAGCGTGCGCTGGCTACACACCTCCCGCGGACCGCAACTGGAATACCTGGGCCGCAGCGACCAGCAGGTCAAGATCCACGGCCTGCGCATCGAACCGGGGGAGATCGACGCCCGCCTGGCCCGCCACGACACCGTGGCCGTCGCCGCCACCGTCGACTGCCCCGGACCCGCCGGCGAACCCGTGCTGGTGTCCTACGTCGTCGCCGCACCGGGGACCACCCTCGACCCGGCCGCCCTGCACGCCGACCTGGAACGCGAACTGGCCCACTACATGAACCCCGCCGCCATCGTGGAACTGGCGGACATGCCCCGCACCCCGGTCGGCAAGATCGACCGGAAAGCGTTGCGCGAACTCGACTTCCGATCCGACGAGGCCGCCGGACGGGCACCGGCCACCCCCGACGAACAGCTCATGGCGAAACTGTTCGCCGAAGTCCTGCACCTGGACACCGTGTACGCCGACAGCAACTTCTTCACCCTCGGCGGCGACAGCATCGTATCCATGCGGCTGGTGGCGTTGGCCCGCTCGGCCGGGCTCACCCTCACCCCGCGCGACGTCTTCGAAGCCAAAACCGTTGCCGCCCTGGCGGAACTGGTCGGCGGCACCGTCGCCGTCGACCCGTCGCCGACCCGTGAACCGGCCCACCGCGCCGAAGGCCGCCCCCCGCGCCCGTCGGACTTCCCGCTGGTCGAGCTGACCGCCGCCGACGTCGAACGGCTCGACCACCGCTACCCGGACCTGGCCGACGTGTGGCCGCTGTCGCCGATGCAAGCCGGAATCCGATTCCACTCCACCTACAACCCCGGCGCCGGCGACAACTACACCGTGCAAACCGCCATCGGCTTCACCGGCACCATCGACGCCGAACGCCTGCGCCGCGCCGCCCAAGCCCTCGTCGACCGCCACGACACCCTGCGCGCCGCCTTCACCGACACCAGCGCCGGACCCTGCCAGATCGTGCTCGGCAACGCCCCCGTCCACTTCCGGCACATCGACCTCACCTCCGGCGCCGACAACGCCGGCCTCGATCAGGTGGCCGCCGACGACGCCGCCGAAGGGTTCGACCTGTCGGCGCCGCCGCTGATCCGATTCACCCTCATCACCGTGCGCCCCGACCGCTACCGGCTGCTCGTCACCAACCACCACGTGATCCTCGACGGCTGGTCCATGCCGCTGCTGATGAGCGAACTGCTCGCCGACTACAGCACCCCCGCCCACATCGACACCGCCGAACCCGCACCCAGCTACCGCGACTACCTGGCCTGGCTGCACCGCCAAGACCTCGCCGCCTCCACCGCCGCCTGGGCCGACGAATACGCCGACGTCGAATCACCCACCCGCGTCGCCCGCGCAGACGCCGCCCACCGCGACACCTCCGCCGGCGAAATCGACACCCTGCTGCCCGGCCACCAGGCAGCGGACCTGCGCCGCGCCGCCGCCGACGCGGCCGTCACCGTCAACACCGCCGTCGCCGCGGCATGGGCGCTGACCCTGCGCGAACTGACCGGCGACACCGACGTGATCTTCGGATCCGCCGTCTCCGGCCGGCCCCCCGAACTCCCGCAGGTCGACCGCACCCTCGGCATGTTCCTCAACACCGTCCCCGTGCGCGTGCCCCTCGACCCCACCCACACCGTCGAGCAGCTGCTGACCCGCATCCAGCAACACCAGGCCCGCATGCTCGACCACCACCACATCGGACTGGCAGACATCCACCGCGCCCTCGGAATGACCGCCCTGTTCGACACCGCCGTCGCCTTCCAGTCCTTCCCCGTCGACCGGCCCGCCCTGCAGCACCTCGTCGACGCCGCGGGCCTGCACATCGACGACATCACCGGCGTCGACGCCACCCCTTACCCGCTCAGCCTCGTCGTCACCCCCGAATCCGACGACACCGAACACACCGGCACCGACCCGGCCGCGGCACCGGGACTGCGCATCACCCTGCGCTACCTCGACGACGAATTCGACACCCACCGCGCACAGTGGATCCTCGACCGGTTCGTCGCACTCCTGCACCACATCGCCGACGACCCGGCCACCCCGCTGGCACGGCTCACCGCCGCCGACGACACCGAACCCGTCCACCCGGCCCGCGCGCACCGCCGGCCGCGAACCTTCGACGACATCCTCACCGCCACCGCCGCCACCCACCCCGACGCCGTCGCCGCCACCTGCGGCACCGACACCCTCACCTACCGCGACCTCGACCAGCGATCCAACCGGCTGGCCCGTCTGCTGCTGCGCCGCGGCCTCACCCCGGACACCGTGCTCGCCAGCGCCCTGCCACGCTCACTCGACGCCGTCGTCACCGTGTGGGCAGCCGCGAAAACCGGCGCCGCGTTCGTGCCCATCGACCCCCGCCTGCCCGCCGACCGCATCGCCTTCCTGCTCGACGACTCCGGCGCCACCCTCGGCATCACCCACACCGGCAACGCCGACACCGGCACCATCCACCCGCACCGGCACATCGACCGGCTCGTCCTCGACGACCCCGACACCGTCCACGCCCTCGACACCGAATCCGCCGCACCGATCACCGACACCGAACGCGGCGCGACGCTCACCCCCGACCGCACCGCCTACCTCATCTACACCTCCGGATCCACCGGAACACCCAAAGGCGTGCTGGTCACCCACCGCGGCCTCACCGACCTCGTCGCCGCCCAGCACCGCATCCTCGACGTCACCGCCGACTCCGCGGTGCTGCAGGTCGCCTCACCCAGCTTCGACGCCTCGATCTTCGAACTTCTCATGGCCCACAGCGCGGGCGGCCGGCTCGTCATCTCCCCACCCGACGTGTACGGCGGGCCGGAACTGGCGAAACTGATTCAGCGCGAACACATCTCGCATGCCGTGCTGACACCGTCGGCGCTGGCGACCATCCCCGGCGACCACGTCGACACCCTGCGCGTACTGGCCACCGCCGGCGAACCCGTCGGCCCCGAACTGGTCGACCGGTGGGCACCCGGACGCACCATGGTCAACCTCTACGGACCCACCGAATCCACCATCTGGGCCACCGCGAGCGCACCGCTGATCCCGGGCGCACCGATCACCATCGGCGCCCCCGCCGGCCCCGTCACCACCGCCGTCCTCGACACCTGGCTGCGGCCCGTCCCGCACGGCGTCGCGGGGGAGCTGTACCTGCTCGGCCCCGGACTCGCCGACGGGTACAAAGACCGCACCGCACTGACCGCGACCCGATTCGTCGCCTGCCCCTTCGGCGCACCCGGCACCCGCATGTACCGCACCGGCGACATCGTGCGCCGCACCACCGGCGGCGACCTGGAATTCGTGGGACGCAACGACTTCCAGGTCAAAGTGCGCGGCAACCGCATCGAACTCGCCGAAATCGACGCCGCTCTCGCCGCCCACCCCGGCGTCGCCTTCGCCGTCACCGTCCCACGCACCGACGACGGCCGCCCCACTACCCTCGTGTCCTACGTGACCCCTGCCGCCGGCGCCACTCTCTCCGACGTCGACTTGAAAACCGCACTCGCCCAGGCGCTTCCGCCCTACATGGTGCCCGCCGCCGTCATGATCCTCGACGAGGTGCCGCTCACGCCGACCGGCAAACTCGACCGCGACCGACTACCCCGGCCGCCCGCCACCGCCCGCGCCTTCCGCGCACCCACCACCTGGCAGGAAGACGTCGTCGCCCGCGCCTACGAACAGGTCCTCGACGCCGAACACGTCGGCGCCGACGACGACTTCTTCGCCCTCGGCGGCGACTCGCTCAGCGCCGCCCTCGTCGCCGCCCGCATCGGCGCCGCCCTCGACGTGCGCATCCCCGTGCGCACCATCTTCGAAGAACCCACCGTCGCCGCCCTCGCCCGCCGCGCCCGCACCCTGCACGGCACCGCCCGCCTCCCACTCACCGCAGGGGAGCGCCCCGAACCGCTGCCGCTGTCGCTGGCCCAGCAACGCATGTGGTTCCTCAACCGGTTCGAACCCGAATCGGCCGCCTACAACATCCCCGTCATGCTGCACCTGTCCGGACGCCTCGACACCACCGCACTGAGCGCCGCCCTCGACGACGTCATCGCCCGCCACGAAGTACTGCGCACCATCTACCCCGAAACCGACGGCGAACCACACCAGCTCATCCTCGGCCGGGCACCGATCGCCCTCGAAACCGGCCACCCCGCCCGCGACACCCTCCCGCAGCTGCTCACCGAATTCGTGCGCCGCGGCTTCGACGTCGCCACCCAGGTACCGATCCGCGTCGCCCTGCTCGACATCACCACCGACACCGACGACACCGGCCAGTACATGCTCGTCCTGGTCGTGCACCACATCGCCGGCGACGGACAATCCATGGGCCCGCTGGCCCGCGACGTCATGACCGCCTACGCCGCCCGCCACACCGGACAACCCCCGCAGTGGCAGCCCCTGCCGGTGCAGTACGCCGACTTCACGCTGTGGCAACGCCGCATCCTCGGCGCCGCCGAAGACCCCACCTCGCTGATGTCCACCCAGCTCGACTACTGGCGCACCACCCTCGACCGGGTACCCGACCTGCTCGACCTGCCCACCGACCGGCCCCGCCCCACCGTCGCCACCCTCACCGGCGGCCGCGTCCCCCTCGACATCCCCGCACCCCTGCACCGGCAACTGCAGACACTGGCCCGCGACCACGGCACCTCCCTGTTCATGGTCGTCCACGCCGCACTCGCAGTGCTGCTCGGGCGGCTCGCCGACACCGACGACATCGTCATCGGCACCCCCGTCGCCGGCCGCGGCGAACCCGGCCTCGACGACCTCGTCGGCATGTTCGTCAACACCCTCGCCCTGCGCACACCCATCGACCGCAGCGAACCGTTCACCCAACTGCTGGCCCGCACCCGCGACACCGACCTGCACGCCCTCGACCACGCCGACGTCCCCTTCGAACGCATCGTCGAAGAACTCAACCCGCACCGCAGCACCGCCGCACACCCCCTGTTCCAAGTGGTGCTCGCCTTCCAGAACACCGGCGCCATCGACATCGCTCTCCCCGACGTCGCCGTCTCCCGCGCCGACGTCGACACCGGCACAAGCCAATTCGACCTCCAGCTCGTCATCTCCGACACCAGCACCGAAACCGGTGCCGCCCAAGGCCTGTCCGGCATGGTGATGTACGCCCGCGACCTGTTCGACCCCGACACCGTCACCGGCTTCGTCCAGCGACTGCTGCGGATCCTCGACACCGTCGCCACCAGCCCCGACACACCCGTCGGCGATATCGACTGGCTGCACCCCCGCGAACACCACGCCTTGCTCACCAGCATCGGCCCACGCACCGCACCCACGCCCGAATCACCGCTGCTGCCCGACGTATTCGCCGACGCCGTGCGCCGCAACCCCGACGGCCTCGCCGTCCGCACCGGCGACACCGGCCTCACCTACACCGAACTCGACCGGCGCTCCAACCGCCTGGCCCGGCTGCTCATCGAGCACGGCGCCGGACCCGAAATCCCCGTCCTGGCCGCCACGCCCCGCTCCGCCGAATCCGTGCTCATCTGGTGGGCCGTGGTGAAAACCGGCGCCACCTATGTCCCCGTCGACCCCGCCTACCCGGCCCACCGCATCGACCACATGATCACCGATTCGGCTGCCGCACTGGGCATCACCGTCACCACCGCACGCCCCGCACTACCCGACACCGCCGACTGGATCATCCTCGACGCACCCGAAACCACCGCACACCTGCACACCCGCCCCGACAGCCCCCTCGACGACCACGACCGGCTGCGGCCGCTGCGCGCCACCGACACCGCCTACGTGGTCTTCACCTCCGGATCCACCGGACGCCCCAAAGGCGTCGCCGTCACCCACACCGGCATCGCCGACCTCATCGCCACCCAACGCGCCGACTACCACATCGAACCCGGCTCCCGATTCCTGCACTTCGCCTCACCGTCCTTCGACGCCTCACTGATGGAGATCCTGTTCGCCACCGGCGGCGCCGCCACCCTCGTCATCGCACCCACCGCAACCTACGGCGGCGAGGACCTCGCCGACCTGCTGCGCACCCAGCACGTCACCCACGCCTTCGTCACCCCCGCCGCCCTCGCCTCCGTCGACCCCACCGGACTCGACGACCTGCAACTGGTGCTGTCCGGCGGCGAAGAAGTCCCCGCCGAACTCGTCAAACGCTGGGCAGGCACCGACCGCCGCGGGACCCGCGAATTCCGCATCCTCTACGGACCCACCGAAACCACCATCCTCGCCACCGCCACCCGGGCCCTGCACGCGGGGGACCGGCCCACCATCGGCACCCCACTACCCGGCATGCAAGCCTTGATCCTCGACACCCGCCTGCATCCCGTCCCCGCCGGCGTGGTCGGCGAGCTCTACCTCGCCGGCCCCGCACCGGCCCGCGGCTACCTCAACCGGCTCGCCACCACCGCCGCCCGATTCGTGCCCTGCCCGGCCGGCGACCCCGGCACCCGCATGTACCGCACCGGCGACCTCGTCCGCTGGAACACCCACGGCGACATCGAATTCGTCGGACGCAACGACTTCCAGGTCAAAGTCCGCGGCTACCGCATCGAACTCGGCGAAATCGACGCCGTCCTCGACGCCCGCGCCGACACCGCCTTCGCCGTCACCATCGCCCACCGGCAAGGCAACGCCCCCGCCATGCTGGTCACCTACGTCGTGCCCGCACCCGGCGCCACACCCACCGCCGCCGAACTCACCACCGCACTCGCCGACGCGCTCCCGCCCTACATGGTGCCCGCCGCCGTGATGATCCTCGACGCGATCCCACTGTCGCCCAACGGCAAACTCGACCGCAACGCACTACCCGAACCCATCCTGCACACCGAAACATTCCGCGCACCCGCCTCACCGGTCGAAGAAATCGTCGCCGGCATCTTCGCCGACCTCCTCGGCCTCGACACCACCATCGGCGCCGACGACAACTTCTTCGACCTCGGCGGCAACAGCCTCGTCGCCACCCGCGCCGCCGCCCGCATCGGCGCCGCCCTCGACACCCGCGTCCCCGTGTCGATGATCTTCGACGCACCCACCGTCGCCAAACTCGCCGCCCGCGCCGAATCACACGCCGACACCCGCCGCATCGCCCTCACCGAACAACCCCGCCCACAACACATCCCACTGTCCTACGCACAACAGCGGATGTGGTTCCTCAACCGCTTCGAACCCGACACCCCCGCCTACAGCATCCCCATCGTCATCCGGCTCACCGGACGCCTCGACACCCACGCCCTGCACGCCGCCATCGGCGACGTCATCACCCGCCACGAAGTACTGCGCACCATCTACCCGGCCGTCGACGGCGAACCAACCCAGAAAATCCTCCCACCCGCCGAAGCCGTCCCCCCCCTCACCATCACCCGCATCCCCGAAACCGAACTCCCACACACCCTCTCGGCGCTACTGGCCACCGTCTTCGACGTCACCACCACCGTGCCGCTGCGCATCCGGCTCTACGAGATCGCCGACGACACCTGGATCCTCGCCCTCGTCGTCCACCACATCGCAGGCGACGGATCCTCTCTGGCACCACTGGCCCGCGACCTCACCCTCGCCTACATCGCACGACTCGACGGCGACGCCCCCGCCTGGCCGCCGCTGCCCGTCCAATACGCCGACTACGCTCTCTGGCAACGCACCGTCCTCGGCGCAGACGACGACCCCGACTCGCTGCTGCGCGCTCAAATCGACTACTGGACAACCCAACTCGCCGACGTGCCCGCGCTGCTCGCCCTGCCGACCGACCGGCCGCGACCGCCCGTGCAAACCTATGCCGGCGCCACCGTCCCCCTCACCGTCGACCCCGAACTCCACGCCCGGCTGCAACACATCGCCCGCGCCCACAACACCACCTTGTTCATGGTGTTCCACGCCGCACTCGCCGCCGTCCTCGCCCGCCTCGCCGGCACCGACGACATCACCATCGGGACCCCCTACGCCGGACGCGGCGAACCCGAACTCGACGAACTCGTCGGCATGTTCGTCAACACCCTCGTCCTGCGCAGCCACCTGCGCACCGACATGACGTTCACCGACCTGCTCGACCAGGTCCGCGACACCGACCTCGCCGCCTTCGGACACGCCGACGTCCCCTTCGAACGACTCGTGCAAGAACTCAACCCCGCCCGCTCCCACGCCCACCACCCGCTGTTCCAGGTGATGCTCGCCTTCCAAAACCTCACCGGCACCGAATTCGAACTCCCCGAACTCACCCTCTCCGCCGTCGAAGCCGACATCGACACCTCACTGTTCGACCTGCAGATCACCGTCTCCGACAGCTACGACGACCACGGCGGCCCCGCCGGCATCACCGGCGGCATCACCTACGCCCGCGACCTGTTCGACCCCGACACCGTCACCGGCATCGCCGCCCGCCTCGACCGGCTGCTGCGCGCCCTCGTCGCCGACCCCACCGGCCTCGTCTACGAGGTCGACCTGCTCGACGCCGACGAACGCCACAACGTCGTGGACCGCTGGAACACCACCCACTACACCCTGCCCGCCGACGAAACACTGACCGCCATGTTCGCCGACGCGGTACCGGCATACCGCGACCGCACCGCCGTCACCTACGGCGATCAGTCGCTGACCTACGCGCAGTTCTCCGCCCGCGTCAACCGGCTCGCCCGCTGGCTCATCACCCGCGGCGTCGGCCCGGAAAAGCTGGTCGCCGTGCGGATGCGCCGCTCGCTCGACCAGGTCACCGCCCTCTACGCCGTGCTAGCCGCCGGCGGCGGCTACGTCCCCGTCGACCCCGACCTGCCCGCCGACCGCATCGACTACATGCTGGCCACCGCCACACCCGTCGTCGTCCTGTCCACCCTCGACGACATCGACCTGTCCGCATTCGACGACACACCCGTCACCGACCACGACCGCCACGCCCCACTGCGAGCGACCAATGTCGCCTACGTGCTGTTCACCTCCGGATCCACCGGCCGCCCCAAAGGCGTCGCCGTCCCGCACGGCGCCGCCGTCAACCAGATCCGCTGGCTCAGCGACGAATACGGCCTCGACGCGGACGATGTGGTCCTGCAGAAGACACCGGCCACCTTCGACGTCTCGGTGTGGGAACTGTTCGCCACCCTCGGCGTGGGCGCCCACCTCGTCATCGCCCGCTCCGACGGCCACACCGACCCCGCCTACCTCGCCGAAACCATTGCCGCACAACAGATCACGATCACCTCGTTCGTGCCGTCCATGCTCGCCGTCTTCGCCGAGGCCGCACCCGTCCGCACCCTGACCTCGCTGCGCGCACTGCTCATCGGGGGAGAGGCATTCGGGTCCGACACCGTGGCCGCCGTCCGGCGCGTGCTGCCCGACGTCGAACTGCACAACCTGTACGGGCCCACCGAATTCACCGTGCACGTCACCTCCCACCACGTCACCGACACCGACCAGGGCAGCGTGCCGATGGGTATGCCCGTCTGGAACGCGCGCGCCTACGTCCTCGACGCCCGGCTCAACCCGGTACCGCCCGGAGTGGCGGGGGAGCTGTACCTCGCGGGCACCCAGATCGCCCGCGGTTACCACGCCCGCCCCGTCCTCACCGCCGAACGGTTCGTGCCCGACCCCTACAACAACGGCGGACGCATGTACCGCACCGGCGACCTCGTGCGGCGCCGCCGCCACGACGGCGAACTGGAATACCTGGGCCGCACCGACTTCCAGGTCAAACTGCGCGGACTGCGCATCGAACTCGGCGAAATCGAAACCGTGCTCGCCGAATACCCCGGCGTCGCCCGCGCCATCGCCGTCGTCCACTCCAGCGAGATCGCCGCCCAGCTCGTCGGCTATCTCGTGCCCGCCGCCGGCGCCACCGTCGACACCGCCGCGGTGCTCGCGCACGCCGCCGCCGAACTGCCCAACTACATGGTGCCCAGCACCCTCATGGTGCTCGACACCGTGCCGCTCACCGCCTCCGGCAAACTCGACCGCGCCCGGCTGCCCGAACCGGTGGCCGCGGTAGGGGAGTTCCGCGAACCCTCGACCTGGCTCGAAGGAGAGGTCGCGCGCGCCTTCGAACACGTCCTCGGCCTCACCCACGTCGGCGCCGACGACGATTTCTACGCCCTCGGCGGCAACTCGCTGCGCTCGGTGCAGGTCGCCAGCGAACTCACCAAGGAACTCCACTTCGACATCCCGCTGGGGTGGATGCTGTCGGATCCGAATCCGGCCGACCTCGCCAAGCGCATCGAAACCGGAATGAGCAACGGCCACCACGAATCCGGGCCGGCGGCATTCGGTCTGGACGTCGTGCTGCCGATCCGGACCGCCGGCAGCCGGCCACCGCTGTTCTGTATCCATCCCGCGTCGGGCCTGTCGTGGTGCTACTACACCTTCGGCGACCACCTCGCCGGCGACCGCCCGATCTACGGTCTGCAGGCGCCGCAGATCGGTGGGGAAGTTCCGGGCCCGCAAACGTTCGAGGAGATCGCGCGCCGCTACTTCCAGGAGATCCGGGCCATCCAGCCGCACGGGCCCTACCATCTGCTCGGCTGGTCGCTCGGTGGGCAGATCGCACACGCCGTCGCCGCCGAAATGCGTTCGGCCGGTGAGGACGTCGCACTGCTGGCGCTGCTGGATGCCGAGGCCGAAGGGATCGACGCCACGGAGGTCACCGAGGCCACGCCAGGGGAGCTGATCAGCAATCTCGGCCCGGTCATGGGCATCGATGTCGTCGGCGCCGACGCGACCGCCGAAGAGGCCGCCGAACTGATCCGGCAGCAGCTGGGGGACAGCTTCGCCATCGACGCGGCGACCATCGAACGCATGACCGACGCCTACAACCTGTCCATCCGCGCCGCGAGTGCCTGGCGGCCACCGGTCATCGATGCCGACATGCTGTATTTCACCGCCACGAAGGACCGGCGTGCCGACGCCGCGGGCCACGAGGGTTGGGCCCGGTTCGTCACCGGCCAGATCTCCAACGTCGACATCGCGGCCGAACATCTGGCGATGACCGAACCCGCGGTGGTCGCCGAGATCGCGAAGATTCTCAACCGCCGGCTGGATCGGTGAGGGGACCGGGCGAGATCGCCATTACTTGACATAATGTAGATTATCGGCGCAATGGAACGGGTGCCGGAGGCTGCATTTACCCTTGCGTGTCAGCATATTTCGGCATCCGCCTTCCGTGCCTCGGCCGCGCTGCTCGGCTGTCCCGCATTCCGCCCGCATCGGTGTTCGGCGCCGCCGTCTCACGTAAATCTGCCGAATCCCTCCTGATGAACTTTTTCGCCTCCGGTCCGATTTGCCGGAAAATTTACTGAGGCGTCCGTCGGGTTGATCTCCATTCCTATGCTCCACTTCCCCAGCTTCCCGGATTCCCGTCGCGAAACGTCACAGTGACGTATTGGGGGCGCTTGGGCGGGTCTGCCGTCGACGGTTCCGATACACATCACCGCGCCTCCCGCACGTCTTTGTGATTCGAAGGCAGTGCGCACCGCCCGGTTTGGTAGCCGCCACGAGACCGTCGCGGCCGCGGTGGTGACTTGTTAGCGTCCTCGGTAGGAGGTGTCATGAGGGCAGCGCGGCCTTTCGATGTCGATGTGGTGATCGTCGGATCCGGATTCGGCGGCAGTGTGACGGCATTGCGATTGGTGGAGAAGGGATATTCGGTCGCGGTACTCGAGGCCGGGCGACGCTACGAAGACGCCGACTTCGCCACCAGTAGCTGGGATCTGCGGCGATATCTGTGGGCGCCGGCACTGGGCTGCTACGGCATCCAGCGGATCCACCGGCTGCGCGACTGCTTCATCCTCGCCGGCGCCGGAGTCGGCGGCGGCTCGCTCAACTACGCCAACACCCTCTACAAACCGGGACACGCGTTCTTCGAGGACCGGCAGTGGGCCGAGATCACGGACTGGGACGCCGAACTCACCCCGCACTACGACCAGGCCCGGCGCATGCTCGGTGTCGTGGAGAATCCGCACACCACCCCGGCCGACGAGATCATCCGTTCGGTGGCCGAAGATATGGGCGTCGCCGACACTTACGTCCCGACGCCGGTCGGCGTGTACTTCGGCGAGCCCGGAGTCGTGAGCCCCGACCCCTATTTCGGTGGTGTGGGACCGGAGCGCACGGGGTGTATCGAATGCGGCGAGTGTATGACCGGTTGCCGGCACGGCGCGAAGAACACACTGGTCAAGAACTATCTCGGTTTGGCCGAAAGCGCTGGGGCGCAAATACATCCGATGACGACGGTGACCGCGCTGCGACCGCAGGCCGACGGCAGCTGGCGCGTCGAGACGCGCCGGACGGGCCGATTACGGGGTGGCAAGCGCAGCTTCTCGGCGCGGTACGTGGTGCTGGCGGCGGGGACCTGGGGTACGCAGCGGTTGCTGTTCCGGATGCGTGATACGGGGGTGCTGCCGGCGCTCTCGCCGCAGCTGGGCGTGCTGACCCGCACGAATTCGGAGGCCATTCTGGGGGCGGGCCGCACCCGGGTGGACACCGGCCTGGATCTGACGGCGGGTGTGGCGATCACCTCGTCGTTCCATCCGACCGCCGATACCCATATCGAGCCGGTGCGCTACGGCAAGGGCTCGAACACGATGGGGTTGTTGCAGACCTATCTGGTCGACGGCGGGAAGGCCGTGCCGCGGTGGGTGCGGGTGCTGGCGATCGCGGCCACCCATCCGGTGCGGACGGTGCGGTTGCTGCGGACGCGGCGCTGGAGTGAGCGGACGTTGATTCTGCTGGTGATGCAGAGTCTGGACAATTCGATCACCACGTTCACCCGGCGCGGGCTGTTCGGTCGCCGCTACACCAGCAGACAGGGCTACGGCGAGCCGAATCCGTCGTGGATTCCGGCCGGACACGAGGTGACGCGGCGGGTGGCCGGCAAACTCGGCGCCACCGCGGGCAGTACCTGGCCCGATATTTTCGGTGTGCCGATGACGGCGCATTTCATCGGTGGGTGCGTGATCGGCGGCGACCGCGAGCACGGTGTGATCGATCCGTATCACCGTGTGCACGGCTATCCGACGTTGAGCATCGTGGACGGGTCGGCGATCTCGGCGAATCTCGGTGTGAATCCGTCGTTGACGATCGCCGCTCAGGCCGAGCGGGCGGCGTCGATGTGGCCGAACAAGAACGAGCGGGATTCGCGTCCGCCGATGGATCTGCCCTACCGGCGCATCGATCCGGTCCCGCCGGCGGCGCCGGTGGTTCCGCCCTCCTCCCCTGCCGCGTTGCGGCTGCCGATCGTGGAGGTCCGCCACACGGCCGCGGATGGTCGCCCGGCCTGAACCGGCGCGGCCGCGGTTCTGGGCGTCAATGTGTGAGGCGCCCCAGCAGTGCTGAGGCACAGGCGATTCCGAGGAGGCCGGCCAGGACGAGGACGCCGAAGTCGGTCCACAGGTCGGCGGTGCCGCCGACGAGCAGGCCGCGCAGGGCGTCGACCTCGTAGCTGAGCGGGTTGACGTGGCTGACGGCGTGCAGCCAGCCGGGCATGAGTGCCAGCGGGTAGAGGGCGTTGGAGGCGAAGAACAGCGGCATGGTGATGGTTTGGCCGATGCCCATGAGGCGGTCGCGCTTGGTGACCAGCCCGGCGATGGTCATCGACAGGCAGGCGAAGAAGGCGGCACCGAGGACGACGACGGCGAGGGCGCCGAGCAGTTTCAGCGGGTTCATCGTCATGTGGACGCCCATGATCAGGGCGAGCACGACGATGATCAGCACCTGGGCGATGGCGCGCACTCCGGCGGCGAAGCATTTGCCGGTGATCAGCGCCGCGCGGGGTGTGGGGGTGACCATGAGTTTGTTGAGGATGCCGGCGTCGCGGTCCCAGATCAGTTGGATGCCGTAGAAGATCGCGATGAACAGTGCCGATTGGGCGATGATGCCGGGTGCGAGGAAGTCCAGGTAGGGCATGTCGCCGGTGGGGATGGTGTGCAGGCGGGCGAAGGTGGTGCCGAAGATCAGCATCCACAGCGCGGGTTGCACTGCGCGGGTGACCAATTCGGTGCGGTCGTGGCGCAGTTTCTGCAGTTCGACGATCGCGAAGGTGAGGATGCGGGAGCCCAGGGTGGCGATGCGGGCGGCGCCGTGCGGGGCGTGGTGCCGAAGCGGGTGCGCAGGTCGTGGACGCGTTCCCAGACGCTGTCGCGGGCGATGGGGTCGAGGCCGACGGTGGGTTCGTCGAGGATGAGCAGGGCGGGCCGGTTGACGAGGGCTTGGGCGAGTTCGAGGCGGCGGATCATGCCGCCGGAGTAGCCGGCGGCGAGGCGGTCGGCGACGTCGAGCAGGTTCATGGACGGCGCCGGCAAAACCACCACCATCCGCCTGGGTGTTCGGGTGGGGCGTGGGGGGTCGTCGTCGTCCTTGTTCGTGGTCGTGCAGGAGTTCGGTGATCTTGTCGACGACGGCGAGGCCGCGGAGGAGGTCGTCGCGTTCGGCCGGTGTGAGGGCGTCGAGGGCGGTGGCGACGATGTCGTGGCGGCGTCTGCGGATGTCGTCGACGTCGCGCTGGACGTGGGCGGGCAGGCTCAGGCGCATGACGCGGCGGTCGGCGGGGTCGGGTTCGCGGACGAGGAGGTCGTCTTTGACGAGTGCGGTGTCGAAGGTGGAGACGCTGTTGGGGGCCAGGCCCATGTCGGCGGCGGCGGATTTGACGGAGATGTGGGGGTTGCGGCCGACGAGGCGCAGGAATTCGGCTTGGGAGGCGCTGACGCCGGGCCGGTCGAAGGATCGGCCGGCGATGCGGCCGACTTGGCGGCGGCTCCGGCGATCGGCTCCTGTGTTACGTTGTGATCGACATCACGCGGCCGGCGGTGTTCCCGGATTGGACGCCAGTGATCTCGGACGGCCGGTCGCCCATCGCACGGACCGGAAGGAGATCGCTGTGGCCACCGACCGGATTCTGGTCATCGTCACCAATGCCGGGGAGTACGAGAAGGTCGGCTATCGCACCGGGCTGTGGCTCGGCGAGCTGACCCATTTCTACGACTATGTCACCGAACAGGGCTATACCGTCGACATCGCCAGTCCCGCAGGCGGATTCGTGCCCATCGATCCGGAGAGCCTGGCGCACGACGTCCTGGCCGACCTCGGCACCGACCGCCGTTACCGCGACCGGGAATTCATGGATCTGCTCGACCGTACGCGCAGCATCGGCGAGATCGAGGTCGAGGATTACGACGCGATCTACTTCACCGGCGGGCACGGGGTCATGTTCGACTTCCGTGGCGACGATCTCGGCGCGCTGACCGCGGCGTTCCACGACAGCGGCCGCGTGGTGTCGGCGGTGTGCCACGGGCCGGTCGGGTTGCTGAACGTCCCCCTGGAAAGCGGGGCCGCGCTGATCGCCGGGCGGCGGGTGACCGGGTTCTCGTGGCCGGAGGAGGAAGCCGCCCAGCGTGCCGACGCGGTACCGTTCAACCTTCAGGACGAACTCGTGAAAGTGGGCGCCGACTACAGCATTGCCGACGAGCCGTTCGGGGTCCACGTCGTGACGGACGGGCGGCTGATCACCGGTCAGAATCCCGCCAGTGCCCGCGGCGTGGCCGAAGCTGTGGTCGCGACCCTGAGAGGAGATCAGCGGTGAGCGATTCCGGCAGCGATATCGATGTCGAGGTGCCCGCCAGCGGGACCGGTTGCGCGGAGTGTGTGGCCGTCGGCGGTTGGTGGGTGCATCTGCGTCGGTGCGCGCGCTGCGGGCACGTGGGTTGCTGCGACACCTCCCCCGCCCAGCACGCCACCGCCCACTTCCGCAGCACCGGCCATCCGATCATCCAGAGCTTCGAACCGGGTGAGGACTGGTTCTACGACTACCGCGACGGTGCGGTCGGTGAGGGGCCGCAATTGGCGCCGCCGACCAGCCGTCCGGAGACGCAGCCGGTGCCGGGGCCGGCGGGGAAGGTGCCCGCCGACTGGCAGGACCAGATCCACTGACGCATGCGCGGCGCCGGGCCCCGGCGGTGTGGCGAGGCCGCCCACTGGGGACGTTCGTCCTCATCGCATGAGGTACGCCGCCTCTGGGAGGGGTCGCGGGCCGGGCGCAGGCTCGACGTATGACTCACGAAACTGTTCGCATCGCAGTCGTTTTCGCCACCGCGCAGGGCTCGACCCGGGAGATCGCCGACTATATCGGGGCGGCGCTGGCCAACCGCGGAGCCGATGTGGAGGTCGCCGATGTGGCGCATGCGCCGGAGTTGTCGCGGTTCGACGCGGTGATCCTCGGCAGTGCCGTGCACAACATGGATGTGCTTCCCGAGATGTCGGGGTTCGTTCGGAGTCATCGTTACGAGCTGGCCGCGACGAATGTGTGGCTGTTCACCGTGGGGCTCGGGCCGGCGCTGCGGGGGCCGATCGGGCGGCGGATGGGCAGAATCGCGCCGCCGAAGATCGCCGCGTTGCGCGATTCGATCCATCCGGTCGGCTACCGCGCCTTCGCGGGCCATTTCGAGAACGTGGGAGTGTCGCTGAAGGCGCGGATCATCTACCGCCTGCTCGGCGGCGGTCGCTTCGGTGACCTGCGCGACTGGCCCGCGATCGGGGAATGGACGGCGACGATCGGCCGGATCCTGCTTCTGCCCCAGCCCGCCGCGAATATCGCCTACCCGTAGTTCGCCCCGCGGACGGTGAGAGGAAGGTGCGCCGTGACATCGAAACCTGTTCTCGTGGCGTACGGCTCCACACGGGGCGGTACTGCCGAAATGGCGGAGTGGATCGGCGAGTCGCTGCGCTCGGCCGGTGTCGACGCCGAGGTCCGCACTGCGCGTGAGGTTCGCTCCCTCGACGGATATGGGGCGGTGGTCCTCGGCGGTGCGCTCTACACCGGTCGCTGGCATCGTCACGCCCGCCGCTTCGCTCGTCGTTTCGCGCGGCAGTTGCGCACGCGGCCGGTCTGGCTGTTCGCCAGTGGGCCGCTGGACGACTCGCTCACCTCCGGCGGTCCCGAAAAGGTTCCGGGGCTCAAAGCCGTCGAGCGAGCCGCCCGTCGCGTGAATGCCCGGGATTACACGATTTTCGGTGGCCGCCTGCAGGCCGATGCCCGCGGTTTCCCGGCCGCGGCGATGGCCAAGACGATGGCGGGTGATTTCCGTGACCCCCAGCATGTTCGCGAGTGGGCGAGCGGTCTGGCCGCCGAGCTCGTTCCGGGCCCGCGTTGATCGCTGCGCCGGGCCCGTATCGGGCTGTCGTTCAGGACTCCTCGTAGCGGATGCTGTGGGCCGCGGCGATGGGGTTGATCTTGTGTGGGTCGAGCGCGCCGTCGGTGAGCACGGTGGGCCCCGCGTCGAACAGATCTTCCAGATAGCATTCCCATCCGCCCGGTGACGATATCTGGATCACCGCGGGCGGCGGGTTCGAGACCGCGCGCAGGGCGTGCGGGATGCCGTGCGGCAGCAGGACGAACGTTCCGGCGGGCGCGACGTACGACCGGTCGTCGAAGTCGACGCCGAGTTCACCGCTGAGCACATAGATGGCTTCGTCGGCCACCTCGTGGGTGTGTCGCGGGATATCGCGAGCCAGGGTCACCTCGAGTAAGGAGAACCGGCCCTCGGTGTCGGCGGTGGTGGCCTTGACCGCAAAGGCGGGTGGCATCGGAATCCGGCCCGGGCGTACCTCGCCCGGGGCCAATCGGAGAAATCTGTTGTGCGACATCGTGCTACCCTTCCGGCGACAAAACGGAATCGGAATCCGCTTCCGTCTAGATGGTAGCCGGAAAGGACGCACGGATGTCAACGCCCGCGACGCCACGAAAGACGCGCGCCGACGCGGCACGCAACCGCGACCGCCTCCTCGGGGCTGCTCGGGAATTGTTCGCCGAGAAGGGCTCTCAGGTGCAGTTGCCCGACGTGGCACGCGCGGCGGGTGTCGGGGTCGGCACGGTCTATCGCCACTTCCCCACCCTCGCGGAGCTGGTCGACGCGGCCGCCGAACAGCGCTTCGCGGAGATCGAGAACTACGCGCGCACAGAATGTCTCACGCGTGCCGGTGCCGGCGAGGGGCTGCGACGCTATCTGATGCATGTGGGTGAGCTGCTCAGCGCCGATCGCGGCCTGTCCGCGGCCGTCGAAGCGGCCCGCCGCTCGCCCGGTAGCGAGCCGCGCGGAATGTCTCGTGCCCGGCTGGAAGCCGTTGTCGGCGAGATCATCGCGGGCGATCGCGAGGCCGGTGCACTGCGGCAGGACTGCACCGCCGCGGACGCCTACCTGCTCGTCGGTGCGATCTCGGCGACGATCCGCACGGGCAGCGGGGACTGGCGGCGCCTGCTCGACCTGATGCTCGACGGCCTACGGCCGCGTACGTCGTAGCCGTCGCGGATCAGCCGAGTTGTCGTGCGGCCGAGGGGTGCACAGGGACACCGCGGTCGACGAGGTCGGAGGCGAAGCGGCGCAGCAGTGGATCGGCGGGGGTGGCGAGAAGACAGACGAGATCGCGGGAGACGCTGGGGTGCAAGCGTTTCAGGGTCGCCGGCAGGCCGGGGCCCAGAGCGGTGACGGGGACCAGGGCGATGCCGAGTCCGGCTGCGGCCAGTTGTGCCGCGGTGGCAGCCTGCCGGGTGCGCATGACCGGGCTGAGGGTGACGCCGTGGGCCGCGGCTCGGGCGTCGAGCCAGCCGGCGAGGCCGTTGTCGGGGTGGTAGTGCACCACCGGTTGGTCGTGGAGGTCGTCGAATCCGAGCCGATCCTGCCGGGCCAGGGCGTGATCGGCGGGGAGGACCGCGACGATCTCTTCGCTGCCGACGAGTTCGGATGCGCCGGTCCAGCGAGTCGGCCGGGGTCCCAAAGCCAGGTCGGCCGTTCCGGATTCGAGGTGGCGGACGAGGTCGTCGGCGCTCGTGGCCTCGGTGAGCGTCACGTGCACCGCGGGGTGGCGGCGCAACCAGGTGCGCAGTACGGGGGCGAGCAGACTCGCGGTCAGGCTCTCCGCGCAGGCCAGTCGCAACAGGCCGCCTTCGCCCCGGGCCGTGGCCCGCCCGCCGTCGACGACGCGAGCGGCCGCGGTCAGCGCCGCACGGGCGTCGGCCTCGATAACGCGGCCGATGGCGGTGGCGCGCACCCCGCGCGGGAGTCGTTGCAGCACCGGTGCCCCGATCTCGCGTTCGAGCGCCGCCAACTGGTGCGACAGCGCGGGTTGTGACATGTGCAGTGCGGTGGCGGCGTCGGTGATCGAGCCGGCATCGAGCACGGCGATGAGGCATTCCAGTGCCCGCAACGTTGGCATTCGTACATCCTATTGCAGCCATCGAAAACATTCATTCGGCGAAGGGATTATCCGGCGCTGTCGCGCTGCTGAACCGGGCATGACAACGCTGCAAGACAAGAAGATGGTCATCGTCGGCGCCGGATCGGGCATCGGCCGTCGTCTGGCCGCCGACGCCGAAGCGCAAGGGGCGCAGGTGATTTCGGTGGGCCGGCCCGAACTGGACCTGGCCGACGAGGCGACCGTGCGCGCCGTGGCCGAACGTATCGGCGAGGTGGACTACCTGGTGTCGCCGGCCGCCGACCACGCCAACGGCCCGGTCACCACACTCGACCACGACGCGGTGCGCCGCGCCTTCGACGCCAAGGTGATCGGGCCGATCCTGCTCGCCAAACACTTCGCTCCGCGATTCCGCGCCGGAGGTGCGATGCTGCTGTTCTCCGGTGTCGCGGCCTGGCGGCCGTCCCCGGGACGGTCGGTGATGGCCACCACCAACGCCGCGGCCGCCGCTCTGGCCGAGGCGCTGGCGGTCGAGCTGGCGCCGGTGCGCGTCACCGCGATCTCCCCCGGCATCGTCGACTCGGGCGTGTGGGACGGGCCCGGCAAGGAGGAGCTCTTCCGGACCGTCGCCGATCGCAATCCGGCTCGCCGGGTCGGGACACCGGCCGACATCTCCGCCGCGGCACTGCTGGCGCTGACCAACCCCTTCCTCACCGGCACCACCCTGCATGTCGACGGCGGCGGGAGACTGGCATGAGGATCGCGCTGTTCGTCTGCGCCGCACTGCTTCTGGGTGCCTGCTCGGCGCAGCCGCCGCACCCGGCCGACCCCGTCGACCGTTCCGGCGACCTGGTCGTACCGCGAGCCGTGCACATCGACGGCGGGCTCGGCGCCGACCGGGCCGCACGCGAAGTTCGTGCGGCACAACGGCTCTACACCTTCTGGAACACCGGCAACGTCGACTACCTGCGGCAGGCTGTCACACCGTCGTTCCGGGACAACACCCTGCCGCCGGGCCGGCCGCAGGGACCGGCCGGACCCGCCGCGGCGTCGAAGGCCTTCCGCGCCGCCGTCCCCGACCTCACCTGTGAGCTGTCGGATCTGTACGTCACCGGGGACACCCTCACGGCCCGGCTGGTCTTCCGCGGCCACTTCACCGGCACCTACAACGGGGCCGGCGGTTCCGGGCAGGCCGTCGAATTCGACGCCATCGACATCCAGCACCTCGGCGACGACCACGCCCGGATCATCGAGGATTGGCATATCGAGGACAACCTGGGGTTCCTGCGCCAGATCGGGCAGACACCGTGACCGCCGTCCCGATCGGCGGGGTGGGAACGAGCGCTCCCAATATCGCCTTACGGCCGGATTGACACCTGTAAGGTGCAGGCTGCCGGGGTCGTTCGACTACGCCCGGCAGCCGCCGACAGGCGATCTCGTGATGTGGGCAAGCGTGATGTGGGCAAGGAGGTGACACGTCGTGCACGAGGACATCGACCTCACCGACCTGGACCGGTTCACCAACGGCTTCCCGCATCGGATATTCGATCGGCTGCGGCGGGAAACGCCGGTCTGGTTCCATCCGCCCACCGCGCACAGCCCCGGCGGCGACGGTTTCTGGGTGCTCAGCCGCTACGCCGACATCGTCGCCGCGGCCAGCGACACCACGGTGTTCTCCTCCGAATCCGGCGGCGGACGCGACGGCGGCGGCACCACGCTCGAGGATATGCCGCTGGGTGTGCCGGTCGGGGCGCTGCTGAACATGATGGACGATCCCCGCCACGCGAAGATCCGTCGCCTGCTCGCCCCCAGCACCACTCCCCGAGCGCTGCGGCGGATCGAGAACGACCTGCGCCGGCGCGCGGCCGATATCGTCGACGCGGCCGTGGCGAAGGGTGACTGCGACTTCCTCACCGACGTGGCCGCGGAACTGCCGCTGCAGGCCGTCGCCGAACTGGCCGGTGTGCCGCAAGCCGATCGCCACGAACTGATGAACTGGGCGAACGTCACCCTGGACTACGACGGCCGCGAAGTCGGTGAGGTCGACGACCGTCTCGCTCGCGCGCAGGCTCGCATGTTCGCCTATGCCGCGGATCTGCTGCAGCGCAAACGCGTCGCGCCGGGTGAGGATCTGCTGTCGGTGATCACGCACGCACTCGTCGACGACGAGCCGCTGACCGATGCCGAACAACACCTGTTCCTGTCCCTCGTCGTGGCCGCGGGCAGCGAGACGACACGCAACTCCATCGCCGTCGGCATGGCCGCGCTCAGCGAATCGCCGCAGCTGTGGAAACAGTTGCAGCAGGACAGGTCTCGCCTTCCGGCGGCCGTGGAGGAGATGCTGCGCTGGGCGTCCTCGACGCCCTACAACCGGCGCACGGCCACCGCGGACGTGTGGATCGGCGGCCACCGCATCGCCGCCGGTGACAAGGTCACGCTGTGGTGGGCCTCGGCCAACCGCGACGACAGTGTGTTCACCGACCCGCACCGCTTCGACATCACCAGAAACCCCAACCCGCACGTGGCCTTCGGGCGCGGCGTGCACTTCTGCCTGGGCGCGTCGCTGGCGCGGATGGAAATGCGGGTCATGTTCGACGCGCTGCTGGATCGGGTCGAAACCCTCACTCCGCGTGGGCCCGTCGAGTACGTCCGCAGCAACAAACACACCGGTATCCGGCATATGCCGGTCACGATTGGCGCCCGATGAGAGCCGCGCGGCCCGTGGGTGACCCGCCCGAGTGAAAGGAGGCAGCCAGTGGCTACCGAACCGACCGTGGAGAACGTCAGCCGGCTGCAGAGCTCGAGCCGCGACGTCACCCAGTTGCCTTCGATCCTCGCCGACTGGCTGGCCACGGTCATGCCGAACGGGCAGCGGCCCGAGATCGCCGTGGTCGGCGGGATCGACGCCAACGGCATGTCCTCGGAGACGATCGTGCTCACCGCCCGCTGGGACGACGGCGCCGTGGTGGACCGGAAATGGGTGATGCGGGTGGCGCCCACCGAGGCCGACGTCCCGGTCTTCCCGGTCTACCGCCTGGATCATCAGGCCCAGGTGATCGAGGCCGCCGGTACGAGGGCCGGCATTCCGGTCCCACGGGTGCGGTTTCTGGAGAACACGGGAACGGTGCTGGGGGCGCCGTTCTTCATCATGGACTACGTCGAGGGAATCGTCCCGCCCGATGTGATGCCGTATACGTTCGGCGGCAACTGGTTCTTCGACGCGGCCCCCGAGCAGCAGCGCGAACTGCAGGACGCCACCATCGAGGTGCTCGCGAAGCTGCACTCGATTCCCGACGCGGGCAGCGCATTCGGGTTCCTCGTCGCCGACCGCGCCGGCGACACCGCGCTGGGCAAGAATCTGGCCTGGCTGCGGGCGTGGTACGAGTTCTCGGTACCCGACATCGGGGGTTCAGCGCTGGTCGAGCGTGCCTTCGACTGGCTCGACACCCACTGGCCCGAGCAGATCGCAACCGGTGAGACCGTGCTGCTGTGGGGCGACGCGCGGATTGGCAATGTGCTCTACCGCGACTTCCGTCCGGCCGCCGTCCTCGATTGGGAGATGACCACGGTGGGCCCCCGCGAACTCGACGTCGCGTGGTGTGTGTTCGCGCATATGGTGTTTCAGGAGTTGAGCGGGCTGGCCGAGCTGCCGGGGTTGCCGAACGTGCTGCGCGAGAACGATGTTCGCGACACGTATCGTCGCCTCACCGGTGTCGAACTCGGTGACCTGCGGTGGTTCTACGTCTACTCGGCCGTGGTCTGGGCGTGTGTGTTCCTGCGCACCGGCGCCCGCCGGGTGCACTTCGGGGAGATGCAGCGACCCGAGAATGTCGAGTCGCTGTTCTACCACGCGGCGTTGCTGCGCCGGCTGATCGGGGAAACGGCACAGTGAACCGCGCGGCTACCGGCCCGGTCCGAGGTAGTCGAGGATGATCCGGTCGACCTCCTCCGGCTTCTCCAGATGCAGGAAATGCCCCGCGTCCTCGATGCGGACGACGCGGCTTCCCGCGGGCAGGTGGCGCTCCAGATCGTGGAAGAAGCCGGGGCGCAAGCATCCGTCGGTGGCGCCGTAGAGCTGCAGTATCGGGTGGATCGGTGCGATCATCAGCAGTCGGTCGAGGTCGCGGGGGCGCGTCGGCCGCGGCCGGACCAGTTGCCGGTAGTAGCCGATGATCGCCGAGCGGTGTTGCGGCGGTGCGGCCGCGGCGAGGTGAGCGAGGTCGTCGGTGGCGTCGTAGCCGGGAGACCATCGCCGCCACAGGAATGCCGTCATCGGAGTGAACAACCGTTCGGGAACGGCGGGGAACTGGTTGGCGAGGATGTACCAGCTGTTCACCGACTGCGCCAGCGTCCGCCCGACCTGGCGGGCGAGGTCACCGCGGGTGATCCGCACGCTCGCCAGGGGCGGAACGGCCGCGGCGACGAAGGCCCGGAACGGTGATTCGGGCAGTGCGGCAATGGCATTCGCGGTGAAGGCGCCCCAGTCGTGGCCGATGACGACGGCCCGGTCGGCGCCGAGGCGTTCGGCGATGCCGAGAGCGTCGGCGACGCGCGAACCGGTCGACAGGTCACCGTCGGCCGGCACCGACGACGGAGCGTATCCGCGGCTGAACGGTGCGACGGCGTAGTACCCGTGCTCTGCCAGCGCGGGTCCGAGATGGCGCCACGTCCAGGCGGTGTCGGGGTAGCCGTGCAGGCACAGTGCGAGCGGCGCCGCGGGGTCGCCCCAGGTGAGAGCGTGCAGGGTGACCTGTCCCAGATCGAATTCGGTGCGCCCCGGCGCGGGAGTGGAAGTGGATGCCATCGTGCCTCGTCGGTCGTTCCGCACCCGCTGGGTCCGGCGTCGGCTTTGCTGTTTACAGGCGTATATCCTAGTGTCTGACCCATGGTGGAGGCCGCGATACACCCTCGCCCGGCCCGGCGCTCTCTGGCCGGGCGCTCCGCCGAGACCGTGGACCGCCTGCTCGACGCCGGTCTGGACGTACTGCGCGAACAGGGCTACGACCAGTTGTCGATGCGGGAGGTGTGCCGGCGCGCCGGGCTCACCCACGCCACGGCCTACGGCTACTTCTCGGCGAAACAGCATCTGGTGGCCGAGGCGTACTGGCGCCGGATCCGCACGTGGTGTGCGCGGCCGGTCACCGGAGATACGCCGTCGCAGCGGCTGGCGGCCGTGTTCACCGAGATGGGTGACGTCATGGCCGAGGAACCGGAACTGAGCCTGGCCGCCTCCGCCGCGATCCTCAGCCACGACCCCGACGTGTCGGCCCTGCGCACCCGCATCGGTGCCGCCATGAGCGAGCGCGTCCGCACCGCCCTGGGCGACGCGTGCACCGGCGAGCTTCTCGACGCCCTGAACATCGCCGTCAGCGGGGCGATGATCCAGGCCGGGATGGGCTACTACAGCTACCGGGAGATGGCGAACCGGCTGACCTCGGTGGCGCGTCTGCTGCTGGCGGCCGGCGATCGCTGAGCCGATGCGCGCGATCCCGGCGAGGCGGCACGCGCGGGACGCGCGGGGGCCGGTCGTTCGCGGCGGCCGTCGCGCAAGTGCCACATTTTTGCCCGATGGGCCCGAGTTGCCGGTCTAGACTGCTGCGGATCAGCTGGTGAGATTCCTGAGGTCCTCGCACAAGGATTCTCGCACCGGTAACGAGCGACGGCCGGGCAACCCGGCCGGGTGCGAGGGTGAGTCGATGAATGGCGGCAAGACACTGCGGGCCTGGTGGAACGATCCGGTCGACTACTGCTGGCTGGTACGCAGCCTGACGGCCCGATCGGCGCTGGGTCCGCTGAAAGTGCTGGTCGGTGTCGCCGGGGCGTTGATCGCGGCGATGGGAGCGGTGATCACCGGCTCACCGGTGGGACCGCCCGGCCATCCCGGCGTCGCGTCCGCGGTCGGGGTGTCGTGCGGGGTGCTGTGGGCACTGCGCTGGTGGCTGCTGCGGTGGCCCGGCAAAACCGAATCGCTGCTGCTGATCGGCGGCGCCGATGTGCTGTTCATCCTGGAATTCCTGCAGGTGCCGGATCGGGTGTTCGCGGCGATGGGCACGGTACTGCTCGTGGTCACCGGCAGCTACCTCGGCTTCTTCCACAATGCGCGGGTGTTGGCCGCGCATTCGGCGTGGTCGCTGCTGGCGGTGGTCGTGGTGTCGGTGCGCATCGCCACCGGCGGCGGGCAACTGCGCCTGGCGCTCGCGGTCGGGCTGCTGCTGTTCGTGTCGGTGGTCAGTGCCCTGCCCGCGTTGCAGATCCTCTATTGGCTGCTGCGCACCGAATCGCTGTCGGACCCGCTCACCGAACTGCTGAACCGCCGCGGCCTCGAGATCCGGCTCCCGATCCTGGTCGACCGGCACCCGGCGATCAGCGTCATGACCTTCGACCTCGACAAATTCAAAAGCGTCAACGACACCTGGGGTCACCGCGTCGGTGACACCGTGCTGGCGCGAACCGCCCGACGCCTGCACGAGGCCGCCGGACGCTCCGCGGTGGTGGCCCGCACGGGCGGAGAGGAATTCGTGGTCGCCGCGCCGATCGCCGCCGATCTCGCCCGCGCCGAGGCCGAGCGCCTGCGCCGCACGGTCGCCGAACCGTCGGACACCACGGTCGAGGTCACCGCGAGCGTCGGTGTCGCCGTCTACGACGCCAGAATCTGCCCGCAATGTCCGCGACCGACCCCGGACCGGCTGCTGCAATCCGCCGACGCCGCCATGTACCGGGCCAAACAGGCCGGGGGAAATCTGGTGGTGCTCGACGATCTCACCCCGCCGCCGGATCACCACCGGGCAACCGGGTAACCCCGTCGGCGGGTGATGTCACACCCGGGCGGTTCGGGGACTCTGTGGTGGCAGACGATCGAACGGCCGAGGAGGTTCACCATGGCGTCGACGCCGCAGCATGCCGCCGGCGACGAGCTCACCGATCGGTTTCTCGCCTACCGCGAGCTGCTGTTCTCGGTGGTTTACACCATGCTCGGCAGTGTCGCCGACACCGAGGACGTACTGCAGGACGTGTGGCTGGCGTGGGCCGGGCGGCATCACGATCCCGGCGCCGAGCCGGTCGAGAACCCTCGCGCCTACCTCGTCCGAGTCGCGGCCAACGCCGCGCTGGCCAAGCGGGCCGAGGTGAACCGACGCCGCGAGACCTACGTCGGCCAGTGGTTGCCCGAACCGCTGGTGTCCGACGAGGAGGCGAGCGCCGGCGTCGAACGAGCAGAGTCGCTGTCGATGGCGTTGCTGGTGGTGCTCGAGACGCTGTCACCGCTCGAGCGGGCGGTCTTCGTCCTGCACGACGTGTTCGGCTTCGGTCATCCCGAGATCGCGCGGATTCTGGATCGCAATCCGGCGGCCGTGCGCCAGCTTGCGGCCCGCGCTCGCCGCCACGTGCACGCCCGGCGTCCGCGCCATCGCGCCGCCCCCGCGGTGCACGCCGAGGTCACCGAACGATTCGCGCGCGCGGCACTCGGTGGTGACCTCCCCGCGCTGCTCCAGGTTCTCGCACCCGAGGTGACGCTGTGGACCGACGGCGGTGGCAAGGGACCGGCCACGAGCCTGCAACCGGTGCACGGCCGCGACGCGGTGGCCGCACTGTTCGTCTCCGTCGCCGCCACCGTGCCGGCCGGGCTGGATCTGCGCTACCGCCGCGCCGGGGCGGATCCGTGTGCCCTGGTGTTCACCGGTCCCAGCCCGCTCGCGGTGGTCGTGGTGGACCTCGAACCGGAAGGCGACCGGATCACCGCGATCTACTCGATCACCAACCCGGACAAGCTCAACGGCGTCCGGTGACCGCGATGTCACACACGCGACCCGCCACACCTCTTCGGTAGCGACCGGAGCGGTTCCGGGAAAATGAGTGAGGAGATCGCTGTGACCATCGCGAACAACACCAAGGCCCTGCTCGTCCGCCACGACGACGCCGAAACACTCGACACCATGGGAGTCCGGCTGTATGCCGATCACGACACGACCGGCGGGGTGCTCAGCGCGAACCGGGCGTTCCTGCCGGCCGGCGCCGACGGGCCACCGCCGCACTATCATTCGACCTCGGCCGAACTGTTCTACCTGCTCGACGGACGGCTGAGCGTGCTCGCCGGAGACGAGATCCACGAGATCGGCGCGGGAGATTTCCTGCTGATCCCGCCGCACACCACCCACGCCTGGGCGGCTCCCGCGACCTCGGCGGCGGATGTGCTGATCGTGTTCACCCCCGGGATCGAGCGGTTCGACTACTTCCGGCTCGGCGACCGCATCCGCCGGGGACTGGCCGATCCGGCCGAAATACTGGAGACCCAGGAGCGATTCGACAACCACTTCGTCGACAGCCCGATCTGGCGGCAGGCCACCCGCGGCGACGAACGCCCCGCACTCGATCACGACCAGCACCGCGGCGACTTCCTCACCGCCGACGTCTTCCACATACAGTCCGGCGGTGAGTGACCGGCCGGTGTGAAATCCGCGGCCTGCGGTGTGCGGGCAACCCCTTCGCAAATGCCTCGATGCCTGCGAGGATACGAAGTATCGAGGGAGCCGTAGCGAAGGGAGCAACGCTGATGACGAGCAGTGGGCACACCACCCATCCCGGACACGAGCACACCCACGGCGAGGGCTGCGGGCACGTCGCGGTGCCGCACGGCGACCACGTCGACTACCTGCACGACGGCCATATCCACCGGGTACACCGCGACCACGTCGACGAATGCGAACCGAGCGGCCACACCGAACACACCGGACACGAGCACGTGCACGGCGAAGGCTGCGGGCACGTCGCCATCCCGCACGGCGATCATGTCGACTATCTCCACGACGGGCATCGGCACGCGGCCCACGACGGCCACTACGACGAACACTGACAGCGACACCCGCTACCGGCTGTTCGGCGAAAGCCCTACGGCGCCGGCGTGTTTCAGCAGTCGTCCGGTTTCGATGCCCGTAGCGAGAACAGCAACGGAACCCGCGGCTGCTGCGGCGGCAGACGGTATCGGCCGCCGTCCCCGACCAGGTTGCGAAACCGCGGATACAGGGTGAAGTCGTGTTCGTGGAGGAACTCCAGGCGCAACCCGGCACCGGCGAGTGCGCTGACGATGTCACCGATGCCGTGCTGCCACTGCACCGTCACGTTCGCAGTGGTCGCCGCGTCCGGGTCGGTGTAGGTGCCGGGCTCGTCCAACACCTGCGGCGCGGGATCGAAATAGTCGTAGGCGACGGTGCGGCCGTCGTCCTCGGCGAGAATGTCGCCGAACGGGTGGAATTCGGTCAGGTAGACGAAGCCGCCCGGCGTGAGCAACTCGGCCACCACCGACGCCCAGCGCACCAGATCCGGCAACCAGACCAGGGCGCCGACACCGGTGTAGACGATGTCGTAGCGGTCGCGGTCCAGTGCCGTCACCGCGTCGTAGACGTTGGCGGTCACGAACCGCGCGCCGGTGATACCGATGCGGGCGGCCAGGTCGGTCGCGGTGCGGACAGCGGGCTCGGAGAAGTCCACGCCGGTGACGCTCGCACCGCGGCGCGCCCACGCCAAGGTATCGGTGCCGATATGACATTGCAGGTGCAGCAGGCGTTTTCCGCGCACGTCGCCGACCTCGTCGGGTTCGAAGTCGCGCAGCGCTTCGGCGCCGGAGACGAAACCGTCCAGATCGTAGAACTCGCTCGTGACATGAATCGGTACACGCTCGTCCCAATTGGCGCGGTTGAGTTCCACCCACTTGCCGGCTTGCGCGTCGATGCTCACGCCGCGCGACGTTAGCCCGGCTGAGGCACCGCCTCCACCGATTTTCCGCCCGAGCTCACCCGGTGTGGATCGACAAGGCGATGAGCATCGCCGTGCGTTTGGCCGGATCATCCGGGTCGAGGAACTCCAGCTCGCGCATGCGCCGCATGCGATGACGCACGGTATTGGGGTGCACGGCCAGGGTGCGGGCCGCGGTGGCGGGATCGCCGTGGGCTTCGAGCCAGGCCTTCAGCGTGGGCAGGTACTGGGTGCCGGCCCGCTCGTCGATCTCGGCCAGCTGGGCGACGGGATCTCGGGACGGGAGCCGGCCGGTGGAGGCCATCGAGCGCAGGCGCTGGATCAGGACTCGGTCCCAGGCGGTGTCGTAGCAGGCCGGTTCCTGGGTGGTGGTCGCCGGCAGTGCCATGCATTCGTCGGCCTCCTGGCGGCTCGCGGGCAGCTCCCGCGCGTCGGCGGTGCCGCCGATTCCGGCGACCACGGTCATGTGCGCGGGCAGGCTCGCGGCGATGTCGGCGATCCACCGATACGCCGGCGCCGGGTCCTCACCGGCCGGCAGCAGCGTGTAGACGGTATTGCCGAACAGCGTGCTGCGACCCACGCGCGACCAGCCGAAACCGGTGGTGGCGCGCTCGAACGCGAGCAGGATGCCGGCGTTGCGTTCTTGCTCGGCATGGGCCTGCAAGGCGATGACACGCAGATCGCGCGCCGGGATACCGAGCTTGCCGATCGCGGCCTCCGCGTCGGGACTGCCTTCGATCAGCTCGATGACCAGCTCCGATTCGACCTGCCGTTCCAAATCGGCACTGACGCGCGACCGCAGCAGATGCAGCGCGACGGTGTGCGCGCCCTCCTGCAGGATTCTGGCCCGATCCGCCGAGAGCGGCTCACGGCCGGACACCCACACCGAACCCAGCAGCTCCCGGCCCGCGCGCACCGCGGCCACGGTGCGCCCGTGCAACCCGTGCTCGGGCGCGGGCGGGATGTAGCGCGGCGCGTCGGAGCGCGCGAGATGGGCGAAAATGCCCTGCTCCTCGAAGAATCGGCGTACCCGATCGGGCATGCGGCGGCCCAGAATGGTGTCCGAGCGCACCGGGTCGGTGTCGTGGTGCGCGGTCGAGTAGGCCATCACGCGCGAGAGCTGATCCTCGATCGTGACCGGCCCGTCCAGGGACGCGGAGATGGTGTCGGCCAGGGCGAACAGGTCGCTGGGACCGCGCCCGGATTCGGTTTCGCGGCCCTCGAGCACGAGCCCGTAGACCACCGAGGCGATCTGGCTCCAGGACACGCTCGGATCGACGGTCATCAGAGCCGGGCCGCGATCGTCGAGCAGCTGCCGGATCCGGGCATCCGGTGTCTCGGACGTGCGGGCCACGATCACGCCGGCGCGGGCGTCGATGCCCAGGGCGAGCGCTTCGGCCAGGTCGGCCGCGCCGACGGCGAGGAACACGTCGCCGGTAGCCGCGTGCGGGCGAATCGGATCGTGGACCGCGACGCTGTGGATCTCGACGGCGCGGTCCACGACGGTGCCGTGCAGGCGGGCGCCGTAGCGGCTCACGATATTGATCAACCGATCCAATTTCACCATCGGCGCAGATCACCGCTCCTTCCGGGACACGGGGCGAGCGCCACGCTGTTCGCCACTGACAATCTGTGCGATCGAGATTGTTTCCTGCTGACAATGTAGCCGGTGTGCCGGCGGGTCACTCTGGAGGTGGACCTCGGTGCGGCGGATGTGGTGCCGTCCGGGGTCCGGGGTGTTGTCGGCAGTGGACGAAGAGAATGAGATGACCGGAACGGAAGGCGTCTGGCTGACGCAGGACGCGTACGAGCGGCTACGGCGGGAATTACTGGAGTTGCGGTCGGCGCAGCACGGTCCCGGGGACGAGGACGGACAGTCCGCGGCCGGGCGGCGGTTGCGCCGGCTGGAGTTGGAGGAGTTGCTGGATCGTGCCGTGGTCGGGCAGGCGCCCGCCGACGACGGCATCGCAGAACCCGGGATGGTGCTGACCGTCCGGTTCGACGACGAGCAGACCGAAACCTTCCTGCTGAGCCGGCGCGACGGCGCCGACACCGAGGAGTTGGAGGTCTATTCGCCCGAGTCGCCGCTGGGCAGCGCGCTCACCGGCGCCCGGCCCGGGCAGGTGTGCTCGTACCGGATTCCCAGCGGGGCGTCGGTGAACGTGACATTGCTCGAGGCGGTCCCCTACGGCATGCACCTGCGACGGCGTTGATCGCGGTCGGCCGCGGCGGACTGGGCCGGAAAGTGAGGTCGTGAAATGGATTGGCCACATCTGCTCAGGTTCGTCGGTGTCACCGTCGCGTTCTCGGCACTGGTGCTGCTGGTTCTGGTGCCGCGGAAGGTGACGCGCCGACTGTGCTCGCATTGCGGGCACTCCAATATCGTGCACGACCCGGTATCGGGCCGCTGCCGCAGCGCCGTGGACGCCGGAGTCCTGGTCTCGCGCGACGGCGGCGCCGGGCCGGCGGCCGAGCGCTGCCGATGCCAGGACTATCGCGGCGAACGGTGACCGGCCTCAGGGCAGGGTGCGGCCCGGTTGCCGGCGTCCGGCCAGGAAGTAGGCGATCGGCACCGTACCCGCCGAGTTGAGCAGTGTCACCGCGGTCGCCCACCGCAGTTTCGACCCCCGGATCTCCGCGGCCGGCCGGCGCGCGATATCGATCAGCGCCGCGATTTTCAAGATCCCTTCGACCACGGTCGCGGCCACGATCAGCCGCCGTGTCCGCTCGTCCAGCTCGCTCCACCGTTTCCTCGCCACGAGGACCCCTTTCCGGCTCCGCCACATTTTGATCACCTCATAGTGCAGGGCGGGCAACCGCCGATCCAGGGCCGAAGGGCCTCGCGTTTCGCCGCGGCCGGGTAGGGTCGGTCCGGCGGCCGTGGCCGCGTCATCGACGGGCAATCCCCGATGGCCGTGCACTGAATATCGAAGCGCGACAAGCATTTTCGTCCGAGGCGGATGTTCGGTCCGTGCCGGCGCGGCGAAAGGTGAATCGATGTGCCGATTGTTCGGGCTCAGCGCGGCACCGCAGCGGGTGCACGCGACGTTCTGGTTGCTGGAGGCCTCCGACAGCCTGGCGCGGCAGAGCCGCCGCGAACCCGACGGTACCGGGCTGGGCACCTTCGAACCCGACGGCCGGCCCCTGGTGCGCAAGCAGCCCATCGCCGCCTACGAGGACAAGCAGTTCGTGCGCGAGGCCATGGAGTGCGAATCGGCGACCTTCCTCGCCCACGTGCGCTACGCCTCCACCGGGGCGACGGTCGCGGCCAACACCCACCCGTTCGAGCAACACGGGCGGCTGTTCGCCCACAACGGTGTCGTCGGGGGCCTGCCGGAACTGGAACGCGCGCTGGGTGACTACCGCGATCTGGTCGCCGGGCAAACCGATTCCGAACGGGTCTTCGCGCTCGTCACCCGCTGCATCGACGAACACGACGGCGATGTCGTCGCCGGAATCGGCGCGGCGGTCGGGTGGATCGCCGACAACCTGCCGGTGTTCGCGCTGAACTTCGTGCTCACCACCGCCCAGGATCTGTGGGCGCTGCGCTATCCCGACACCCACGACCTGTTCGTCCTCGAACGTGCCGCGGGCGGACCCGGCGGCGGCAAACACCTCGACCACGCCGGCACCGGCCCCATCCGCGCCCACTCCCCCGCGCTCGCCGACCATCCGGCCGTGGTCATCGCCACCGAACGCATGGACAGCGATCCCGGCTGGCGTGATCTGCCGGTGGGCCGGTTGCTGCACGTGGGACCCGATCTGGTGACCACCCGCCACACCGTCGTCGACCACGCGCCGCGGCACCGGCTCACTCTCGCCGATCTCGGCGAGCACGCCGCGGCCTCACAACGGGCCACCACCTGAGACAAACGTCTGTAACAGGTTCTATTTCCCGTGTTACTGTCACTGCCATGAGACGGGCAGCCGGCACGACCGCACGCAGTGGTGGGGTCCGCTGATGGTGGATTCGCGTACGCCGGTCGTCGTGGGCGTCGGACAGGCCATCGACCGCATCGACAGTTCCGAGTACCGGCAGATGTCGTCGGTCGACCTCGCCGCCGCGGCCGCCCGCGCCGCCCTCGAGGACACCGAGGTCCGCTACGCCGACGCCGCCGCGAGCGTCGAACTCATCGCCGGGGTACGCCAATTCGAAATCTCGGCGCCGGTGCGCGCCCCGCTCGGCCGCTCCGACAACTACCCGCGCTCGGTGGCGCGGCGACTGGGCATCGACCCGGCTCGCGCCGTGCTCGAGGTGGTCGGCGGGCAGGGGCCGCAACATCTGCTCACCGAGTTCGCGGCCGACATCGCCGCCGGGCGACTGGAATCGGTGCTCATCACCGGATCGGACGCGATCTCGACCGAGCGCCACTACGCCGGCCGAGATGACAAACCCGACTTCACCGAAACCGCGACCGGCCAGCTCGAGGACCGCGGCTTCGGATACGAATCGTTCGTCGACGACAACCTGATCGCCCACGCCGTCATGGGCGCACCCACCCAGTACGGCCTGCTCGAGAACGCCCGCCGCGCGCGCGTGGGCGCGACACCGCAGCAGTATCGCCTGGAAATGGGAAAACTGCTGGCGCCGTTCACCTCTGTGGCCGCCAAGAACCCTCTCGCCGCCGCACCGGTCGAGCGCAGCGCCGAGGAACTGGCGACCGTCACCGACTCGAACCGGATGATCTGCGACCCGTTTCCACGCCTGATGGTGGCCCGCGATCTGGTCAACCTCGGCGCCGCGGCCGTGGTGATGTCGCTGGGCAAAGCCCGCCGGCTCGGCATCCCCGACGACAAACTGGTGTATCTGCGCGGCCACGCCGACCTCGAGGAGCAGACCCTGCTCGCCCGCCCCGACCTCGGCGCCGCGCCCACCGCGTGGACGGCGGCGCGAGAAGCGTTGCGGGTGGCCGGAATCGGGCTCGACGACCTCACCACCCTCGATCTCTACAGCTGCTTCCCCGTCGCGGTGTTCAACTTCTGCGACGGCACCGGACTGGCCACCGACGACCCGCGCGGGCTCACCGTGACCGGCGGGCTGCCGTTCTTCGGCGGCCCCGGAAACAACTACTCGATGCACGCGATCGCCGAGACCGTGGCCCGGATGCGTGACCAGCCGGGCGCTTTCGGCCTGGTGGGCGCCAACGGCGGCATCATGAGCAAATACTCGGTCGGGGTGTATTCGACCACGCCGGCGCCCTGGGAGCCCGACCGCAGCGCACACCTGCAGCGCGCCGTGGCGTCGGCTCCGCAGGTGCCCAGCCGGGCGCGCGCCGACGGGCCGGCCCGGATCGAAACCTACACCGTGCGCCACGCATTCGAGCCACGCACCGGACTGGTCGTCGGGCGCCTGCACGCCGACAACAGCCGGTTCCTGGCGATCATAGCGCCGGAAAGCCTTGCCGCGGTGGATGATCCGATCGGCCGCGACATCCTCGTCACGTCGAGCGAGAAGGGCAACACCGCGGTCATGGTGCCGTGACCGGCCGCGGACGCGGGAACGGAGAGATTGATGGGGTTCGTCCAGCCGGAACTGCCGGTCGTCGATCAACAGCAGTGGCAGAACAGCGGCCGCAGTGAGCGCATCCGGCTCATGGCGCGGCACTGGGCCGAGGTCGGCTTCGGCACACCGGTGGTGCTGCATCTGTTCTACGTCGTCAAGATCTGCCTCTACATCCTCGGTGGCTGGCTGTTCGCGCTGAGCACCAGCGGCATCGACGGATTCACCGATGTGGGCAGCTGGTGGTCGGAACCGATCGTGTTCGAAAAAGCCGTGCTCTATACGATGCTGTTCGAGGTGATCGGGCTCGGTTGCGGGTTCGGGCCGCTCAACAACCGCTACTTCCCGCCGATGGGATCGATCCTGTACTGGCTGCGGCCCGGAACGATCAGGCTCCCACCGTGGCCGCGCGTTGTCCCGCTGACCCGCGGCACCGCCCGCACCCCGGTCGACGCCGCGCTCTACGCACTGCTGCTGGTGGTGCTGCTGTGGGCGCTGCTGTCCGACGGCACCGGCCCGATCCCCGCCCTCGACACCACCGTCGGACTGTTGCCGGCCTGGCAGGTCGGCCTCGTCGTCGCCGTGCTGGCGGTGCTGGGACTGCGCGACAAGGTGATCTTCCTGGCCGCGCGCGGCGAGGTCTACGGCTCGCTGGCGGTGGCGTTCCTGTTCGGCGGCGCCGACGCGATCCTCGCCGCCAAACTCGTCTTCGTCGTCATCTGGATGGGTGCGGCGACCTCGAAACTGAACCGGCACTTCCCGTTCGTGGTCTCGACCATGATGTCCAACAGCCCGATCGTGCGCCCGCGATGGCTGAAGCGCCGCTTCTTCGCCGACTTCCCCGACGACCTGCGGCCCGGCTGGTTGTCGCGATTCGTCGCCCACAGCGGCACCGCGGTCGAGATGTGCGCGCCGATCGTGCTGTTCTTCTCCCACGGCGGCCTGCCCACCGCGGTGGCGGCGGTGATCCTGCTGTGCTTCCACCTGGCGATCCTGACCGCCATCCCGATGGGCGTACCGCTCGAGTGGAACGTGTTCATGATGTTCGGGCTCGGGGTGCTGTTCGTCGCCCACGCCGACATCGGCTTCGCCGACGCCACGCATCCCTGGCTGCCGGTGCTGCTGTTCGCGGTCCTCGTCGCGATCGTGATCACCGGCAACCTGCTGCCCTCCCGGATCTCGTTCCTGCCCGGGATGCGCTACTACGCCGGCAACTGGGACACCACGGTGTGGTGCGTCAAACCGTCGGCGGCGCAGAAGATCGACCGCAACATCGTCGCGATCGCGAGCATGCCGCAGGCGCAGATGGAGCGCTACTACGGCAAGGACCGGGCCCAGATCCCGCTGTATCTCGGCTACGCCTTCCGCGCCATGAACACCCACGGCCGCGCCCTGTTCACCCTCGTGCACCGCGCCATGCCCGCCGGCCGCGAGGACGAATACACCATCACCGACGGTGAACGCATCTGCAGCACCGCCATCGGCTGGAACTTCGGCGACGGGCACATGCACAACGAACAACTCATCGCCGCCCTGCAGCAACGCTGTCACTTCGAACCCGGCGAAGTGCGGGTCGTGCTGCTCGACGCCCAGCCCATCCACACCCAGGTCCAGGCCTACCGCCTCGTCGACGCCGCCACCGGCGAATTCGAAAGGGGCACCGTCCGAGTCGCCGACATGGTGGAAAGCCAGCCGTGGGCCGACAACCTCCCCGTCCACGTCACCAGCACCGACGGCCCGGCCGTGCCCGCCTGACACCAGCGCACACGTGGGTGGTCCTGGCGCCCGGTGGATAAGGTGAGTCATGTCTTTCCAGCCGACCCGGTGGACTCCTCCGCCGGCGCCCGCCCGGGCGCGCGCCCCGCACAGCGATCCGCCCATGCCCGACCTGCGGCTGCTCGAACTGCCCGGGGACGGTCCCGAGGATGTGGTGCTCGCACCCGACGGGCGGATCGTCACCGGCATCGCCGACGGCGCCGTCCTCGCGGTCGACCCGGCCACCGGGGCGGTCGAGCAGATCGCCCACACCGGCGGGCGGCCGCTGGGCCTGCACGCCGAGGCCGACGGATCGCTGCTGATCTGCGACGCCGAGCGCGGACTGCTGCGCCTGGACCGCCCGCACGGCACCCTGGAAACCCTGTGCGACCGGGTCGACGGCGTAGCGCTGAACTTCGCCAGCAACGTCGTCGCCGACACCGGCGGCACCGTGTACTTCTCCGAATCCAGCCGCCGCTACCCGCTCGACGACTACATGGGCGACATCCTCGAACACTCCGGCACCGGCCGGCTGTTCCGCCGCAGCCCCGACGGCCGGGTCGAAACCCTGGTCGACGGACTGCAATTCGCCAACGGGATCGTCCTGGCCCCCGACCGCTCCTGTGTGCTGGTCGCCGAAACGGGCGGCTACCGCATCGCCCGCCACCACCTCACCGGCCCCCGCGCCGGCGAGACCGACCATCTGGTGGAGAACCTGCCCGGCTGCCCCGACAATCTCGGGCTCGGCAGCGACGGCCTCGTCTGGGCCGCGCTCGTCACACCGCGAAACCCGGTGCTGGACACGCTGCTTCCGCTGCCCGGTGTGCTGCGCCGCCTCGTGCGCGCCATCCCGCCGGCCCTGCAGCCCAAACCCGCCCGCACTGTCTGGGTACAGGCCTACGACTTCGACGGCATCCTCGTCCACGACCTGCAGCGCGAACCCGACCGGTACGCGATGGTCACCGGCGTCGCCGAAACCGACGGGACCCTGTACCTGGGCAGCCTCAGCGAACCGGCGATCGCGGTGGTACGCCTGCCGTCATGAGGCGGCCGAGGCGACAACCGTTGTGCCGCAGCCGGTTTCACTGGCGCCGCAGTGTTCCCGTGATGGCCCCGATCGGGCCGGTCATCGAATAGGCGACGGTGTGGTCCGGGTTCAGAGTGAGGGTGGAGGACTGGCCGTCGTCCATGCAGGTCGCGCCCGAGACCAAGCGGGCCCGCAGCGTGATCGCGGAATCGCTCGCCGAGGTGAGGGTTTCGGCGCGCCGGCAGGTGAGACCACTGGTCCGGCCGGTATTGCTCGCCGTACCCAGTTCCGTGCCCACCGCGCCGGCGCGCAGGGTGACGACGATGTCGTAGGTGGCCAGCCCGTCGGTGGCGGTGCCCTTCCAGGTGCCCGCGTAATCGGCGGGCAGCGCCGCCAACTCGCTTCCCGCGGTTGTCGTCTCGGCGGCAGTGGCCTCCGGGGCCGACGTGTCCTCGGTCTCGACCGAGGTTTCGGTGCCGGGAGCAGACGCCGGCCGATCCGATGACGCGCTACGGAAGGCGAGCGTGGCACTGATCACCGCCGCCGCCACCAACACCACGGCCAGGCACCCGATCGTCACCATCCGGCGCCGCGACGAATTGCTTTGTGCGGGAGAGCTTTCGGCGTGTGCGCCGGCCTGGGTGTAGCTGTGGGGAGTCCATGGTGCGGACGGTTGCGACGGCGCGCCGGGCCACGGACCCGTCCGCTCGGGCATTCCGGTGTTCGGGAAGTGGCCGGGGGTGAAGGTCGATGACCGGCCCGCATCGCCTGGATGCGATCGTCGTACGGTCGGCGGTGACGCCTCGGTCGGCGGCACGGGCGTGTGCGGGTGCCCCGCGGCGCCGGAGCCGATCAGCGTCGAGGGAAGGTCGGGCGTGCTCTGCGGCGTGACCGGCGGATCGTTCGGCACCGGACCGGAATCCAGATCGAGCAGCATCACCGCCTGACGGCTGATCGCCTCCAGGATCGGTCCCGGCAACCACCCCGACCGGGCGTCACCCAATGCCACACACTGCCTTTCGACCTCGGCGGGCGTCGGGCGATTACCGGGCTGTTTGTCCAGGCATGCTCCCGCGAGGGGACGTAACGCCGCCGGCAGGCCCTCGAGGCGCGCCGGTTCCTGCATCACCCGCCACAGCATCGGGATCGAATCACCCGAACCGAACGGCCCACTGCCGCTGGCGGCATACACCAGCACCCCGCCGAGAGCGAACACATCGACCGCCGGCCCCACCGGCGCATCGCCCGAAATATGTTCCGGCGCCATATAACCCGGCGAACCGATCACCTTGCCGGTCGTGGTCAGCGTGCCGTCGTCGTCGGCGGCGCGCGCGATCCCGAAATCGATCAGCCGCGGCCCGTCGAGAGTCAGCAGCACATTGGACGGTTTCAGATCGCGGTGCACCACCCCGGCCGCGTGCACATCGGTCAGCGCCCGCGCCAGGCCCGCGGCCAGCGGAACCAGCGCCGATTCCGGTAACGGCCCGAACGAGTCCACGGCCTCGCGCAACGACAACCCCGCCACGTACCCGGTGGCCAGCCACGGCCGCTCCGCCTCCACATCGGCGTCCAGCACCGGCACCGCATGCGCGCCCGTCACCCGCCGCGCGGCGGCCACCTCCCGCCGGAACCGGGTGCGGAATTCGGGATCATCCGACAGATCCGGTCGCACCACCTTCACCGCGACGGTGCGGCCACCGGCGTTGCGGCCCAGATAGACTCGGCCCATTCCGCCGGAGCCGAGCACCCCGAGCAGCCGATAGGGGCCGATGGCCGCCGGATCACCGGACTCCAATGGGAGCATCTGGACTCGTCGTTCCTTCCGGGCCGTGCCCTGCCGCGTGCGGGCTCGCTCGATCACACACGAGCGCGGCATCCGCCGCAAGCGGTGGACCTAGGGAAGCTCCGGAGGCTCTAGCTGGGCTGCGGAACCGGTTCCTCGTCGGCCGCGTCGGGAACCTCGGTGCCGGCCAGCGAGACGCCCGCGGTCTCGCGCAGGAAGAACCATGCCACCAGGCCCACCAGGCACGCGCCCACCATGTAGTAGGCGGGGAACAGATGCCAGCCGGTGGCGTCGATGACCGACTCGTTGATCAGCGGTGCGGTACCGCCGAACGCGGCGGTGGAGATGTTGTAGCCCAACGCGAATCCCGCGTACCGCACCTGCGTCGGGAAGATCGCCGGGAAAGTCGCCGAGATCGTGGACAGCTGGGGAACGTAGAGCAGGCCCAGCACGACGAAGCCGACGACCGCCCACGCCGCGCCCTGAGCCATCAGCCAATACATGGGGATTGCCAGGATCGCCAGCCCCACCAGCGACACCAGCCACATCGGCCGCCGACCCACCCGGTCGGAGACCGCACCCGACACCGGCAGCACCAGCGCCATCACGATCTGGCCGACCAGCACCATCGCCGTGGTCTCGGAATCGCCCATGCCCAGGGTGTTGTGCAGATAGGTCGGCTGATACGCCAGCAGCGTGTAGTTGACGACGTTGAGCGCGACCACCAGTCCGGCGATGGTCAGCAGTTCGCGGCGGTAGTCGCGCAGCAGGACCCGCAGCCCGCCCTGGGCCTTCTGCTGCTCGGCGACCTCGGTGAACACCGGCGATTCGTCGAGTTTGCTGCGCAGATACCAGCCAATCAGGCCCAGCGGCACCGCCAGCAGGAACGGAATGCGCCAGCCCCACGATTGCATCGCGTCGTCGGAGAGCAGAACCTGCAGGATCAGTACCACCGTGGAGCCACCGACGAATCCGGACAGGGTGCCGAATTCGAGGAAGCTGCCGAGGAATCCGCGGCGGCGCTCATCGGTCGATTCCGCGATGTAGGTGGCCGCGCCACCGTATTCGCCGCCGGTCGAGAATCCCTGCACGACGCGCAGCAGGATCAGCAGGATCGGCGCGGCGATCCCCACCGCCGAATGGGTGGGCAGGATGCCGATGCAGCCCGTGGCCGCGGCCATCAGCAGGATCGTGGTGGCCAGCACCAGTTTGCGGCCGACCCGGTCGCCGAGCGGGCCCCACACCATGCCGCCGATCGGGCGCAGCACGAAGGAGATGGCGAAACCGAGCAGCGTGCCCAGCGTGCCCAGCGTGCCGGGGAAGAACGCGTCGGTCAGATAGGAGGCGGTCGCCGCGTAGACGCCGTAGTCGTACCACTCGGTGGCGTTGCCCATGGCCGCGGCGGCCACCGAACGTCGTTGCTGGGCGTGCGGCAGGCTGGTGCTCACGCGCGCTCCTCCTCACCTGTTTTCGGTTGCTGCGCGCCCGGCCGCGATGCCGCGACGTGGGACACGAAACACTCGGGTACCCGGTGGGTGGTCCGGCAAACCGGACGCCGGTAGCGCGGCCGGCTCGGTGGGTGGGATCCACCTGCGATGATATCGGGGTGGGTGACTCCGCTCACAGCGCGACGCGGCCGGTGAACGGGAGTCATCGGCCGGTCCTGCGCCGGATTTGCCGGATTGTGTGTCTGGTTTGCCGTTTTGTGCTGCCGCGCACGACATCCGGTATGCGTTGCTCCGGTGGCGGCCCACGTACATTGACGCGGATATCGCTGGACTCCGGGATGCCCGGACAGATGCTCCCGAGGGGGATCACGTGACCGCCACCGCCACCGGACGACCGCGTTCGGCTTTGACGGACTGTTGCTGCAGGGCGCCGACGAGGACCGCTACTCCCGCCATCCCGGCCCGATGGTGAAGCAGGCCGAAGAGCAGCATCAACGGTCGTGGTGGCAGGTGATGTGCCTGACCGGTGTCGACTACTTCTCCACCCTCGGCTATCAGCCCGGCATCGCCGCCCTGGCAGCCGGCGTGCTGTCCCCGCTGGCGACGCTGGTGCTGGTCGCGCTGACGTTGCTGGGCGCGCTGCCGGTGTATCGGCGAGTGGCCCGCGAATCCCCGCACGGCGGCGGATCGCTGGCCATGTTCGCCGATATCCTGCCCCGCTGGACCGGCAAACTGTTCATCCTCGTCCTGCTCGGATTCGCCGCCACCGACTTCGTGATCACCATGACGCTGTCGGCGGCCGACGGCGCCGCCCACATCGTCGAGAATCCGTTCGTGCCGCAGGCACTGCACGGGCACGGGCTCGCGATCACCCTCACCCTGCTGGCACTGCTGGCCGCGATCTTTCTCAAAGGATTCGCCGAAGCGATCCGGATCGCGATCGGGCTGGTCGGCGTCTATCTGGCGCTGAACCTGGTGGTCGCGGTCGTCGGGGTGTGGAAGGTCGCCACCGCCTCGCACCTGGTCGTCGACTGGGGCCACGCCATGACCGCCCAGCACGGCAGCGTCTTCGCGATGGTGGGCATCTCGCTGCTCGTCTTCCCCAAACTCGCGCTCGGACTCTCGGGTTTCGAAACGGGTGTGGCGGTGATGCCGCAGATCAAGGGCGGCCCCGGCGACACCGAGGAGCACCCGGAACGGCGGATCGTCGGCGCGCGCAAACTGCTGACCACGGCCGCGCTGATCATGAGCGCATTCCTCATCGTCACCAGCTTCATCACCGTGGTGCTGATCCCGGAACGCGAATTCGAATCCGGCGGATCCGCCAACGGCCGCGCGCTGGCCTATCTGGCCCACGAGTATCTGGGCAACGGATTCGGCACCGTCTACGACATCTCCACCATCGCCATCCTGTGGTTCGCCGGCGCCTCGGCCATGGCCGGACTGCTCAACCTGGTGCCGCGGTATCTGCCCCGCTACGGCATGGCGCCGGAATGGGCACGCGCCACCCGTCCGCTGGTGCTGGTGTTCGCGGTGATCGCTTTCGGCATCACCTGGTACTTCGACGCCGACGTCGACGCCCAGGGCGGCGCCTACGCCACCGGTGTGCTCGTGCTGATCACCTCCGCCGCCGTCGCCGTCACCCTGTCCGCGGCACGAAAACGCCAGCGCGGCAAGGTTTTCGGATTCGGCGCCGTGGCGGCCGTATTCGTCTACACCACCATCGCCAATATCGTGGAACGCCCCGAGGGCGTGCAACTGGCCTCGCTGTTCATCATCGCCATCATCGTGGTGTCGTTCGTCTCGCGGGCGCGGCGCGCGTTCGAACTGCGGGCCATCGAGGTCGACTTCGACGACAAGGCGGCCTGGCTCATCGACAAGATCGCCGCCTCGGGCACCATCCGCATCGTCACCCACGACCTCGACGACGCCGACGCCCGCCGGCCCGACGACTACCGGCAGAAGGAAGCCGAACAGCGGATCGAAAGCCACATCCCCGCCAAGGAGCCGATCCTGTTCCTCGAGGTGATCGTCAAGGACGCCTCGGAATTCTCCACCGACCTCAACGTCGGCGCGGTCGAGATCGACTGCTACAAAATCCTCTCCGTCGAAGCGGCCGCGGTGCCCAACTCGATCGCCGCGATCCTGCTCGCGATACGCGATCGCACCGGCATGAATCCGCACGTGTATTTCGAGTGGACCGAGGGCAATCCGCTGCTCAACCTGCTGAAATTCCTGTTCGTCGGTGAGGGCGAGGTGGCGCCGGTGACCCGGGAGATCCTGCGGCGCGCCGTCGCGGATCCGAATCAGCGCCCGCACGTGCACGTCGACAGCTGACCGGGCGCTCGCAGCGGGCAGTGCGTGGTCGGCGAGAGCCCGGCATATCGCGGGCGAACACGCCCGTCGCCCCCGCGAGAGCCCACGTGCGGTTGTGTTGGGACAATAGGGCGGGCCGACGGTGCGATCGCCGGGGGCTGTGGCGGCCCGGACGCGCGTGAACCGGACAGCTGGTGTTTGCGCAACGGTAACCCCAATGTGAGAGAACCGGACGTCCGATAGCCGGAACGGGAGAGGCAGGCAGCAACGTGATCGTCGGTTCGCAGTCGGGCGCGGGCGCTACCGACGCGCCACTCACCGCGCCCTCGGGCAGCGACACGAATGGTGAGCCCCCTGAACCCGCAGCCTCCGCGGACTCCCCAGTCTCGACGGACTCCGAGACCGCGACGGACCCCGACGCTCCGATGAGCTCCGAGACCGCGACGGACTCCCGAACCCGCGCAGATGCCGGCCCCTCCGCCTCGGCGGTGACCGGCGCCGACGGGAGATCGGCACCGGAGGTCGCCGACCCGGACTCCGGCCGGCGCACGGCGCAGGCTCCCTCCTCGCCGCTGCTGCGCGGGGCCGCCGCGGCGCAGCCTCGCACACTGGTCGACATCCTCGCCGAAACAGCTCACGCGCACCCCGACGCCGATGCCGTCGACGACGGCACCGAGGTACTGACCTATCGGGAGTTACTGGCGGCGATCGACGCGTCGGTAACCGAGTTGCGGGCGGCGGGAATCCGGCGCGGCGACCGGGTCGGAGTGCGGATCCCCTCGGGAACCGCGCGGCTGTACGTGACCATCCTCGCCGTCCTGCGCGCCGGGGCCGCCTACGTCCCCGTCGACGCCGACGACCCGGAGGAACGCGCCGAACTGGTCTTCGGCGAGGCCGCGGTCGCCGCCGTCGTCACCGCCGACGGCATCACCGCCGTGCGCCGAGACGACACCGCCATGCGCGCGGACGACACCGCCGTCGGCCCAGACGGCACCGCCCCGCGCGGAGACGGCAACTGCGCGCCGGCCGATCCCGACGCGCCCGGCCCCACGATCGACGACGACGCGTGGATCATCTTCACCTCCGGCTCCACCGGAACCCCCAAGGGTGTCGCGGTCACCCACCGCAACGCCGCCGCCTTCGTCGACGCCGAAGCGCGAATGTTTTTGCGGCAGGAGCCGATCGGGCCCGGCGACCGCGTGCTGGCCGGACTGTCGGTGGCCTTCGACGCGTCCTGCGAGGAGATGTGGCTGGCGTGGCGGCACGGCGCGTGCCTGGTGCCGGCGCCGCGTGCGCTGGTACGCAGCGGGATGGATCTGGGGCCGTGGCTGGTGCGCCGCGAGATCAGCATCGTGTCCACGGTGCCCACCCTGGCCGCCATGTGGCCGCCGGAAGCGCTCGACGCGGTGCGGCTGCTGATCTTCGGCGGCGAAGCGGTGCCCCCGGAACTGGCCGAGCGGCTCGCCGGCAGCGACGACCGCGAGGTGTGGAACACCTACGGCCCCACCGAGGCCACCGTGGTGGCGTGCGCGGCACAGCTCACCGGCACCCCGCCGGTGCGCATCGGATTACCGCTGGACGGCTGGGATCTGGCCGTCGTCGACGCCGACGGCACACCGGTCGCCGAAGGGGAAGCCGGTGAACTGGTGATCGGCGGCGTCGGGCTGGCCCGCTACCTCGACCCGGCCAAGGACGCCGAGAAGTACGCGCCGATGCCGACCCTCGGATGGCAGCGCGCCTACCGCTCCGGCGATATGGTGCGCAACGACCCCGCCGGGCTGATCTTCCTCGGCCGCGCCGACGACCAGGTCAAAGTCGGGGGACGGCGGATCGAACTCGGCGAACTCGACGCCGCGCTGCAACATCTGCCCGGCGTCACCGCCGCCGCGGCCGCTGTGCGTACCACTGCCACCGGCACCCCGATCCTCGTCGGCTACCTGTCCACCGGCGACGACGGCATCGACCTGTCGCACGCGCGGGAACTGCTCGCCGAACGACTGCCCGCGGCCCTCGTGCCGCGGCTGGCCGTGCTGGACGAATTGCGCACGCGCACATCGGGAAAGGTCGACCGTGACGCGCTGCCGTGGCCGCTGCCCGGCGCCGACGGCGAACCCGGCGCGGGTTTGGACGGCACCGCGTATTGGCTTGCGGGACTGTGGCATTCGGTGCTCGGCGCCGATGTCGACGACTTGGACTCGGACTTCTTCGACCTCGGCGGCGGTTCGCTGTCGGCGGCGCAACTGGTCACCGCGCTGCGCGAACGGCTGCCGCAGATCACCGTTGCCGATCTCTACGATCATCCGCGCCTGGGCGCGCTGGCCGAATTCATCGACGCCGCTGCCCCCACCGAACAGGCGCCCACCCGCCACGTCACCCCGACACCGTGGCGCGCGCAATGGTTCCAGGTGCTGGCCTCGGTGCCGTTGACCACCCTCACCGGCCTGCAATGGCTCACCTGGCTCGGCGTGGTCACCAATATCGCCTCCCGTTTCGGTGCGCTGCCGTGGATGCCGGGACTGTCGTGGTGGTGGGCGCTGGCCGGATTCGTGTTGTTCATCTCACCGCCCGGCCGGATGGCGATCTGCGTGGCCGGCGCCCGCATCCTGCTGCGCGGCGTGCGCGCCGGCAGCTACCCGCGCGGCGGCTCGGTCCATCTGCGCCTGTGGACGGCGGTGCGGATGGCTGAGGCCGCGGGCGCGGAAAACCTCTCCGGCGCACCGTGGATGGTGCCGTTCGCCCGCGCACTCGGGGCACGCATCGGGCGCGGCGTCGACCTGCACACGCTGCCGCCGGTCACCGGGATGTTCGAACTCGGCGACGGCTGCAGCGTCGAACCGGAAGTGGACCTGGCCGGATACTGGATCGACGGCGACCTCGTGCACATCGGGGAAATCCGCATCGGGCCCGGCGCGGTGGTCGGTTCCCGCTCCACGGTGATGCCCGGCGCGGTGATCGGCAAGAACGCCGTCGTGGAACCGGGCTCGGCGGTATTGGGGAAGGTGAAAGCGGGCCAGAGTTGGGCCGGATCGCCCGCGGTGAAAGTCGGTCCCGCCGAACATCGCTGGCCCGCCGGCACACCGCCGCGCGCACTGCACTGGGTGCTCGTCTTCGGCGTCACCTCGATGCTGCTGTCGGCGCTGCCGGTGATCGCCCTGGCCGCGGGCGGACTGCTGCTGGCCTGGTGGATCCGCGATGAAACAACGCTGACGGGGGCGCTGGCACACGCGATGCTGATGCTGCCGGTGGCCGCGTTGATGGTGCTCGCGGTCTTCGCCGCGGTGACCGTCGTCGCGGTCCGCGTGCTCGCGATCGGATTGACCGAGGGCTACCACCCGGTGCGCAGTCGCGTCGGCTGGCAGGCCTGGGCCACCGAACGGCTCACCGACTCCGCGCGGACCTTCCTGTTCCCGCTGTATGCCAGTCTGCTCACCCCGCTGTGGCTGCGGCTGCTCGGCGCCGACGTCGGCAAGGGCGTCGAGGCGTCGACCGTGCTGCTGCTGCCGAAATTCACCAAGGTCGCCGACGGGGCTTTCCTCGCCGACGACACCATGATCGCCGGCTACGAACTCGGCGGCGGCTGGATGCACATCGGCGGCGCGAAGGTGGGAAAGCGGGCCTTTCTGGGTAACTCCGGTATGACCGCGCCCGGACGGCGGGTGCCCAAGAACGGTTTGGTGGCGGTGTTGTCGGCGGCTCCGGAGAAGGCGAAGGCGGGTTCGTCGTGGCTGGGCAGCCCGCCGGTGCGGTTGCGCCGCACCGCCGGTGATTCCGACGCCGCGCGCACCTTCGATCCGCCGCTGCGGTTGAAACTGGCGCGCGCGCTGGTGGAGACCTGCCGGCTGATTCCGGTGATCCTCAGCTTCGGCATCGGGCTCGGTGTGTTGTTCGCCTTGGCCTGGCTGGCCTCGGGGCCCGGATACTGGCTGGCCGCACTCTGTTCCGGTGTGGTGCTGCTGATCGCCGGCGCCGTGGCCGGCGCGTGCGCGGTGGCGGCGAAATGGTTGATCGTCGGACGTATCCGGAAGGTGGAACATCCGCTCTGGAGTTCGTTCGTGTGGCGCAACGAGGTGTGCGACGCGTTCGTGGAAACCGTTGCCGCGCCGTGGTTCGCGCGCGCGGCTACCGGCACCGCGGTGATGAACATCTGGCTGCGCGGGCTCGGCGCGCGCATCGGGCGCGGAGTGTGGTGCGAATCGTACTGGCTGCCCGAGGCCGATCTGGTGAGCCTCGGCGACGGAGCGACGGTGGAACGCGGCTGTGTCGTGCAAACACATCTGTTCCATGATCGGATCATGTCCATGGACAGCGTGACCCTCGAGGCCGGAGCCACCCTCGGCCCGCACTGCGTGGCACTGCCCGCGGCCCGCATCGGCGCCGGTGCGACCGTGGGCCCGGCGTCGCTGGTGATGCGCGGGGACACCGTCCCGGCGTCGACCCGGTGGCAGGGCAATCCGATTGCGCCGTGGCCGGATACCCGGCGCGGCAAGTGAAGGCAGGTCGTCGGTGAAGCTGGGCAAAGGTGGCGCCGAGGCGCCGATCGACGACTATCTGCCGCAGAACGGCAACCACGGCTATCGGGTCTCGCGCTACGAACTGGACCTGGTGTACAAGGTCGCCGCCAACCGGCTGACCGGGCGGGCCACCATCACGGCGGTGACCACCGCGGTGCAGCCGCGGTTCGCGCTGGATCTGTCGCAAACACTGAGTGTGGCAAAGGTTTTCGTCAACGGCGCCAAACCCGTCAAATACACGCACACCCGCGGGAAGCTGACGATCACACCCGCGCGCCAGGTCCCGCCCGGCGCGGCCTTGTCGATCGTGGTGCACTACGGCGGCACCCCGAAACCCGTGCGCGGGCCGTGGGGTGAGGTCGGCTGGGAGGAACTCACCGACGGTGTGCTCGTGGCGAGCCAGCCCAACGGCGCGGCGTCCTGGTTCCCGTGCGACGATCATCCCAGCTCCAAGGCGAGCTACCGGATATCGATCACCACCGACTCCCCGTATCACGCGCTCGCCAACGGCGTGCTGACCGCTCGCACCACCAAATCCAGCCAGACCACCTGGGTGTACGAGCAGTCCGAGCCGATGGCCTCCTATCTGGCCACCATCCAGATCGGACCCTATCGCGCCCACCGCATCGACGCCGGACGCCTCACGAAGGTGCCGATGACCGCGGTGCTACCGCCGCGGCTGCGCACCGCCTTCGACCACGACTTCGCCCGGCAACCACAGATGATGGCCGAATTCGAGCGCCGGTTCGGGCCCTATCCGTTTCCCGGCTACACCGTCGTCGTCACCGACGACGAGCTCGAAATCCCCATCGAGGCACAGGGATTGTCGATCTTCGGCGCAAACCACTGCGACGGGCAGCGCGGCGCGGAACGGCTCATCGCGCACGAACTGGCCCACCAGTGGTTCGGCAACAGCCTCACCGTGCGGCAGTGGCGCGACATCTGGCTGCACGAGGGCTTCGCCTGCTACGCCGAATGGATCTGGTCCCAGGCCGGCGGCGGACCCAGCGCCGACCAGCTGGCCCGCGCCGCCCGCCAGAACCTCGCCCGGTCCGCGCAGGATCTCGTGATCGGCGATCCCGGGCCGGCATCGATGTTCGACGACCGGGTGTACAAACGCGGCGCCCTCACCCTGCACGCGCTGCGCCTGCGCCTCGGCGACGACGCCTTCTTCTCCCTGCTGCGCGACTGGACCGCCCGGCACCGCTACGGCACGGTCGCCGCCGAGGACTTCACCGACCTCGCCGGCCACTACAGCCCCGCCCCGCTGCGCGAGTTGTGGGACAGCTGGCTCTACCGCGCGGCGTTGCCCGAGCTACCGCAGCACGGGCTGGGCGCGGTCGGCAGCTGACTCAGGCGTCGAATCCGACGTCGGCCAATTGCCGTGCCGCGTCGGCGGATTGGCGCAATCCCGCTTCGTAGGCGGGGGTCAGCGCGGCCGGGTTGAACACGTCGATGCCGAATACGGCCACCGCCTCGGCATCAGGGGTGACGGAGATCTCGGTCTCCGCGCCGTGCGCGCGATCGGTGCGGGTGCGGGGGAACATGTGCGCCAGCGGTTCCATGATCACCACGATCTGCGCGCCGGCGGCCAGGTCGGCATTGAGGGCCGAGCGCACACCGCCGTCGAAATAGCGGGATTCACCGATCGGGATCGGCGGGAAGACGCCCGGGACCGAGGTGCTCGCGGCCAATGCCTGCGGCAACGTCGCCGCGGTGTCGCGAGTCCACACCTGCAGTTCGCCGGTGCCGATATCGACCGTGGTGACGCGCAGGTCGGCCGCCGGCCATTCGGTGACACCGGCCAGCCGGGCGATGCGTTCGACGTGGGCGTCGGGATCTCCGGCCTCGGCGGCCAGCGCCAATTCGCCCATGCGGCGGCGGATTTCGCGCGCGTCGCCGGGTGTGGTTCGCAATGAGAAGATCTCGGCGAGTCGGCGCGGATCCGGTGCGAACGATTCGCCGCCCGACGACCGGGTGGCCCCCAGGTGTTCCAGATCCCCGCCCGCCGCGAGCACCGCGCCGACCACCGACCCCGCCGACGTGCCCACGATCCGGTCCGCGCGCGCGGGATCGATCCCGGCGGCACGCAATCCGACCATCACCCCCGCCATCCACGCGATCCCGAGGGGACCGCCACCGCCCAGTACCAACGCGGTGCGGAATCGGTCGGGCGAGAGTGCGGCACACATGAGCGCGACACTACCGGCGCGCTCTCCGCCGCGCATGTGGCGCACACCATCGAGTAATAGAGCAACTGCTCTGTTATGGTGAGGTCGTGCCCCGCCCCCGCATCCACGACCTCGATGTCGTTCTCGACCATGCCGAAGCGCTCGCCGTGGCCGCGGGTGTGCCTGCCGTGACGATTCGCGCGGTCGCGGCTGCCAGCGGCATGTCGAACGGGGCGATCTACCACAGTTTCGGCTCGCGCGCGGAACTGGTGGCGCGCATGTGGATTCGCGCCGCGCGCCGGTTTCTGGACGTGCAGAACGAACTCGTCGGCGAGGCGCTGGCGGACGGGTCCGGCAGCGAGGCCGCCGTGCAGGCGGTGGTGCGCGCGGCCGAGGCGCCCGCGGAGTTCGCCGCACGGTATCCGGCCTCGTCCCGCTTGGTCACGATGCTGCGGCACGACGAGGTCCTCGCCGCGGAGCTGCCCGAGAGTGTGGCCGCCGAGGTGCGCGCGCAGCACCGCGGGCTCGTCGCGGTGATGCGGCGGTTGTCGGCGCACCTGTGGCAGCGGGAGGACCGGCGCGCGGTCGAGGTGATCACCGCCTGCATCGTCGATCTGCCCACCGCGCTGCTGCTGTCGCGCGACCGCCTCGCCGACCCCGACACTCGCATGCGGTTGCGGGCCGCCGTCCGTGCCGCCGTCAGCGCCGGACCACCACCGAAACACTGACCACGCCACAACTCCGGCTACACCGAAACACCGAAGGAGATCCGATGTTCCCCGCTCTCACCTACCGTGACACCGTCGCCGTCCTCGACCTCGGCGCCGGCGAGAACCGCTTCTCACCCGAGTTCCTCGCCGCCGTGAACGCTCACCTCGACACCGTGCTCGCCGATGGCGCCACCGGATTGATCACCACCGCGAGCGGCAAGTTCTACTCGAACGGACTCGACCTGGAGTGGCTGGGCGCCCACGGCGAGCGCGCCCCGTGGTACGTCGAACAGGTGCAGGGGCTGCTGGCGCAGGTGCTCACGCTGCCGGTGCCGAGTGTGGCGGCCCTGCCCGGTCATGCCTTCGGCGCCGGCGCGATGCTCGCCCTCGCGCACGACCAGCGGGTCATGCGCGCCGATCGTGGCTACTTCTGCTTCCCCGAGGTCGACATCCGCGTGCCGTTCACCCCGGCGCTGGCCGCGCTCGTGCAGGCCAAGCTGTCGGCCGAAGCCGTCACCGCCGCGGTGCTCACCGGACGACGATTCGGCGGGGCCGAAGCCCACGAATACGGCCTGGTCGACGCCACCGCCGCCGCGGGCACGGAGGTCGAGACCGCCACCGCGCTGCTGGCCCCGCTCGGCGCCAAGGACCAAGGCACGTTGGGATCGATCAAATCGGTGTTCTACGCCGGCGCCTACACCGCGTTGACCGCCTGATCGCGCTGCTCAGCGGCCCTTCCACTCGGGCGTGCGCTTCTGCGCGAACGCCAGCACACCCTCGGCCGCATCCTCCGACGACAGCGCACTGCCCGACACCTCGAGCTGGCGCGTGAACGCGATATCGGTAGACCAGTCCGGTGATTCGTCGATGATGCGTTTACTCGCCGCCAGACTCAGCGGCGCGTTCACCGCGATCCGCTGCGCCAGCTCCAGTGCGGCGTCGAGGGCCTTCCCCGATTCGGTCACCTGATTGACCAGTCCCAGTGCCGCCGCGCGTTCGGCGGAGATGGGATCACCGGTCAGCGCCAGCTCCATCGCCACCGCCCGCGGTAACCGCTGCGCCAGCCGCAAGACGCCACCGCCGACGGCCACCAGTCCGCGTTTGACCTCGGGGATCCCGAACGTCGAATCCTGTGCTGCCACTACGAGATCGGCGGCCAGCGCCAGTTCGCAGCCACCGGCCAGGGCCGGTCCCTCGACCGCCGCGATCAACGGCTTCACCGGTGGTTTCGCGGTGATACCGAGCGGGCCGCGCTTCTCGGTCATCGGCGTCTCGCCGCGCGAGGCGGCCTTGAGATCCATTCCGGCGCAGAAGTATCCACCCGCGCCGGTGATGATCGCGACCTGCGCCGACGGATCGGCCTCGTAGGCGTCCAGGGCCCGTTCCAGCCCGAGGGCGGTGGCCAGATTGACGGCATTGCGCACCTGCGGGCGGTTCAAGGTGATGATCGTGACCGGGCCGCGGCGCTCCACCAGCACCGGCGGGGCGGGCGGGGCCGGCAACTCCACCCGCTCGCGACCCTCGACGCTGATGTCGTGCCCGGACACCGTCACCGGCAGGCCGAGCAGATCGCCGTCGACCAATTGCGCGATCAGCTCGGAATCGGTGTTGCGCAGCAGAATCCGGCCGCCCGCGGGTTCGATCAAGCTCAGAATCGCCGCTTCCGGCTGCCCGTCGCGCGCGTAGGCGACGGTGTAGGCCTCCACCACCGCGGGCCCGTCGTGGGTGCTGCGGGCCGGGCGCGCCGGCGGATTCTCGATGATCGGTCGCAGATGCCGGTACAGCTGGGCGGGCGGCAGCGACGAGTACACGCCCAGAGCGTGTTTGGTTACGTACCAGCCCAGCGAACTCGCCAGGCCGAAGGTGCCCGGTTCCGCGCGCAACCGCGCCACCATCGTCGCCACCGCGTGGCCGCCGTAGTTGTTACCCGGACCGCCGCCGAAGGTCAGTCCGCCGGTCACCGACAGCGGACGGGCCGGATCGTCGATCGCCAGCCCCAATTCGCGCGCGGCGATCTGCACCGCCACCGGGAAGCAGGCGTAGAGGTCCACGTGGGTCAGCGCCTCGACGCCGATGCCGCTGTGCTCGAGCACCGCCCGGCCCAGCGTCGCGATCGCCGGTGAGGCCGCCAGTTCGGCGCGTTCACTGGTGAACCACTCGTCGTGCCCGGACGCGCCGGCGTGGATGAAAACCCACTTGTCCTGCGCGATCCCGGCCTCCTGCGCGGCCGCGGCACTGCACACCACGATGCCGCTGGCCATATCGACGGTCAGATTCGCGCATTCCAGTTTGGTGTAGGGCGTGGACACCATGCGATTGTCCGGACCGGGGGTGGCGATCCGGTCGGCGTCGAATTCCTCGGGCTGCCAGGCGTATTCGTTGCGCGCCGCCACCGCCGAAAGCCGCGACCAGAGTTCGGCCACGGCCTCGGCGTGATCGCCGGGGCTGCGGCCCAGCCGATGCCGGTTCGCCGACTCCAGCAGGGCGTACATGTTGATCGGCGCGATCAGGCCCGCCGCGGTCTCGGCCGGATTGTTGGCCGGTTTGTCGATGCCGATCGAGCGGGTCGGCGCGACCTCGGAACCCTGCTGCGGCCACGACAGCTCCACACCGGCGCGCTGCGCGGCGGCCTGCGTGGCTCCGGCCTCCGCGCCGGTGACCAGCACCATGTCGTACTCACCGGCCGCGATCGCCGCCGCGGCCTCGTTGATCATCAGCTGACCGCCGTCGCCGCCGAAGGGACTCGACTGCGCGGTGTCGACACCGCCCACGCCCAGGCGCTGCGCGATCACCGCCCCCATATCCCGGTACTGCCACGACGTGCACGCCACCGCGAACACCGCGTCCGCGCGGCGCAACAGCTCCTCTCCGGCGCCGGTATCGGCCGCGGCGCGCCGCAACGCGGTCACCGCGAGCGCGGCCGGATCGCCGTAACCGGAATCCGGTGTGCGCTGGGTGATCTGCCCGACGCCCACCAGAACGGGGGTCCGGGGATCGATCTCGGTGCCCGAGGCGCGATGCCGAATGGGCTGTGCCGCACGCTTTTTCACCGGTCCGGCCGCGGCGATCGCGTCGGGTAGCCGGGCCAGGGACTGCTCCATCGCCTCACCGAGGCTGCGGGCCACCGACGCGCCCAGCGGGCCCTCGACGGGCGGGCCGCCCAGCCCGGCATCGAAATACACCGTCGCCTCGTCGCCGGAACCGGCGACGGTCAGCCAGTACCCCAGCCGCACTCCCTGCGGACCCTCGCCGCGCAGCGCGAAACCGCGCTCGCCGGCCTCGACGACCGTCCAGCGCAACTCGGCGGGGATGCCCATCACCAGCGCCTGCTGCGTGAACGTCAGGCCCTCGCGCACCGCGCCCGGTGCCTCACCCCGCCAGCCGGCGTGCAGGGTGAACCAGTCGGCCAGCCGGTTCAGATCCGAGAGATAGGCCGCCACGGCATCGGGTGCCACCCGAATGCCGCGGCGGGCATGTGCGGACCGGGCGTAGTCGCTCACACCGGCGGGCGTGAGATAACCGTCTGCCTCTTCGGCCGGTGTGGCCGCCGGGGCGGAGTGCGATCGAGCGGCGCCGATCAGGCCGGTGATCAGGTCACGCGCGATGCGCGGATCCTTGCGCACCGCCGCGAACAGGGCATTACCCGCCTCGAGCTTGGTGCGTGCGGCGCGGATTCGATCCGATCCCGACAATGGCGACACCGACAACCTCCTTGTTGCGTCCCGAGACAATTAATCACCCGCTCTTTCGGGGCGTCAAAGACTTGTGACCTGCGTTACGTAAGTCTAGACTTACGGTTCGTGGGGACTTACCAAGATGGTGCGCTCGACGCTCTCGGGGATCCGACCCGGCGAGCGATCTTCGAACGACTCGGGCGCGGACCCTGCGCCGTCGGTGAGCTGGCCGCCGAACTCCCGGTCAGCCGTCCAGCGGTCTCTCAGCACCTGAAAGTGCTCAAACAAGCGGGGCTGGTGGTCGACGAGGCGATCGGCACCCGCCGGATCTACCGGCTCGATCCGAACGGCATCGACGCCCTGCGCGGCTACTTCACCCGGTTCTGGACGACGGCGATGTCGTCGTTTCGCGACCGGGCCGAGGCCGCCGCACGCGCTCAATCGATCGAAACAAGCAGCGGGACAACCATATTCGAGGAGCAGTCATGACACAGCAAACCAGCGAGACCCAGGTCCGCGTCGAACTCACCGTCGAGGCGCCCATCGACACCGCCTTCGACGTCTTCACCACCGGCATCGACAGCTGGTGGCCCCGCGAACACCACATCGGCGCGGGACCGCTGGCCGAAGTGGTGGTCGAACCCCGCGTCGGCGGACGGTTGTTCGGCCGCGAGGCCGACGGCACCGAATGCCCGTGGGGTCGCGTCCTCGTATGGGACCGTCCCGGCCACTTCGCGTTCTCCTGGGACATCTCCCTGGACTGGAAATACCAGCCCGACCCGGCCCTGACCAGCCGCGTCGATGTCACCTTCACCCCTGTCGATTCCACCCACACCGCCGTCACTCTCGTGCACGGCGACTTCGCCAACCACGGCGAGGGGTGGGAATCCATGCGCGACGCGGTCGGCTCGCCGGGCGGCTGGCCCGGCCTGGCGGACACCTACGCACGCGCCGCCGCGGCCGCTGCCTGAGCTGCTGCGCGCACTTCCGCGCCCCCATCGCGAGGCGACGGCAGTGGTGAATCGGTTCAGCGCTGAGGTAGACGGAGACCCGGCCGTGAGGCACAAGCGGGCGCGGCGCGGAAACACCGTGCGGAGGCATGGCTTCGGTGCAGTCCGTGCCGGCGCGCATCGGCTGCCTCCGGCCGGTCTGGGGCGCGGTGAACAATGGGGCGTGGCCGGATTCGCGCCCTGTGGTGCATTCGTCCGGTCGCTGTCCCGATTCGGTTGATGTGTGGTGGAGGTTTGTGAGTATGGCCGGAATTTCTTCGGTGCCGACGTCGGCGCTCGCCGCCGGTGGGTTGCTCGGCGGGTTCGCGCTCGCGCAGGCGACCAAGCAGCGGCAGCTCGGTGGTGTGGTCTTCGCCGCGGCTACCGCGGCCGCGGTCCCGCGCTGGCGTGCGGCCCTGGGCATTCCCGGGGCGGCCGCGCTGACCGGGCTCTCGGTGGGCGCGATGGGCGCCTCGCATCCGCTGGCCAAGAAGATCGGCGCGTGGCCGTCGGTGGCGGTGGTCTCCGGCGCGGTGGCGCTCACCTCGTGGGCGCTCGCCGACCGCCGCGCCTGAACGATCACAGCTGATCTGCGGGTGCGACACCCGCGGATCAGCTGTCCGGCCTCCACCCGCGGCGGCCTACCGCGTGCAGTCGTTGCGCATGTGCAGCCAGTGCACCGCGCACACTGTGTTCAGAGAGTAACGCCCAGCAGGGCATCGACGGCCGTGCGAACCAGGCCCGGCGCCGCGGTGTCCGGCCCGCCGTAAGTCAGGGCCTGCTGCACCCAGCTGTCCACGGCGGCAAGGGCTTTCGGGGTGTCCAGATCATCGGCCAGATGCTGACGCAACCGCGCGACCGTCTCCTCGGCCCCCGGACCCGACTCCAGCGCCGCCGCCTGCCGCCAGCGCGCGAGCCGCTGCTGCGCCTGCTCGAGCACCGCATCCGACCACTGCCGATCGGTGCGGTAGTGGTCGGCGAACAGGCCCAGCCGGATCGCCGACGGATCCACGCCCGCGCCCCGCAACTTCGACACGAACACCAGATTGCCCCGCGACTTGGACATCTTCTCGCCGTCCAAGCCGATCAACCCGGCATGCACGTAGTGCCGGGCGAAGCGCCGATGCGACACCAGCGCCTCGGCGTGCGCGGCCGAATACTCGTGATGCGGATAGATCAGATCGCTGCCGCCACCCTGAATGTCGAATTCGGGGCCGAGCCGGTTCAACGCGATCGCCGCACACTCGATATGCCAGCCCGGGCGGCCCTCGCCGAACGGCGCCGGCCACGACGGCTCACCCGGCCGCGCCGCCCGCCACAGCAGCGCGTCGATCGGGTCGCGCTTACCCGGGCGCTCCGGATCGCCACCACGTTCGGCGAACAGCCGATCCATCGTGGCCCGGTCGTAGCCGGATTCGTAGCCGAACTGCTCGGTGGCGTCGTGGCGGAAGTAGATGTCGCGGTATTCGGCGTCGTCGACGACATACGCCGCCCCGGCGGCCAGCAGTTTGTCCACCAGTTCGACGACCTCGCCGACCGATTCGATCGCACCGATGTAGTCGCGCGGCGGCAGCACCCGCAGCTGCGCCATATCCTCGCGGAACAACTCGATCTCGCCGGTGCCGAGTTCGCGCCAGTCCACCCCGTCGCGTTCGGCCCGCTCGAACAGCGGATCGTCGACGTCGGTGATGTTCTGCACGTAGTGCACCTCGTGGCCGCCGTCGCGCAGGATCCGATTGACCAGATCGAAGGCCAGATAGGTCGCCGCGTGCCCCAGATGCGTGGCGTCGTAGGGTGTGATGCCGCAGACGTACATGGTGGCGGTCGCGCCGGGCGACACCGGGCGCACCTGCCGGTCGGCGGTATCGAACAACCGCAACGGCGGTCCGGATCCGGGGACGGCGGGAACGGAGATTTCGGACCAGGACTGCATGATTCGAGGGTAAGGGTCCGGGCGGGCACCTCGCCCGCCGCCCCCGGCTACCGGGCCCGTCGCGGGGTGTTCGCCACCACATCCGACCTCGGCCGGGGTCAGCGGTGTGGCGAAGTCAACCGTTGTACGCCGCGCGCACCGAATGCGGCGCGCACGTCGGCGGATCGGCGCGCCCGGATTCGCGCCGGCTCAGAACGCGGGCCAGGGAATAGGGCGAGAGCTGATCGGTTGCGGCAGCACCGGATCGTTCAGCAGCTCGCGGGCCCGCGCCTCCAGGGCCTCGATCTCGTCGTCGGTGATGTGCTCGGCCAGCGCCGAACCGATCGGACCCGAAATCCGGTCGGCGAACGCGGCGATGTCACCGAGCAGTTCCTCCCCCACCGGCTCACCCGCCCAGCCCCACAGCACCGTGCGCAATTTCCGTTCGCTGTGCAGGCAGATCCCGTGGTCGACCCCATAGACACCGCCGTCGACGCCTTCGAGGGCGTGCCCGCCCTTGCGGTCGGCGTTGTTGAGCAATACGTCCAGCACCGCCATCCGGCGCAGTCGCGGATCGTCGGCATGGACCAGTGACACGCGCGCACCCGTGCCGTCCACCGCCCGCAGTACCTCCCGGAACCCGGCGGGCACCGCACCGGCGGGCACCAGATCCACCAGATCCAGGCGCTCCGGCGCCGCCTCACCCGGGTCGACGGTCTCGATCCAGCGCTGCACCATGCCAGGGCCCAGCGGACCCTCCCGCAGAATCGTCTCCGGAATCACCGACCACCCCAGCGCCGCCGACACCAGATACGAGGCCACCTCGCGCCCGGCCAGCGTGCCGTCGGGGAAATCCCACAGCGGGCGCTCCCCGCGCACCGGCTTGTACACCACCCGCAGCGCCTGCGCGCCCCCGCCGACCGGCGGGCCGATCTCACAGACCAGGGTGAGGTTGCTGGCGGTGGTCACCCGCCCGATGATCGACAACTCACCGCTGTAAAGGCCGTCGCGGGCCGCGCCCTCGTCTGCGGTCGCCGCGCGCGTGGTCACCGGTCCTCAGTCCTCCAGATCGGTCGCGCCGAAGATGTCGCCGCGCTTGTAACCATTGGTGCGCACACACATGTGCCCCTTGGGCGAGAGCGGTTCCCCGCACAGCGGGCACGGCGGCCGCCCGGCCGCGATCACCTTCGCCGACCGCAACGCGAATTCGCGGGCCTGCTCCGGGGTCAAGAACACCCGCACCGCGTCGGGGCCCTCCTCGGTGTCGTCGAGGACCACCGATTCGTCGACCTCGGTCTCGGTGATGGCCAGCAGTTCCACCACCACCGCGCCGGCATCGGCGTCCCAGCCCAAACCCATTGTCCCGACCCGGAATTCGGTGTCGATCGGCATCTGGAGCGGAGCCGTGTCGGAGACGTCCTCGGCCTGCGGCGGCACCGTGGCGCCGAACCGCCGCGCCACCTCGTCCAGCAGCAGACCCATCCGGTCGGCGAGCACCTTCACCTGCTGCTTCTCCAGCAGCACGCTCACCACGCGGGGTTCCTGCACGGCCTGTAGATAGAAGGAGCGATCCCCTGGCTCACCGACGGTTCCGGCGACGAAACGGTCGGGGGTGCGAAACACATGGATTGCTCGGGCCATCTGCACCTCCTGAAACCGACTGCATCACTGATTACGCTCGTTCCCCGGATCGGGGGGATCCGCAATATTCCCATTATCCGCCCGCGGCGCGGCGCCCACCTCACCGCCGGGGACGGGCCCGGCCCGCTGCTCGGACGGTTGTGCGACCGCGGCCAGCGCCGACAGGTCGGAGCCGGTGTCGTTGACCCGCCACACGTAGGGGGCGGCCGGGGTGTAGCGGACGACGCTGATGGAGGCCGGTTCCACCACGATGCGCTGGAACCCGTCGAGATGGATGCCGAACGCGTCGGCCAGCAGCGACTTGATCACGTCACCGTGTGTGCAGGCCACCCACAGCACATCGCGGCCGTGGCGTTCGGCGAGTTCGGTGTCGATCGCGCGCACCGCGGCCACCGCCCGGTACTGCACCTGGGCCAGGCCCTCACCACCGGGAAACACCGCACCCGAGGCGTGCTGCTGCACGACCTTCCACAGCGGTTCCTTGACCAGCTCCGAGAGCAGCCGGCCGGTCCATTCGCCGTAATCCACCTCGAGCAGGCGCTCGTCGGGTTCGGGTTCGAGGCCGAGTTTGTCGGCCAGTGGCGATACCGTGCGCGTGCAGCGCAGCAGCGGGGAATGCGCGATGTGCTCGATCGGTAACGGTGCCAGGCGTTCTGCCACCGCCAGCGCCTGCTCGGTGCCGCGCTCGGTGAGCTCGACCCCGGGACTGCGGCCGGCCAGCGTGCGCGCGGTGTTGGAGGTCGACACCCCGTGCCGCAGCAGGATCACCGTCATGGGACCAGACTAGGCGATCACCACCGCCGGGCTCGCGCCGTCACCGGCCCGCGACCTCGGCCGCACGCCCCGGCGATGCGGAACCCGTTGGTATGCAACCTGTTTCGCTGTCGGAGGAATCGGCGACCGGGCCGGTGACCCGGCCTCCCCGCACCGGCGGGCGCTGTGGTGCTCCTCGCATCTTCCGGCGGTTCGCGAGTGGTATCCGTTTCCGGGACCGGTTGTGGCCCTAGGCTCGGACACTGTGACGAGAGCTGGGGCGGTGTGGTGATGGAACAGCGGGCGGTGGGCCGCAGTGGCCTGCGGGTATCGCGGATGGGGCTGGCCACCCACACCTGGGGCCGGGAAACCGATGCCGAGGACGCGGCGGCGCAGCTGGTCGCCTTCGTGGAGGCCGGCGGAACGCTGGTCGACACCTCGCCGGTGTATCAGGGCGGCGCCGCGCAACGCATGCTCGGCGAGCTCGTGGGTGAGCTGGTGCCGCGCGACGATCTGGTGATCAGCGGGTGTGCGGGCCTGGTGCCGGTGCCCGGGGTCACCGATCCCGACGGCGGACCCACGGCCGGCATCCACTGGAGTGTGGACGCGTCGCGGCGCACCCTGATGCGTCAACTCGACCGCACCCTCGCCGAACTGGGCACCGACTATCTCGACATCTGGAGTGTGGCCGCCTGGGACCGGCACACCCCGCTCGACGAGATCGCGGCCACCCTCGACCACGCCGTGCGCTCGGGCAAGGTGCGCTACGCGGGGGCGCGCGGCCTGAACGCCTGGCAGCTGGCCACCCTGGCCTCGGCGGCCCCGATCGTGGCCGCGCAGTCGCCCTATTCGCTGCTGGCACGCGGTGCCGAAACCGAACTGCTACCGGCGGCCGGGCACCACGGGGTCGGGTTGATCGCGGCCTCACCGCTGGCCGGTGGCATCCTCACCGGCAAATATCGCGACGGCGTGCCCGCCGACTCCCGTGGCGCCGACGAGGCGACCGCCGCCGAAATCCGCGAACGTCTCGACGAACACGCCACCCGGGTGGTGGACGCGGTGGTCACCGCGGCCGACGGGCTGGGCACCTCGCCCCTGGCGGTGGCGGCGGCCTGGCTGCGCGACCGGCCGGGCGTCGCGTCGATGATCGTCGGCGCCCGCGATATCGGTCAGCTCACCGGCGTCCTCGCCGCGGAAACGCTGGAACTTCCGCGGGCGATCGCGGCCGCTCTCGACGACGTCAGCGGTATCTGAGCGGCCGGGCCGGCGGGACGTGCGCGCACAGGGCGGTGACAACCGGTCCGCGCGACCACTTAGGCTTGCCTACATGAGGTGTCTCGACGTCCGATCGGCCCGCATCGCCTCCGCCGCACCGGCGGCGCCCACCGAGCCGGGCGCTGCGGCAACGTCGGCGCTCAGGTTCGCGACGACCGCACGAAACCGTTCGGCATCGACCGAGCCGGGTGGGCGGCAGCGGGCGGCCCGGGGCGGCACCCGGTGGCTGCTCGCGGTGCTCGGGGTCGTGCTGCTCGCCGGAGTCACCACCGCGTGCGGGGGCAGCGGCGCCTCGGGCGAGCAACAGGGCGCGACCACCGCGACGCTGGCGAATCCGGATCCGACGCCGATCGGCCCCGAGCCGGTACCCGCGCTACCGGTCACCGTGCACTCGTTCGACGGCGCCGAGGTCACCGTCACCTCCGCGGACCGGATCGTGGCCGTGGACCGCTACGGCACCCTGGCCCAGACCGTATGGGCGCTGGGCCTGGGTTCCAAACTGGTGGGCCGCTCGACCTCGGCGGCCTTCCCCGCGGTGCGCGACGTGCCCAACGTGGCGGGCGGCAACGGCAGCATCAACATCGAAGCCGTTGCCGCGCAACGGCCCACGGTATTCCTCACCGACACCACCAGCGCCACCCCCACCATGCGTGATCAGCTGCGCGCGCTCGGTATCACGGTCGTGTACTTCGACCCGCAGCGCACCATCGACGGTGTCGGCCCGCAGATCCGGTCGGTCGCCGACGCCCTGGGCGTCCACGACCAAGGGGTGAAGCTGGCCGACCGCACGCACGCCGAGATCGCCGCGGCCACCGCCGCGATGCCGAAACGCCAGCCGCCGTTGAAGATCGGATTCGTCTACCTGCGCAGCACCGCGATCACCATGCTCGCCGGGCCCGGCTCGGGCGCCGATTCGCTGGTGACCGCACTGGGCGGCGTCGACGCCGGAACCGCGGCGGGACTGACCGAACCGTTCACCACCATCACCAGCGAGGCGATGATCAGCGCCGCACCGGATGTGCTGCTGGTGATGTCGGACGGGCTGAAATCGGTCGGCGGCGTCGACGGCCTGGAGAAGGTGCCCGGGGTCGCCCAGACGCCGGCCGGGCGCGATCACCGCGTCGTCGACATGTCCGATGCGGTGCTGCTCAGCTTCGGACCCGAGACCGGGCATGTGCTCGAAGCGCTGTCGAAGGCCGTCTACGGCACCCAGCCCGCATGAGCCCCGGCGATTCGCCCGGTGAGGACTCGGCCGCCGATCCCGGTCTGCGACCGTCCGGACCGAATGTGGCACCTTCTGCGGGATCCGTTGCGGCGCAACATATCTCGGGCCAGTCAGGTGCCGAGTCGAGCGCGAACGGCGCATCCGAACCGGAGAACGGTGCGGGCGCAGGCACTTCCGGGCCCGATGCGCTCAGCGGCCGGAGTGCCGAACGGTCGACGGTCGCACCTTCGGCCGGGACCGGCGGCGGTGCGGCTTCCGGCACGCAGCGGGCAGAACCGCATCCGAGGTCGAACTCGGACCCTTCCGGTCCGGGCGACGCCGTCGTCGGTCCGCGCACACCGCGCCGCTGGTCCCGCATCACCGTCGTCTTTGCGGTGTCGATCGCACTGCTGGTGATCCTGGCGCTGATCTCGGCCGCTGTCGGGCAGGTCCCCACGACCCCGCTCGAGGTGGCCGGCAGTGTGCTGCACCGGATCGGGCTCGACTGGGGGCCGATGCCACACCACCCCGCCGGTGAGGTCACGCTGTGGGAGGTCCGGTTCCCGCGGGTGGTGCTGGCGATGCTGGTCGGGGCGGCGCTGGCGACCGCCGGTGCGCTGCTGCAGGGTGTGTTCGCCAATCCTCTGGCCGAACCCGGCGTGATCGGTGTGTCCGCGGGCGCGGCCGTCGGGGCGGGTGTGGTGATCGTGGTCGGTGGCGCGTTCGTGGCGGCCTGGTCGGTCGCTGGAGGCGCGTTCGTCGCCGGACTCGGAACCACACTCGCGGTGTATCTGCTGTCGCGTTCGGGCGGGCGCACCGAAACCGTCACGCTGGTGCTGACCGGTGTCGCGGTCAACGCCTTCGCCGGCGGTCTGATGTCGTTTCTGCTGTTCACCGCCTCCCCCGCGGCGCGCGATCAGATCGTGTTCTGGCAGATGGGCAGCCTGAACGGCGCCACCTGGCAGGCGGTGGCCGTGGTGGCGCCGCTGGCCGCGCTGGGCGTGGCGGCGGCGGTCGCGATGGCGCCGCGCCTGGATCTGCTCGCCCTCGGCGAATCGGCGGCGCGGCACCTCGGCGTCGACGTGGAACGCTTGCGGCGCAACGTGATCGTCGTCGTCGCGATCCTCGCCACCGCCGGGGTGGCCTTCACCGGCATCATCCTGTTCGTCGGATTGATCGTCCCGCACGTGGTGCGCATGCTCGTCGGTCCCGCGCACCGGGTGCTGATCCCGCTGTCGGCGATCCTCGGCGCGGTGGTGCTGCTGGCCGCCGACATCGGGGCCCGGACCCTGGTCCACAACGCCGATCTCCCCCTGGGCATGCTGACCTCGCTGGTCGGCGGGCCGTTCTTCTTCTGGCTGCTGCGGCGCACTCGCGCCCGATCGGGAGGCTGGGCATGAGCGGCGCCGGAACGGCACGCGTGCGCGCACTGATCCGCACACTTCGCCCTGCCCACGGTCTTCCGCAACCGACACCGCGCGGTGCGGTGACCCTGCGAGCGCGCGGCATCGATATCGCGCGCGGCGGGCGGCCGGTGCTCGAATCGGTCGACATCGACGTCGTCGCCGGGCAGATCCTGGCACTGGTGGGTCCCAACGGGGCGGGCAAATCGACGCTGCTGGCCGCGCTGTCCGGCGAACTCGAACCGGCAAGCGGCACAGTCGAACTCGACGGCCGGCCGGTCACGGATTGGACTCCCACCGATATGGCGCGCCGCCGCGCGGTGCTGCCGCAGAACCACACCGTCGGATTCCCGTTCACGGTGCGCGAGGTCGTCGCCATGGGCCGCTCTCCCTGGGCGCGAACACCGCGCCAGGAATTCGACGACCGGGTGATCGCCGCCGCGCTGGCCGCCACCGATATGGAACATCTCGCCGCACGGCCGTTCCCGGCGCTCTCCGGTGGTGAGCGTGCCCGCGCGGCACTGGCGCGGGTGCTGGCTCAGGACACCGAGACGTTGCTGCTCGACGAGCCCACCGCCGCATTGGATCTCGGCCATCAGGAACAGGTGCTGCGTCTGGCCGCGGCACGCGCCGCCGAGGGCGCGGCGGTCGTGGTCGTGCTGCACGATCTGGGCCTGGCCGCCGCCTACGCCGACCGCGTGGCCGTGCTCGACGCGGGCCGCCTCGCCGCTGTCGGCCACCCCCGCGAGATCCTCACCACCGACCTGCTGACCCGCGTCTACCGTCACCCCGTCGAGGTCATCGACCACCCCGTCACCGGCGCCCAGCTGGTCCTGCCCGTGCGACGCTGAACCCCCGTTCAGCCCGCGAGCACGTTCGGATGCCCGAACAGTGCGACCAGCGCCGGATCGTGGAACTTCACCACCCGCGATACTCCGGTGGCGGTCGCCGCCAGCACCACGATCCCGTCCGCGCGCAGCAGGCCGTCCGCGGCCCGGTGATAGACGACGGCGGCGGGCTGTCCGTTGGCGGTGGTGGCGACCATCCGCCACTGGCCGGGCACACCCAGCACGTAGGTGTCGAGCATGCGGAGGCAGTGCGCCCGACCGGCCTGCCAGTCGCGGAACGGGGTCGCCTCCAGTGTGGCATCGGTGCGCAACACCTGTTCCAGCAGCGCGGCGTCGGACCGCTCGAAGGCCGCGATGTAGCCGTCGAGCAGCGCCCGCGCGCGCCGGTCGGTGGGTTCCAGTAGTTTCTCGGGTGCCGGGTCGAGTTCGTCGAGGCGGGCGCGGGCGCGTTGCAGGCCGCTTTTCACCGCCGCTGTCGTGGTTCCGAGAATCTCTGCGGTCTCGGCCGCGGAAAAGGCCAGCACCTCGCGCAGCAGGAGGATGGCGCGCTGGCGTGCGGGCAGGTGCTGCAGACTCGCGACCAGCGCCAGCCGCAGCGATTCGCGCGCGACTACCACAGCCTCCGGGTCGCCGGCAGTCGCGATCCAGCCGTCCGGAAGCGGTTCCAGCCATGAAACCTCTCCTGCCGCAACATATCTCGGTGGGCTGCCCGACTCGTTGTCCGGACCGCCGAGTCCCGAGGGCAGTACCCGCGTGTGACGCGAAGTCCTCGCGGTGAGGCAGACATTCGTGGCGATCGTGTACAGCCACGACCGCACGGACGCCCGGCCCTCGAACCCGGCGTAGGAACGCCAGGCCCGAAGGTACGTCTCCTGCACCAGATCCTCGGCATCCTGTGCCGAACCGGCCATGCGATAGCAGTGCGCCAGCAACTCCCGGCGGTAGCGCTCGGAGTCGGCGGCGAACCGGTCCCGGTCGGCCGTGCGCGCATGCGCGGTCATATCGCCGAGTGTAGGAGCCGTGATCACGGCCGCAGCGCCAGTTTGCCGACGGTCGCGCGAGCCTCCAGTTCGGCCAGCACCTTCGGGCCCTCGGCCAAGTCGTAGACCGTGGGCCGGGCCGGTTCGACCACGTCGGCGGCGACGAGGGCGAACAACTCCGCCATGACCGCGCCGAAGATTTCGGGTGCCGCCTGGATCAGTACGCCGATGTTGAGGCCGATGAGCTGAATCTGGTGTTCGTAGATCAGCTGCCGATTGCTGATCGTGGCGTCGCCACCCGCCGCGCCGAAGACGACCACCCGGCCGGTGACCCGTTTGGTCGCGGCCAGGGTGTCCGCGAAACCCGCACCGCCCGTCGATTCGAGCACGAGATCGGCGCCGGCGCCGCCGGTCAGCTCCCGCACCTCGGCGGCAAGCCTCTCGCCGCGCGAGTCCAGAACGTGGTCGGCGCCCAGCTCGCGCACGAGGTGGTGTTTGCCGGGTGCCGCGGCGGCGATGACCGTCGCCCCGAAGTGTTTGGCGAGAGTCACCGCGGCCTGTCCGGTCGCGCCCGCCGAGGCCTGGATCAGCACGGTCTCACCGGCCACGAGGCGGCCCAGTGGTTTCAGCGCGGCGAGCGCGGTAGGGAGGTTGACGGTCAGGCCCAGGGCTTGTTCGGCGGTCCAGCCCTCCGGCACCGGCACGGCCGCCGCGGCCGGGAGGACCAGGTATTCGGCGAACGCGCCTTCCCCCACGCCGGCCACGCGTGCTCCCGGCCGCGGTTCGGTCACGCCCTCGCCCGTTGCCACCACCTCGCCGGCGGCTTCGAAACCGGCCGGGTACGGCGGCTGCGGGCCGCCGAGGAACGTCCCCCGGCTTTTCGAGATGTCGGCGAAGTTGACCCCGGCCGCGGTCACCCGGATCAGGATCTCGCCGCGGCCCGGGTGCGGCACCGGCGCGTCGGTGATCAGGCACGTGTCCTGCGGGCCCCGCAGGGACGTCTGGTGCAGGGCTCGCATGGTCGCGGGAACGCTCACGGCACTCAACTCTCTTTCTCGGCTCGTCGCGGCCCACCGGTTCGGCGCCGCCGACCATGTAGACCTCGGGTGCCGTGAAAAGGAATCGGTGGGCCGGCGCGAGTTCGCGGAGCGAACGACCTTGGCGAAGCGGGCCGGTCTCTGGTTCTCGCCGCGGTGACCGCACCCGCCTGACCGTCCCGGCGACACCGTTCTGCTGAAATCGGTTGGTGCCGAGCGATTTCGGCTTAGAGTGGTCGACGGAGGCGGGGGGTCGTAGGCCGACTTCGGGAGTCGCCTCCGCGAGGGGAGATGTGCGATGACGACGCCGAAGACGCCTCAGAAGTCCTCCGGTTCGAGATCCTGGCTGCGGCGGCATTGGCCCGGGTGGACGAAGGTGGCGGCCATGGCAACAGCTGCCGGGACGCTCGGCGCCACGCTCACCGCTGCCGTCGCCCTGTGGTTCACCGCCCAATCGCTGCGCGCGACGAACAATCAGTACGCGCTGTCCGAGCAGGTCGCGGTGACCGACCGTTTCCGGCTGGCCGCAGAACAATTGGCATCCGACAAGATCAACGTCCGGATCTCCGGTATCTATCTACTGGAACGGCTCGCGAAGGACTCGACGGCAGATCACGCGACCGTGTTCTCCGTGCTCGAGGCGTTCGTGCGGACCCAGACGGGCGCAGCCGGGTGTGACGACTCCGAGGCGCGGCCGGACCCCGCTGTCGAGCCGCCCTCCGACATCCAAACCGCGCTCACGGTCATCGGCCGCCGTGACGCCGCTCGGGACGGCGACCATCGAGTCGATCTCAGCCGCACCTGCCTGAACGGCGCGACCCTCACCGGTGCACGACTGGCGGGCGCGGATCTGACCGGCGTGCGCCTGATCGGCGCGACCCTCGGCCATGTGGACCTCACCGGCGCGAAGCTCAGCGGCACACGTTTCGCCTTCGCCGACCTCACCGAGGCGAATCTCGGCAACGACGACCTCACCGGCACCGACCTGCACCGAGCGAACCTCACCCGCGCGCGCCTCGGCGGCGCGAATTTGACCGACGTCCACCTGACCAGCACGAAGCTCAACGACGCCGACCTCGTCGGCGCGAAACTGACCGGCGCACTGCTCACCGGCGCCGACCTGACGGATGTGAAATACGACGACGGCACCGAATGGCCGGACGGGTTCGCTCCCCCGCCCCGGTGACCCGCCGCTACCGGGTCAGCGCCGCCCGCGGAAGGTGCGGCGCAGGTCGTCGATCCACAGATCCGGGATCTCCCATGGGATGAAGTGGCCGCCGCGGTCGTGGACGGTGAGATCGACGTGGTTGTACCACTGGGCGCGGTCGCCGGTGCGGAAGTTCTCGACGCGGCCCTCGGTGTCGACGCCGGGCGGGTTCTCGTAGCCGACGAAGGTGATGCCGGTGGGTGCCTGCACGACCGGGAGGCGGTCGTGTGAAGGCGTCCAGGGATAGCGATTGTTGTTGGCGTAGAGGCGGATCGAGGTGCCGATGGTGTTGGTGGCCCAATAGATCGTGGCGTGGGTGAGCAGATCGTCTCTGCTGAACACGGTTTCGACGTCACCGCCGTTGTCGCTCCACTTGCTCCACCGCTCCAGGATCCACGCCAGCATGCCCGCCGGAGAATCCGACAGGGCGTGGGCGAGGGTGCTGGGGGCGAGCAGGTGCGCGGCCAGGTGGACGGCGAAACGTCTGTCCAGCTCCACGAATCGTGCGTGCACCGCCGCGGGCAGGTCGTCGGGAATCGGCCGCCCACCGCTGAAGTCCCAGGCTCGATCGCCGTTGAACAGGGTCAGTTTCAGCCCGGATCCGATGTGGATGGCATACAACTCCTCGGCGTACTTGTGGCCGAGCTGCGCGGTGACCAGCGCGCCGACGTCGCAACCCGCGGCGGCGTATTTCTCGTACCCCAGCACCTCGGTCATCAGTGTGTGCCAGAGGTCGGCGACCTTCCAGAAGTTCAGATCGGGGCGGTCGAGCAGCGGACTGGAGAATCCGAAGCCCGGAAACGACGGCACGATCACGTCGAACGCCTCGGCCGGATCGCCGCCGTGCGCACCCGGATCGGACAAGGGCCCGGCGACCTTGGACCAATGCCAGAACGTCCAGGGCCACCCGTGCGTCAGGATCAGCGGCGTCGGATTCGGGCCGACTCCGGGCTTGCGCATGATATGGATCGGCACCCCGTCGATGTCCACCTTGTAATGCTGAAAGGTGTTGATCTCGGCTTCGGCTGCGCGCCAGTCGTATCCGCTGCGCCAGTAGTCGACGAGCTCCCGCAGATAACCGGCGGGCACGCCGTAATACCCGTCGTCGTTGCCGACGTCGTCGGGCAGGCGGGTCCGTTCCAGGCGCTGCCGCAGGTCGGCGAGCACACTGTCGGGGACGTGAATCGTCGTGGGAGTCAAGGGGAACGGTCGGGCATCGTCGGTGGTGTCGTTCATATGGCCTCCTGCGCCGTGTGGACGCCACAATTACATAAGCAACTTATTTAAGCAACTTGTATAAGTTTCGGATATAATTGCCCGTGTGGACGACATCGATGATTTCGACGTGGACGGGTTCGCCGCGGTGATCGAGGACTTCAACCGCGTCTACATCCGCATTCCGGTCCGGGAGAAGCTGCCGTTCACCACGCTGTCGGTGCTCGATACCCTGGCGCAGCGGGGCCCGATGCGACTGACGGAGCTGACCGATACCGAACAGATGACCCAGCCGGGAATCACGCAACTCGTCGCGCGCCTGGAGCGCGACGGCCTGGTACTGCGCCGCCGCGATCCCGGTGACGGGCGGGCCGTGCTCGTGCACCTCACCGAGGCCGGCCGGCAGATCCGGCGCAGCCGCCACGACGACCGGGTGCGCTATCTGGTTCCGCTGATCGGCGAACTGAGCCTCGCGCAGCGCCGGGCCTTGGCGGCCGCCCTACCCGCGCTCACCCGGCTGGCGCAGCTGGAACGGGAGCGCTGACACCGCGCATCCGTCCCGCCCCGCTGTTGCCTGCGGAAGACTCACCGCCACACCAATTTCAGCACCGCAGGGGTCAGCAGCATGCGGATCACCGTGGCATCCAGGATCAGGGCCGCGATCATGCCGTAGGCGATGTATTTCATCAGCACCAGATCGGAGAAGCCGAACGCACCGGTCACGACGATGAGAATCGCCGCCGCCGAGGTGATCACCCCGCCGGTGTGGGCGATGCCGTAGCGAATCGCCTCCGCCGGCGGCGCCCCACCCGCCCGCGCCTCGGCCATGCGCGATTGCAGGAACACTTCGTAATCGGTGGACAATCCGAACAGCACCGTCACGATCAGCACCAGCACCGCGAACATCAGCGGCCCCGGGGTGAAGCCGAGCAGGCCAGCGCCGTGCCCTTCGACGAACAACCACGTCAGAATGCCCAGTGCGGCACCGAGACTCAGCGCGCTCATCAGCACGGCCTTCAACGCCAGCACGATCGAGCGGAAGGCGATGTACATCAGCACCAGGGCCGCGGTCGCCAGAATCGTTGCCAGCAAGGGTAATCCGTCGATGAGGCCGTGAATGGCGTCGCGTTCCAGGGCCGGCACCCCGGCCACCATCACCTGCACCCCGGACGGATGCGGAATCGCACGCAGCGCCGCGATGGCGGCGTCCGCGTCGGTCTTGTGCACCAGACCGGTGGACAGCACATTGATCCCGTTGGTCGTCGGCGCCGCCGCCTCGAACGGTCCCGTCAGCCCCGGTGCGAAATTGGCTTGGAACCGGATATCGGACAACTGCTGCGGATCCGCCCCCACGACCACCAATTTCAATGGCTCCGTGCGGAATTCGGGAAACAGCGTGTCGAATTTCTCCTGTGCCACGCGGGCCGGGTTGTCGGCCGCCAGGTATCGCTCCGACAGGCCGCCGAATTCGATGTTGCGGAACGGGATCAGCAGGAAGAGCAGTCCGGCCACCACCGGCACGATCACCCGCGCGGGATGGCGCATCGCGAACAGGGCCAGCTTGGAGAAGAACCCGTGGTCGATCTCCTGGGCGCTGCGGATTCCGGCGAACCGGTGCCAGCCCCACAGATCGATGCGCCGCCCGACGATACTCAGCGCCGCCGGCAGCGCGGTCACCGACAGCAGCGCCGCCAGCAGTACCGAACTGATGCCGCCGTAGGGCACCGAGCGCAGCACCCCATTCGGGTAGATGAACAGCGCCGCCAGGCTCACCGCGATGATCGCGGCGGAGAACAGCACCGTGCGCCCGGCCGTGGCGACCGTGCGCGCGGTCGCCTCCTCCACACTGCGCCCGGCCGCCAGCTCCTCCCGGAACCGGGTCACCGCGAACAGGCCGTAGTCGATCGCCAGCCCCAGGCTCACCAGGGTGACCACGGCGCTGGCGAAGACGTTGACGTCGATGTGGTCGGTGAGCAGGCGCATCATGCCCTGACTGCCCAGGATCGTCATCCCGCCGACGAGCACCGGCAGCAGCGCGCCGACCACGCCGCCGAACACGAAATACAGCAGCACGGCCACCACCGGCAGCGCGATCAGCTCGGCGCGGTGGATATCGTCCTGCATCCCGATGTTGATCCCCTCGACCACCGGTTGCAGACCCGCCAGCTGTACCGTCGTGCCGCCCGGTCCGCGCCCGGAACCGCCTGCGCCCAAATCCTTTTGGATGGCGAGGTAGTTGTCGACGGTGGCGGTGTCGGAGCCGTGCAGGCCGATGCTGGCGAAGGCGTGGGTGCGGGAGGCGTCGGCGAACTGCCCCATCATCGAGCCGTCGAAATAGCTGTCGATCTTCTTGATCCGGTCCGGATACCGGTCGTGCAGATCCTTCAGCGCCGAGGCGATCGCCGTGCGGATCGGCGGATCGTCGACGGTGTGGCCGGGTGGTGCGGTGTAGAGCACGATCACGTCGGCATCGGTGTCGCGGCCGAAGGTCTGGTCGGCGAGTTTGGAGGCGACCACCGATTCGCTGTGTTCGTCGAACCATCCGCCCTGGGTCAGCCGGGAGCCCAGATCACGGCCGTAGAACCCCGAGACGGCCACGATCAGCACGAAGATCGCGAACACCAGGTAGCGATGGCGATGAACGAATCGACCCCAGCGCAGGAGAAACCCCTCGAGCATGCCGGGGGTCAGCCGCAGGCCGCGGTGCGATAGTCGGCCGAACGCAGGATCCCGCACAGATCGTTGCGCGAGATCTTCCACTTCCCATCGATATCGACGAAATGCACGATGGTGGTGCGCACGTTCTCGCCGCTGCCGTCCTTGTCCAGCCGCATCGTGGCGGTGAGGGTGCCGTCGTGGTTGTCGAATACCGGATCGACGACGCCGTAGACGGCGCGCGGGTTGTCGTGCAGCGCCTTGTACATGTCGGGAATGGCGTCCTTGAACGCGGCGCCGTCCTCGATCAGGTCGGTGCGTTCACTGTCGGGCAGCGAGGGATCCAGTGCGCGTTTGATCTGTGAATCCAGCTGTGCGGCGGTCGGCAACGGCGGCCGGTTGGCGCTGCTGACGGCGGCCGCCTCCGAGGAGGAGGTGAGCGCGGCGTAGGCCGACGAGCGCGCCGCCGCCACCGAAGCCTCGTCGGGACCGCTGTCGCAGGCGGCGATCACCAGCGCGAGCATCGTGATTCCGAATGCGCCGTGGACCGTGCGTCGCAATGCCATTACGTCCTCGAATGTGTCGAAAGTAACCGGTGGTTCCTACAGTCTGGCACGTGTGATCAGCGGCCCTCGATGACCGCGCTCAACCGGTTCAGCAACGCGCGCACCGTCGTGGTCGCCCCGCGCTGCGCCGGGACCGGCACGGCGGTCGGCACCAGATCACGCACCAGGGCACGCACGCTGCGGGCGTCGTCGAGGTCGATATCGGTGACGGCGGCCTCGACCACGGCCACCACATCCTCGGGGCCGGGCACGTCGGTGGGGGTGTCGGCGCGGTAGATCTCGAGGGTGAGGGTGGAACGCACCGTGCGGAAGGCGAACGGCTGCCCCTCGGCCGTTCGGCCGAACCCGTGCGCGAACGGACCAACGGTTAAATCTTCAAGTGTGAATTCAGACGTGCGGTCTGTTTCCAACCGAGACTCCCCTGGTTCGACGTCCGACATGAGGTATCCACGGTAACGGGTGAGGCGCGTGCCACGCCGGAACCACCCCGGTGACCGGGCCGCGTGTCCGATCATGGTCAGATGAAACAGTACGCATGAGTCACACGAAGGAGTTCGGAGCATGCGGGGTTATCGGTCGGCACTGGGTGCCGTCCTCGCGGCCGCCGGCGCCGTCGTGCTCGTCGCGGGCTGTTCCTCCCATAGCGACGACACCACTGCCCCCGCGGCCGGTGCTCCCGGACGCGCCGCCGCCGCGCCGGCGGCGACCGCCACGCCCGCCGGAGCCGTCACCGCCTTCGGGCCGGTCGGGGCACTGCTCGCCGAACCCGCCACCGGCCGGGTGGTCGCCCTGGACCCCAACGGCCTCGGGTTACGCCTGGTCGACCCCGTGAATCCGTCGGCCGCGCGGGCGATCACCCTGCCCGCGCACGCCACCGGCCTCGCCCTCGGCGCCCCGGGCGAGGTGCTCGTCGCGGCCGGGCGGGAGGTTTTGCGCGTCGATATCGCCACCGCCGCGATCCGCCCGGTGCCCGTCGACGGCGACGTGCGCGCGATCGCGCGGCGCGGGGACGGCAGTCTGGTGGCCGGGCTCGACGGTGGCCGCGTGCAGATCCTCGACGCGGACGGACATCCGAACAAGACCGTCAGCGGCCTGGGCACCGTCGACGCGGTGGCCGCCACGGCCAACGCCGTCGCCACGCTGGATCTGGACCAGACCACTCTCACCGAACTCGACCTCGATCGCGACCGCCCGGGTCTGGCCCTGCGCGCGGGCCTGGGCGCCACCCATGTCATCAGCGACCACTACGGCCGCCTGCTGGCCACCGACACCTCCGGCGGCGCCCTGCTGGTCTACACGACCGATCCGCTGCTGCTGCGCCAGCGCTTCCCGGTCGGGCCCTCCCCCTACACACTGGCCTACGATGAACGGTCCGACACCGTGTGGCTCACGCTCAGCGGAAGCAACGAAGTGGTCGGTTTCGATCTGTCGACCGGTATACCGGAAGAAGTGGGTCGCTTCGCGACAGTGCGCCAGCCCAATTCGCTGACGATCGACAGCCGCACCGGCGACATGTTCATCGGGTCGGCAACCGGAGACGGTCTGCAACGCATCGGCGCGGACCAGAGGAAGAGAGGTCAGTGATGGCTCGAGCGCCTCGATACGAGTCGGCGTCCGGCGCCGCACACCACGACCGGCGCAGACGGTCGATTCCCGCGGGATGGGAGGAGACCAGCGAAGAAGGAGAATACGAGTACGTGCCGCTACGACTACCCCCGGACGTGAATCGGGTCACCGCGTCCATGCGCCTGGCCATCCAGGCCGAATTCGGCGGCTGGGAGCTCTCGCGAGTGCGCGCCTACACCGACGGCAGCCGGCGAGTGTTGTTGCGGCGGCGCAAAACCAGCTTCCCCGTGACCGAAACGGGGATGTGAGGGATGTATTCCTTATTCCTGCGGTTGCTGTTCCTGGTGCCGCCCGAGCGTATCCATCACCTCGTGTTCACCGTCATCCGGCTCACGACCGCTTTCCCGCCCACGCGATGGCTGGCCCGTAAACTCACCGCGGCCGGCGATCCGATCCTCTCCACCACGGTCTTCGGCGTCCACTTCCCGGCGCCGCTCGGGTTGGCGGCCGGGTTCGACAAGAACGCCGCCGGTGTGAACGCTTGGGGCGCACTGGGTTTCGGGTTCGCCGAGATCGGCACCGTCACCGCGCAGGCGCAGCCGGGTAATCCGGCGCCGCGACTGTTCCGGTTGCCGGCCGACCACGCGCTGATCAACCGGATGGGCTTCAACAACCACGGGGCGGCCGCGGCCGCCGGACGGCTGGCCGCACGCCGGAGCGGTGGCGTGCCGATCGGCGCCAACATCGGCAAGACCAAGGTCGTGGAGCCCGAACACGCCGCCGAGGACTACGCGCTCAGCGCGCGGCTGCTGGGCCCGCTCGCGGACTTCGTCGTGGTCAACGTCAGCTCACCCAACACCCCCGGGCTGCGCGATCTGCAGGCCGTGGAATCGCTGCGCCCGCTGTTGCGCGCGGTGCTCGACAGCGTCGCGTCCGGCGCCGAACCCAAACCGGTCCTGGTGAAGATCGCCCCCGACCTGTCCGACGAGGACATCGACGCGGTCGCCGACCTGGCCGTCGAACTCGGGCTCGCCGGAATCGTGGCCACCAACACCACCATTCGCCGCGACGGACTGGCCACTCCGGCCGCCGAGGTCGCCGCGATGGGCGCGGGCGGGCTGTCCGGACCGCCGGTCGCCGACCGCTCGCTCGAGGTGCTGCGCCGCCTCTACGCCCGCGTCGGAGACCGGCTGGTGCTGATCTCGGTCGGCGGCATCGAGAACGCCGATCAGGCCTACGAGCGCATTCTCGCGGGAGCCTCGCTGCTGCAGGGCTACACCGGGTTCATCTACGGCGGGCCGTTCTGGACGCGCTCGGTGCACCGCGGCATCGCCGCCCGCCTGCGCGCGGACGGATACCGCAGCCTCGCCGAGGCCGTGGGCGCCGCCCACACCGCCCGCGCCTGAGCGCGGCCGGCCCCACCCGCTCGCCGATCCCCTGCTGCGGCCGGTTTCCGGTGCGCGGAGCCGGTTGCTACCGGCCGGAACAGCCCCCCGAATGTCCGATTTCACGTTTAGGATGGGTGATCCGCATCACGTCCCCGACGTGATGTTCGTGCACCGACCGGGAACAAGGGATATGACCACAGCAGAGATCGGCTACACCCACCACACCGGCGCCACGGTCCGCACCGTGCCCGAGGCCTTCCAGCAGACGGCGACGCTACGCCCGAACCAGGTCGCGTTGCGGACCGTCGGCGGTACCCAGCAGATCACCTGGGCCGACTACGCGCGCCGCGTGCGCGCGATCGCGGCCGGGCTGGCGAAACTCGGTGTCGCGCACGGTGACACGGTCGGGATCATGCTCACCAACCGGCCGGAGTTCAATCTGGTCGACACCGCGATCCTGCATCTGGGCGCCACCCCGTTCTCGGTGTACAACACCAGCTCTCCCGAACAGATCGCGCACGTGTTCGGCAACGCCGAGAACGGCGTGGTCGTCACCGAACAGGCGTTCCTGACGCCGATCACCGCCTCCGGGGTGAAACTCGAGCATGTGATCGTCGTCGACGGCGCCGCACCCGAGGGCGAGCTGACCCTCGATCAGGTCGAGAACGATCCGGCCGAGGATTTCGATTTCGACGCCGCCTGGCAGGCGGTGCGGCCCGACGATCTGGCCACCCTGATCTACACCTCCGGCACCACCGGGCCGTCGAAGGGCGTGGAGATCACCCACGCCAATGTAGTCGCCCAGATCGTCGCGCTCACCAACGGCGCCCTCGTCGCCGATATCGAAGCTCGGGCGGTGTCGTACCTGCCTGCCGCCCATGTCGCCGACCGTATCTCCGGGCACTGCCTGAATCTGTTCACCGGCGTCACCATCACCTGCGTGCCGGATCCGCGCGAGATCGCCGCCGCCCTGCCCGATGCCCGGCCGACCTTCTTCTTCGGCGTGCCGCGGGTGTGGCAGAAGATCAAGGCCGGTGTCGACGCGGCGATCGCCACCGAATCCAGCGCGGTCAAGAAGGCGCTGGCGCAGTGGGCGATCGGCGTCGGCGTGGCCACCGCCCGGGCGCGACTGGCCGGCGGCAACGGCGGCCCGCTGCTGGCCGTCCAGCACAAACTCGCCGATGCGCTGGTGTTGTCGAAGCTGCGCGCCACCCTCGGCCTGGACGAGTTGAAGGTCGCCTCCTCGGGCGCTGCCGCGATCCCGCCCGAGACGCTGGAATTCCTGCTCGGGCTGGGCTTCACGGTCAGCGAGGTGTGGGGCATGTCGGAGACCACCGGCGTCGGCACCTTCACCGAACTCGAGAAGCCGCGCCCCGGATCGGTGGGCCGGGCCGTCGACGGGGTGGAGATCCGCCTCGACAGCGACGGCGAACTGCTCATCCGCGGCGGCATCGTCAGCCACGGCTACCGCAAGATGCCCGAGAAGACCAGTGAGGCCATCGATTCCGACGGCTGGCTGCACACCGGCGATATCGCGACCATCGACGGCGACGGCTACGTCACCATCGTGGACCGCAAGAAGGAATTGATCATCACCGAGGCGGGCAAGAACATCTCCCCCACCAACATCGAGAATTCGGTGAAGGCCGCCTCGTCGCTGATCGGCCAGATCGTCGCCATCGGCGACTCCCGCCCGTACATCGCCGCGCTGGTCGTGCTCGACCCCGACACCGCCGCCGTGCGCGCGAAGGCGCTGGGCATCCCCGACGCCGATCTCGACGCCCTCGCCGCCCATCCGCAGATCCTCGAGGAGGTGCGCGCCGCGATCGTCGCCGGTAACGCCAAACTGTCGCGGGTGGAGCAGATCAAGCGTTTCCGCATCCTGGCGCGGGCCTGGGAACCCGGCGGCGTGGAACTCACTCCCACGCTGAAGTTGAAGCGCTCGCCGATCGCCGCCGAATACGCGGCCGACATCGCCGAGCTCTACACCGATCCGGTCCCCGAGGGAGTGCACAACCTCTAGTCGAATCGGTTCGGACACAGTCTGTTCGCGTCGGCGGGGTCTTCGGCAGCTACCGGCGACCCCGCCGACACGTCGGGACTACTTCTGTTCGTAGGTGCCGACGAGCGTCGCACGCGCGATGGCGTGGGAGAACAGGTTGAAACCCAGATAGGCCGGGGTCGCGTCCGCGCCGACGCCCAGCGATTCGACGTCCACGGCGTGCACCACGATGAAGTAGCGGTGGTAGCCGTGTCCGGGCGGCGGACCGGCGCCGACGAATCCGGCGAAGCCGCCGTCGTTGCGCAACTGGATCGCCCCGCTCGGCAGGGCGCCGCCTTCGCTGCCCTCTCCGGCACTGCCCGCACCCGATTCCAGCGAGGTCACCGACGCCGGGATGTCGGCGACGGCCCAGTGCCAGAAGCCGGAGCCGGTCGGTGCGTCCGGGTCGTACACGGTGACCGCGAAACTCTTGGTCTCTGCAGGGAACCCGCTCCACGACAACTGCGGGGAGATATCTCTGCCGCCCGCCCCGAACACCCCGCTGACCTGTTCGTTACCCAGCGGCTGTCCGTCGGTGACATCGGTGGAGGTGAGGGTGAACTCGGGCAGCTGCGGCAACGCCGCATAGGGATTGTAGGAATAGTCGGGCACGAGGACCGTCCTTTCTGCTAGTCGAGCGGATCGTCAGCTGTGCAACAGGAAATGCTCCATGACGCGAGCGCCGAATTCCAGCGCCGACTCCGGCACCCGTTCGTCCACGCCGTGGAACAGTGCGGAGAAATCCAGTTCCGGCGGCAATTGCAGCGGCGCGAAGCCGAAACACCGAATTCCCAAGCGCGCGAACGCTTTCGCGTCCGTGCCGCCGGACAGCATGTAGGGCACGGTGCGGCCGTTCGGGTCGTGGGCCAGGATCGCGTCGTTCATCGCGTCGACCAGATGCCCGTCGAACGTTGTCTCATAGGAGTCGAGTCTGGTGATCCACTCGCGCTCCACGTCCGGGCCGATCAGCTCGTCGACCTCTCGTTCGAAGGCCGCCTGCCGGCCCGGTACCACCCGGCAGTCCACCGTCGCCTCGGCGGTCTGCGGAATCACATTCGCCTTGTACCCGGCGCGCAGCATGGTCGGGTTGGCGGTATCGCGCAAGGTCGCGCCGATGATGCGCGAGATGGTGCCCAGTTTTGCGAGCTGACCTTCGATATCCGGGCTGTCCGGATCGAAGTCGATGCCGGTCTCCTCGCTGACCGCGGCCAGGAATTCGGCCACCGAATCCGACAGCACCAGCGGGAACGTGTGCTTACCCAGCCGCGCCACCGCCTCGGCCAGAATCGTGACGGCGTTGTCGTCGTGCAGGAACGAACCGTGGCCCGCGCGGGCCTTGGCGCGCAATCGCATCCAGCCCAGGCCCTTTTCGGCGGTCTCCACCAGATACAGCCGCCGCTCGGTGCCGTCGCGGCGCGGCACGGTCAGTGAGAAGCCGCCGACCTCGCCGACCGCCTCGGTGACCCCCTCGAACAGATCCGGCCGGTTGTCGGCCAGCCACTGCGAACCCCACTTGCCGCCGTTCTCCTCGTCGGCGAGGAAGGCGAACACCAGATCGCGCGGCGGCACCGTGCCTTCGATCTTGAACTGGCGGGCCACCGCCAGCATCATGCCGACCATATCCTTCATATCGATCGCGCCGCGGCCCCACACGTAGCCGTCGCGGATCGCGCCCGAGAACGGATGCACACTCCAGTCCGCGGCCTCGGCCGGCACCACGTCCAGATGGCCGTGGATCATCAGCGCGCCACGACCGGGATCTGCTCCGGGCAAGCGCGCGAACACATTTCCGCGTCCCGGTGCTCCCGACTCCACGTATTCGGTGGTGTATCCGGCCTGCTGCAACTGGTCGGCCACCCACTGCGCACATTCGCGTTCACCCTTGGTGGTTTCCAGCACCCCGGTATTGGAGGTGTCGAAGCGAATCAGCGTGCTGACCAATTCGACCACTTCGGCTTCCGCCCGGGAGCGGGACTCGCGCTGTACACCTGTCACGCCCCTTTCCTACCACGCGCCGCGCCGGGGCGAATGACGCCCGACTCGGCCGGGCCCGCGGAACCCCGCATCGACGTGCGCCTCGGCACCCTCACATCGCAGCGGCCTCCCCGCGCCTGCTCGGGCAACGTCGACCGCGTTGTGATCTCCCTGATCGAATTGTCCGGCCGGGGCGTCGCCGGAGATCGGCGGCGTGCCCCGACGGTGCCGTCGGCTCGGCGAGATTCTTCACATATCGGGCGCACGGATTCCGGTAGTGACACTTATCATTCCGGCATGCGCCGTCGTAGGTGGCTTCGGGCCGCGGTGTGCCCGATCGTGTTGATCGCCTGTGGCTGCGTCGGCGCGGTGGAACGCGACGCCTTCGAGCAGCAGATCCGCGCTCGCGGGGGTGGCCTGGTGAACGGCCTGCCCGCCGCGGCATTCGAGGCGGTGCGAAACCGGCTGGGCACCGGCGACATTCAGGCCGGCGTCGTGATGTTCGTCGCTCCCGAGTCGACGCAGTTCCGCCTGGTCCTGGCCGATCAGCCCGAGCAGGTGACCCGATTCCTGGCCGACCACGACGATCTGAGCACCCGCGAACCGGCGGTCCACCTGCGCGTCCGAAGTCCGCAGCGCCCACGCGAACTCGACGACTACTCCTATCGCCTCGGCGCCGTGAGCGCCCCGCGGCCGGTGCGCGTCTCGGCCTTCGACGACCTGGACGGCGAATGCTTCTCCCTCGGCGACGTACCCGGCCTCACCCGGCTCGAGTCGATCGTCGAGACCGCCCGCGCCCGCAGTGGCCTCGCCGACGGTGTCGTGCCGGTGATCGTCGTGAGCCGATTCGGGCGCGACATCCGTATCGTTGCCGACGTGACCTCCGCGCGGTCGGACATGATCGCCGAATTCGATTCCGCCGGTTCGTTTCTCCGTATCCGGCAGGTGTGAACAGTGGCCAGAGCGATCGTTTCCGCACTCGGCGCCGGCGTCAGCGCCGGAAGTCTCGTCAGCTTCGTCCTGCCGCTGGCGATCTGGCCCGGGGAGGCCCGGCTCACGGCGCCGCTGTTCTGCCGGGCCCCCTACTTGGATCCGATGGTGGTGTCGGACACGGTCCAGGATTCCGAGGGCACGTCGGTGAACTACACGCTCTACTGCGTGAGCGAGCGCGGCGCTCTGACCGACGAAGGTTTCGCGCTGCCGTTCCTCACGCTGTTCGCGGCGCATATCGTCCTGGTCACCGCCGTCGTCCTGGTGGCGGTGCTGTGGACGCGCAAGCCGTCGGCGGACACTCCGGCGGCGACCGGCGCCGTGGAGCTGTGACGCCCAGCGGCGCGGTCCACGCCGATGCGCTAACCCGTCGTAACGGCGGCGCCGGCCGGTTCGGGCAGCTGTCCGATCGGTGTCTCCGTCGCGTTCTCCCGCCAGCCCGGCGGGCCGAAGACATAGCCCAGTCGCCCCCGCCAGGTGCGGGCGTGGCGCACGTCGCGCAGGAGCGCCGCGAATTCGTGGTAGTTGACCTTCAGCGGATTCCCGGTGCCGATGTCGTGGGTGAGCCCGTAACGGATGGGTTCGGATTCGGCGGCGAAACTACCGAACATGCGATCCCACACGATGAACACACCGCCGTAGTTGGTATCGAGGTAGGGCTGGTTGGAACCGTGGTGCACGCGGTGATGGGCCGGGGTGTTGAAGACGAATTCGACCGGCCGCCACAGGGTTCGGACGCGCTGGGTGTGGATCGGGAATTGATAGAGCAGCCCGAGGGTGTTGAGCAGGAAGATCATCCACGCGGGGAAGCCCAGCAGTGCGGCCGGCACCCAAGCCAGGCTGCGCGTCATCGAGGCGATCGGGTTGAGCCAGGGCAACCGGATAGCGGTCGTGAGATTGAAGTGGGTGCTGGAGTGGTGCACCGAATGAGCCGTCCACAGCAACCGGATTCGATGATCGGCCCGGTGCGCCCAGTAGTAGCAGAAATCGGTGACCACCAGTCCCAGCAGCCACACCCACCAGTCGCGCGGTGACAGGTGCAGGGGTGTCCACGAGGCCGCCAGCACGATGGTGGAGAACGGCAACACGTATTGCAGCAGCGGCTTGGTGAGCTGGCCGATCGCATAGGTGGCCCAGTTGGTGGCCGCCTCGCGTCCGTATCGCCCGCTGGGTGCGCGGTCGGGATCGCGGCGCGCGTCCCACCACTCCACGACCATCATGGCGATGAAGGCGGGCACCGCGTACAGCGCCAGGTCCGCATTGTTCATCCGAACTCCTGTCCGATCCGTGATCCGGCCGCCCGCGGGAACCGAGGTGTCCTCGCGCGCGGCGTGCCACAGCGACGGTAATGCCGCCGACCAGCCGGAACATCGGGCCCGAGAGGGATTGCCGATCCCCCGGCCGAGGGACTCGCCGTCCCGGTCCGCGCCGGTATCGTCGCGGTGTGTTGTGGGAGCGAGCGGTGTCGCCGAGCCCGTGGGCGCTGCTGCGGCGCACTCCACGGCGGCCGGGGACAGAGAGCGCGGCGGAGCCGCCGGGCGGTGAACTGCGTGCGGTTCGCCGGTCGCTGACCAGGCAGTCGGTGGCGGTCGCGGTGGTCGCGGCCATGGTGGACGCGGTCGTCTTCACGCTCTCCGGCATCTTCGCCGTAGCGCCCGGCCCGGCCGCCGCGGTCCTGGTGGCCATCGTGGCGGCCGACCTGGCCTTCGCGGCGCCACCGGCGACGGCTGCGGTCGTCGCGGTTGTCCAGGTCGGGATCCGGCTGGCGGTCACCGTGTTGTTGCACCGGCACGGGCTGCCCGTCCGGGTGGCCGACGTCGGCTTCCTCGTGGCCGGCTATCGGGCGGGTGCCTGGTTGTCGGGCCGGGCCTCGCTGGTCACGGTGCCCGTCCTGGTGCTGGGTGCGTGCGGTGCGCCGCTGATCGCGGGCGGTGCGCCGGGGGCGGACTGGCGGCTGCTGCTCACATCGTCGATCTCCGGTGGCGTCGTGCCGTGGCTGGTCGGCCGCTACACCGCAGGTCGCGGCGCCTATATCGCGGAACTGGAGCAGCGTGAACGGCTCGCGCGCCAGCAGCAGCGGACCGCGCTGGAACGGGCGCTCACCGACGAACGCGAAGCGATCGCCCGCGACCTGCACGACGTCATCTCCCATCACGTGAGCGCGATCGGCATCCATGCGGGCGCGGCGCGTCTGGCGCTGCACGGAAGCGGCGCCGCCACCGCCGCGGCGATGCGCTCGCTGTCGGCGGTGGAATCGGAGAGTCGGGCCGCGATGGTGGATCTGCGCCGTCAGCTGGATCTGCTGCACGGCCGCGAGGACGCCGCCCGCCAGCCCGGTATGGCCGATATCGACGATCTGGTCGACCGCGTGCGCGGCGCCGGCCTGGATCTGACCGTCACCACCACCGGCGCCGAACTACCCCGTTCGCTCGACATCACCGTTTACCGGATCGTCCAGGAACTGCTCACCAACGCCCTGCGCCACGGCGCCGGCAGCGCGCGGCTGACGGTCCGCAACGACGGTACCGGGGTCGAGATCGAACAGTCCAATCCGCTTGCCGGCGAAGAGGATTCGAACGTATCCGTACCTTGCGCACCGGCGGGACCACTCGGTTCGGCAGCGACTCCGCACGGGCCCGATGCGGTCCGCTTCCCGGCAGCTGAGCGTGCGACCGTCCGCGCCACCGCACCGGCCGGGGCCAGGTTCCGTTCCGGCCGGCGAACGCCGTCGCGAGAACGCGCGACCGTCGTCCAGCCGGGCGGTGCCGCGCCGGAAGCGACCACGGGCGTGCACCGGGGACTCGACGGCATCCGCCGGCGCGCGGAGCTGTTCGGCGGCAGCGTGGACCACGACGTCGCCGACGGTCACTGGCGGGTTCTCGTCCGGCTCCCGGGCGGGCGGTCGTGACGGGCACGGTCCGGGTCCTCATCGCCGACGACCACGCGATGTTCCGATCCGGACTGCGCGCCGTCCTCGATGCGGCCCCGGACCTCGAATGCGTCGGCGAGGCGGGCGACGGTCGCACCGCCGTCGCCGATACCGCACGGCTGCGGCCCGATGTGGCGATCCTCGACATCCGGATGCCGAAACTCGACGGTCTGGCAGCCACGGAGGCCATCGTGGCCGCCGGCGGTACCCGGGTGCTGGTCCTGACCACCTACGACAGCGAGGCGAGCCTCGCGCGGGCCTTGCAGGCCGGTGCCAGCGGCTTCCTGCTCAAGACGCTGCCGCCGGAGGAGCTGATCGCGGCGATCCGCGTGGCGGTGCGCGGTGACGCGATCATCGACCCGTCGATGACCCGCCGGCTGGCCGCTCGGCTGGCCGACACGCTGGCCCCGGCGCCACCGCCCGATCACGCCCTGACCGCCCGGGAACAGCAGGTTCTCCTCCTGCTGGCCGACGCCCGCAGCAACAGCGAAATCGCCGCCGCCCTGGGGGTCGGCGAGGAGACCGTGAAGACCCACGTCTCCCGGATTCTGGCGAAACTGCAAGTGCGCGACCGCATTCAGGCCGTCGTGTACGCCTACCGGCACGGCCTGGTGCGATCGCCCGGCCGCTAGCCGTCAGCCGGGCACCCCAGACGACGTGGGCGAATCGTGGCAAATTTCCCGCATCTCGGGTATCCGAACCCCCGCCACCACCGCCGAACCGGGATTATCCTCGCGGTGTGTCGACCCATCACCGGGCTGCCGGTGATGTTCAATCGGTGCCGTTGAGGTTCCAGCGAACGAGTGAAAGGTTAGAGACATGGCACTTCCCACCATGACCGCCGAGCAACGCTCCGAAGCGCTGGCCAAGGCGGCCGCGGTCCGTAAGGCGCGGTCGGAACTGATCGAGCAGATTCGCAAGGGCTCGGTCTCGTTGGCCCAGGTGCTCGAGCGTGCCGACAAAGAGGACCTGGTCAAGAAGACGAAGGTCGCCGCGGTCATCAAGGCTCTGCCCGGCATCGGGCCGGTCAAGGCGGCAAAGCTGATGGACGAAGCCGATATTCCGGTTGACCGCCGTATCGGCGGCCTAGGGTCCCGTCAGCGTGCCGCACTGCTCGAGGCGTTGACGAACTAGCCCTCCCGAAGGCGGCGCTCAGCAGTCACCCGCGAGTCCGGGACCTGCACGGACACCCGTGATTTGGACCTCGCGGAGAGATCCGTTAACCTTGCTGAGCACCACCGGTCCGGGTGGCGGAATGGCAGACGCGCTAGCTTGAGGTGCTAGTGCCCTATTAACGGGCGTGGGGGTTCAAGTCCCCCTCCGGACACTGTGTGTAACTCGGAGTTACAGATAACCCCCGGCTTCGGCCGGGGTTTACTTGTTTCCCGGAATTCTATCGCGTCGGCTCGGCGCCGTCGGAGTGTTCGCCCATATGGGCCTGATTCGGCAGGCTCAGCCGGCTCCCGGTGTGGCCTGGTCGTGGTCTCGGAGTAGCCGCTGTCCCGCGCCTGTCCGGGCCGACTATCCCGCGCGGCCGGAAAACGGCGTGAGGCCACCGATACAACTGCGCCGAGTGCGCGACGCTCGTCCGCGACTCTCGAGGCTAGCGGTTTGTCTCCGGCTAGTGCAGTTCTCCGATGGGGTAGTCGGGCACTGTAACCCCCGCGCTGTTGAAACAGAACCAATACCAGTCGCCACTGAGGTGATGGGATGCGCCTGCCGCGGGCCGGTGGCCAGAATGACTGGCGAAGCCACTCCCCATCGAGCAATAGTTCGCCATAGGGCCAGTCCTGAAGTAGATCCCGTCGTCGCGGCGTTCCACACCGCGTATGCGATAAAGGCCGAGGCGGCCACCTTCGAACGTCCGTGGATCGACCCCAGCAGTCACCTGCTGTGCCGCATCGTCGAAGGCGTGCGCCGAGAGGTACCAGCGTGCAGCCATTGGCAGGTGTGCGCTCCATGAAATGGCCGTGAGCGCGATTATCAGAACGGGAGCAGCCAGGGGGCCGAGCTCAGGTACCCGAAGCCGCCGGGATCGGATTGCCAGGATCGGGTAGGCGATGACCACGGTCCACACCACAACCGCCACGAATGCCCCGCCGAGGATCTTCGACGGGGACAAAGACATAATCTCGGTGCCGGCCGGCTCGCTCGCCGGGACGAGTATCCCAAGGCAGGCCACGACAGTGCAGACGAGCAGAAGATGCCTGCGAAGCAGTGATCGGTATCGTCGGTTCCCTGGTCGGCTTTGCTTGGTCGGGGCCGTACTCATGCCAGGAGCCTAGATGCCGGCCCGAGGTCGTGAGTGTCGGTGTGTTGCCGCCGATGAAAGGCTGCCGCCGCGCCGTCACTCCCGTCGAATTTGTCTGTAATACAACCAAATTCGCCGTGGCCATCGCGCACAGCCTCGCGGGTGATCGGTGACAGGCCGGTTCGGAGGACTGGCGGGTTCTCGGCTTGGGGTTGCCGGACAAGAACTGCCCCGCTATCTCATCACAGTCGTCGTCGCGCGGGGAGATGCTCCAATTGGCTGTTGTCAGCTCCGGATTCGAGTTCGGTCACCGACCACACCGACACCGGCTCTCGCACCAGCCATTACATCCACCGCGTCCCTGACATCAGCGGTTACGCCACAGAACGTAGAACTGTCCGCGACGGCCTCTATCGCGGCGATTCGGCGCCGTCGGAGTGTTCGCCCACATCGGGCAGATCCGCGACCGCCGCTGTCACGGTCGGGTACAGACCGACCGGCGTCGCGCCTGCTTCGGCGGTGCCCAACGCGTCACCGAACTGGCCGATCGAGCGGGCGATCCGATCACCGACCGTCGTTGCCGCTCGGCAGCGACGCTAACGGCGGTGGCGGCGGGCGCGCGTCACACGTTGCGGGTGAATTCGTGGTCGGCGCTCACACCTTCTTGCCGACCGCGCCGTAGAGCGAGACCTTCTTGTCGTGGTCGGCGGGATGTTCGATGCCCACCTGCCGCCACCGGTGAATGACCTCCACACCCGGCTCGACGAGTTCGAGGCCGTCGAAGAAGCGGGCGACCTCGTCACGGCTGCGCGGGCGCACCGGAATGCCCTGATCCGAATACACCTGCAGCAGGCGGCCCATTCCGTCGGGATCGTTGGCGCCGTTGTCGAAATCCGTGGTGACATGGCTCATCGCGAGATACGAACCGGGGGCCAGCGCATCCATCAGCGTGTTCACCATGGCGTAGACGTCACCGGGCACGAAGTGGACCACCGCCATCAGCGAAATCGCCACCGGCTGCGACAGGTCCAGCGTGTCGCGCAGCTCGCGGGAGCCGAGGATCGCCTCGGGATCCGCGGCGTCGGCCTGCACATACGTGGTGCGGCCTTCGGGGGCGCTCACCAGCAACGCCCGTGCGTGCGCGAGCACGATCGGATCGTTGTCGACGTACACCACCCGCGCCTCGCACGCGTGTTCCTGCGCGACCTGGTGCAGATTGGGTTCGGTCGGAATCCCGGTGCCGATGTCGAGGAACTGGCGCACGCCCCGCTCGGCGAGATAGCGCGTCGCGGTGCGCATGAATTCGCGGTTGGTGCGCGCGGTCAGGCGGACCGCCGGAAAGTTCGCGAGAGCGGTCTCGGCGGCGCGGCGGTCGGCCTCGTAGTGGTCCTTGCCGCCGAGAAAGTAGTCGTACATGCGGGCTGGGTGTGCCACATCGGTGCGCAGGTCGACCGGATGATCGGACACGGGAAGGCTCCTCGCGGGTTGGGAACGTATCGCCGATATATAGCGCATACGGTCCAATTCGGCAGCGGGACGGCACAATTCGTGCCGCGATCAGGCCGGGGCGGAGTCGTCGGGCGGCAGCCGGGGCGACCGGGGATCGGGCGCGGCGTCGTGCGCGGGGCCGATACGCGGATCGGCGAAGATCTCGGCCGCATCCGAGACCGCCGCCGCCCGCGTCGCGGCCGCATCGCTCACCCGCAGGGCATACAGGTGTTGGTCCGGGTCCACCGCGACGAGGCCGTAATCGAGGTCGACTTCGGCCTCGGTGAGGTGCAATTCGCGCAGCGCCGCCGCCAGGGTGGCGTCGCTGGAGAGCCGGACGGTGAGCAGCGGCATGGTTCCACGCTACGCGCGGATCTCGGTGTTCTTCAGCTCCGCCAGCAGCGCGGCGGCGTTCACCACACCGAATCCGTAGTCGTAGTCGAACCCGCCGGGCTGCGCGGTTGCGGTGCGCCGCAACAGGTCTCGCAGCTGGGCCGGTGCCAGCTTGCTCGCCGGATAGACCGTGCGGATCGCCGCGACCAGTCCGGCGGCGACCGGGCAGGCCGCCGACGTTCCGGTATCGGGCTCTTTCGCGCCGAATACCGTCGACCCGAGGAAGTGGGTGTAGCTGCAGATGTCGGGTTTGCGGTCGGACAACCGGCCCGGCCCCTGCGAGGAGTAGCCGACGCGCTGTCCCTTGGTGTCGACTCCGCCGATGCTCAGCACGCTCGGATGCGAATTGGCGCCGCCGATGGGCCGATCCTGGTACGCGCACCGCGAATCGGGACAGTCGCGGCCGCAATTGCCCGCGGCGAACAGGATGTCGGCGCCGGCCGCTTCCAGCGAACCGACGATCACGTTGAACGGATGCGACGGGTTGTCGGAGTAGTTGCCCGGTTGCCCCGCCGGGAAGTCCCAGTCCGGTGAGAACGCGCCCCAGCTGTTGCTGATCACCAGTGTGCGGGTGGCCTCCGGCTGGTCGGTGAGTACGGTGCGCAGATGGGCGTAGGCGGCCAGCGCGTCCGACAGCAGCCCGTCCATCGTGGAGCCGCCGCGAGTCTTGCTCTGCAGCACCGGAATATCGAGCAGCGTGGCGTTCGGCGCGCCGATCAGGGTGTCGAACGCGCACATCGATCCGTGGTCGACCGGGAACTGTCCGGCCGTGCCGCTCACCCCCGGCGGATTCCAGCTGCGCGCGGTGTCGACGGTCACCGGGCCGCCGCGGGTCTGCTCGACGCGGGCGGCGTTGATTCCGGTGTCGACGATCGCGACGGCGACGGATTTTCCGTCCATCCCACCGGCGGCCAGATCGCCGGTGTGCAACAGGGTTTGCACGTCGTGCCAGGTGCCGACCGCGGGATCGCCGCCGCAGGTGAGGTTCGTCTCGATCCGCGGGTCGGCGAAAACGCCTGCCACGCCGCGGGTTCCGGTCAGTCGTGCCACCGTGGCGTCGAGGTCGTCGTCGGGAATCTGCCCGCGTACTACCACCGAACCAGCGCCGGCTCGGTCGGCGGCGACGGTATCCGGGACGGACAGCGGGGCGAAGTCGTGGTCGAGGTCGAACCCGGGCAAATCGCCGGCGACATCCGCCGGGGCCACCGAGACGGCCGGATCGGCAACTGCGGCAATCAGATCGGCGGAGGGACGGAGTTGGATGAGTGCGCGCATATCTGCCATCCTGCCGCCAATTGCCGCGAATTTCCCCCTATTGCACGAACGGAGTGCTCACCCGGTCAGTGCGCGGCCGACACCACGTCCACGAGGGCTTGGACGGCGCGGCTGCAGTCGTCGCGGCTGTAGCCCAGCAGGCGCACTTCGTCGGGATCCGGTTCGTAGGCCAGGGTGTTGCCGCGGCCCTGGATGATCGAGGCATCCGGCTGCAACCGGTGCTGCTCGTCGCGCTCGGTGATGGTCCGCCCACCGCCCGCGGCGTCGACGAGCATCTGGAAGAACTCCCGATACGACAGGTTCTGGTCGCCGACGAGGTAGGCCGCACCGGGCTCACCCCGCACCAGTGCGCCCCGAATCGCCTGTGCGAGTGAGGCAGCGGACATGTAGTTGGTGCCGCCGGCGGGTGCGAAGTCGGGGATGCCGGGTTCGTTCCCCGCCGCCCAGGAGATCATCCGACGATAGCGGCGAGCCGACGTTCCCGGTACCGCACCGATGATCGACGGTGGATTGAGGGTGCACGCGGCGAACGAATCGTCGGCGAGCGCGCGGGCGCCCTCGTCGGCGGCTTTGCGGGCCGCGATATAGGGGTTGTGCTCGGCGAAGTCCGGGCGCAGCTGGTGGTAGTAGCTGCCGACCTGCACGAAGCGCGGCACGCCGGCCTGCTTGGCCAGTGCCGCGAAGCGGGGTACGCCGACGCTCTGGGTGGTCTCCCAGAATCGCCGGGTGTCGTCCTCGGGAGTCATGTGCCGCACGTCCTGCCCTGCGGCGAACACGATGCCGTCGAAGCGTTCCAGTTGTGCCGGGGTGAAGGTGGGCACCGTGTAATCGCCCACCAGCAGCGGAAAATCGGCGACCGGTGAATCGGCCGATATCGGGCCGCGGCCCGCGACGGTGACCTCGTCACCGTGCTCGCGCAGGTGCAGCGCGGCGTGCACGCCGATCATGCCGGTGCCACCGACGATCAGAATCTTCATCTGCGGACCTCTCTCGCTGAGTGGGAACAGGGGCGTGGCCGATCGGTTCCGGCCGCTCGTCAGCGCGGGCGGGGAACCCGTTTGTCGATGAACAGACCCTCCACCGACACGCAGAGGGAGCCGTCGGCGGTGTGGATCGCGCCGGCCGAGTTGATCTTGCGGCCGTCCTCCGACGCCATCCGGCCGCCGACCGTGAGCGGCTCGAACAAGGGGGTCGGACGGTGATACCGCACATTCAGTTGCGCCGTCGCGCCGCTGCGGCCCGACCAGGCGTTCGCCACCCCGAGTGTGTGGTCGAGCAGCAGCGCGGCCACTCCCCCGTGCACATGTCCCGGCGGTCCCTGATACGGAAGCGTCAGGGTCACGACACCGTCCACCGACCCGTCCGCACGGCCGGTGAGTGCGAGGGGCGGTGCGATCGCGTTCTCCGGACCGGTGACCGGATCGTGCCGGGTCACACCCTCACCGCGCCACATGTCGATCAGCCGTTCCGCGACCACCGGGGCATGCTGCTCGAGGTGGTCGGCGATGTTGTCGAGCTCCTCGGCCACCCGGTCCAGATTCGCGTTGGTCCGGTCGGTGCGCAGCAGGGCGTCGATCACCCGCCGCGCCGCGGCTGTCGCGCGGTCGACCGGGACGTCCTGCAGTTGCGAGGTCAGGACGATGTCGGCAGGTGAATTGCTCACCGTGGGAACGCTTTCCGGTTCCGGATCGGCCGACGTCATCGCATCCATCGTGGTTTCTCCTCTGCCGTTCGCGGTTGTCGCGATACGTCGTTCGCACGTTAGCGGTGTCGACCGGTCGGATGTCCGGCGAGGTCCCACCCACCGGAAAGCTCTGTTCCCGCGTAGGGCCGAGCGGCGAGGATGGGACCGTGGAACCCGCGGACCGACTTGCCATCACCACACTCCCGGCGAGATATGCGCGCGCCGCCGACCGCCGGGACAGTGCCGCGCTCACAGCGCTGTTCACTCCGGATGCGGTCCTCGTATTACCACCCGTGCTGAACGGGACGGAGCAAGCCGTGGAGCTGATGGGAAGGCAGCGCGTGGTCTCCTCGGTGGTGGACGCGGTGTCACGGTTCGTGCTCACCCGCCACGTCGTGGAACAGCATGTGCTCGAGCCGGTTTCGCGCGACCGCGTGCACGGTGAGGTCTACTGCACGGCACACCACATCTCGCGGCGCGCGGACGGCTACCGGGACCGGCGGGTCGCCATCCGCTATCAGGACACCTTCGCCCGGATCGGCGAGAGCTGGTTGTTCTGCCGTCGGGAACTGGTGGTCGACTTCATCGAGGACGTCGCGGTTCGCGTTCCGGGCGTCTCCGGCGCCGAGAACGCGGGTCCGGTCTAGGTTCTGTCTCGAAGTGAGTGATGGGGTGGCACCGCTCAGCGGTGCCTCCCCATCAGCATGTTTGTGGAAGATGTTGCTCGCGTTGGCATATGGGT
>NZ_JOJF01000017.1:0-250710 GCF_000720265.1 Nocardia sp. NRRL WC-3656 | reverse complement strand
CCGCGACCACAAGACCTACCAGCCCGCCCCCGCAACCTGACCCCATCAGCAAACCCGGAAATCACCAGTAGGACTTGACAACCTCATTGAGATTCCTTCTCTCCGGTAGTTCCGGTCGACCATACAGTTGGTTCCATATGTATGGTCAAGAGCCGGGCTGCCCTCTCGGCAGGATCGGTACCGTCGACGCTTCGAGGAAGGGATTGGGCATTCGGTGCGCACGCATGGCTGGGCGGGGGCGACGCCCGCGGACGACGAGGAAGCCGTCGCACGGATTCTCGCCGCCGCCCGCACCGCGATCGACCGGTCCGGCAGCGATATCAGCATCGCCGAGGTCGCCCGGGACCTCGGCGTCACCCGGCAGACGGTGTACCGCTACTTTCCCAGTGCCGAGAGCCTGCTGACCGCGACCGCCGTCGCGCAGACCGGGCAGTTCCTCGACGTTCTGGCCGAACATCTGAGCGGGATCCGCGACCCCGCCACGGCGGTGGTCGAGGGCATCGCCTACACCCTCGAGCGGCTGCCGCACGAGCGGTACCTCAACCTACTGCTCACTCCGGGGCGGGCCGGGGCCTTCTCCGCCGGCGTAACCTCCGACACCGCACTGGCATTCGGACGCTCGATCCTGCAACGCTTCGCCGTCGACTGGACCGCGGCCGGATTGTCCGGCGCCGATCTGGATGAACTCGTCGAACATATGCTTCGCATCGTGCAATCGTTCGTCGTCGATCCGGGCCGTCCGCCCCGGCACGGCCCGGAACTGCGCCGCTATCTCACGGCGTGGGTCGCCCCGGCCATCGCCGCGAGATCACCGTCGTAGTGACGCGTATCACTTACAGGAGGTGTCACACGGCGGGTCCGGCGAACGTCTCGTGTGTGCCGGAGTCGAGACAGCACGGACAGGAGCCCCCATGAGCGAGCGCATCGACGGCGCCACCGAAGCGTTCGTCACCCATCGCAATCTGCTGTTCACGGTTGCCTACGAGATGCTCGGTTCGGCGGCCGACGCCGAGGACGTGCTGCAGGAGACCTGGTTGCGTTGGGTGGACGTCGACCTCGACGACATCCGCGATCAGCGCGCCTACCTGGTCCGGATCGTCACCCGCCAGGCGCTGACCCGGCTCCGCACACTCGGGCGCCGCAAGGAGTCCTACGTCGGTCCGTGGCTGCCGGAACCGCTGCTGACCGCGCCCGATGTGGCCGAGGACGTCGAACTCGCCGACAGCGTGTCGATGGCGATGCTCCTGGTGCTGGAAACGCTCGCACCGACGGAACGAGCGGTGTTCGTGCTGCGCGAGGTGTTCGACCTGAGCTACGACGAGATCGCCGCGGCCGTCGACAAGACGCCCGCCGCGGTACGCCAGATCGCCCATCGCGCACGGGCTCACGTCGCCGCGCGCCGACCCCGCGGCGTGGTGTCCGCCGACGAATCCCGCCGCGCCGTCGAAGCCTTCCAGCACGCCATCGAAACCGGCGACCTGCAGCATCTGGTCGACATGCTGGCTCCCGACGTGGTGCTGCTCGGCGACGGCGGGGGTGTGGTCCAGGCGGTCCTGCGGCCGATCGCGGGCGCCGACCGGGTCGCCCGCGCCCTGCGTACCGGCCTGCCCCGACTGCGCACCGAGGCAATCGTCGAGGCGGTCCAGATCAACGGCTGCCCCGCACTGATCGTCCGGATCGACGGACGAATCGACGACGTGGTGGCAATGCGCCTCGACGACGGCCTGATCACCGGCCTCTACGTGGTCCGTAACCCGGAGAAACTCTCCCGCGTCGAACAGCAGACCACCGTCAGCCGCTGAACGACGAGGCTCACAACCACTGCGCCACAACGAAATTCGATGGCCGTCGGGAGTCTGCCGGATAGTCTGGGCCGGTGAATTCGCCGGAGCAACCCGCCTCGATCCTCGCCCTGGCCGATCTGGCCACACCGATGGCCGTCCGCGTGGCCGCGACGCTGCGGCTGGTGGACCACGCGAGCAGCGCGGGCGCGACCGCCGAAGAACTGGCGGCACGCACCGGAACCTCGGCTCCCGCGCTCCGTCGACTGCTCGACCATCTGGTCACCGTCGGCGTCTTCGACGACGAAGCGGCATCCGGCCGCTACCGGCCCACGAGCCTCGGCAACCAGATGAGCACGGACTCCCCCGACCCGTTCCCGCTGTTGCTGCTCGATATCGGCAGCGCCGGCGGGCGCGCCGAACTGGCCTTCGTGGAACTGCTGAGCACGATCACTTCCGGCCGGCCCGCCTATCCGAGCCGGTACGGACGTGATTTCTGGGCCGATCTGGAAGCCGAGCCCGCGCTGCGCACGTCCTTCGACGCCCAGATGAATTGCCGCTTCCGGGTTTACGCGGACCAGATCGCGGCGCGGTTCGACTGGAGTCGCTTCCCCGACGTTCTCGACGTCGGCGGCGGCGACGGCACCCTACTGACGGCGATCCTCCGCGCGCATCCCGGCGTGCGCGGACGAGTGCTGGACCTGGCGCCGACGGCCGCCGCTGCCACCGAGCGATTCACGGCGACCGGCCCGAGGGAGCGCGCGTCCGCCGTTGCGGGCAGCTTCTTCGATCCGCTCCCCACCGGTGCCGATGCCTACCTTCTGTCCGACATCCTGCACGACTGGGACGACGAGCTCGCCGCAGCCATCCTCGCCGAATGCGCCCGCGCCGCAGGGGCTTACGGGGCGGTTGTGGTGATCGAGCCGATTCGGGGGCGGGGGGCCGATACGGCGATCGACCTGTTCATGTCGATGTGCTTCGGCGGGCGGGAGCGGACGGTGACCGAGTTGGGGGCGCTGGGTGAGACATGCGGTCTGATGCTGCGTGCCGTGAGGCCGGTGGCGGACGGGCGGACCGCACTGGAGTTCCGGAGTCGGTGACACTGCGACGCGGCCGGCGAATCCGCGAGCTATTTGTCGGCGCTTCGGTTTATGATCGAACACATGTTCGAACATTGGCCGGAGAAGGGAGAGTTCGCACTGCATCGGGTGGTGGTTCCGCCGATGCCGGTGCTGGTGGACGTGGCTGCCGCTATCCCCACGTATCCACGGATGGTCGATCACGAAGCGGTGGCGGGGCAGGTGCGGGCGGGCGGGCTCGAGATCACCGGGCGAATTCCGGGGCGACTGCACGCCTGGGCGCGGGCGGCGGACGGAACGTGGCTGGGGCTGGTGGAATTCGAGTTGCGCACCGGGAACGGGCGCAGTCGGCTGCCGGTGACCCAATGGTGTCCGGCACATGCGTTGATCATGCGCGGCGGGTGCGGGCCGCCGGATTAGCGGCCCGCCACATCGCTACGCGGAGCGGCGATTTCCGGCCGCCGCGGGCTCGGCGACCGGGACCAGACCGGTGAGTGCCGCGGGCAGCGGGGCTCGGTGCAGAACTCCGAGGCGCTGAGTGGCGCGGGTGAGGGCCACGTAGAGTTCGGCCGCGCCACGCGGCCCGTCGGCGAGGATGCGCTCCGGTTCGACGACGAGTACGGCATCGAACTCGAGGCCCTTCGTCTCCGATGCCGCAACCGTGCCGGGCACGCCGGGCGGGCCGATTACGACGGCGGTGCCCTCGCGCCCCTCCTCGTCGCGAACGAAATCCGCGATGGCGGAGGTCAATTCGCTCTCGTCGACTCGGCGCGACCACGGCCGCACGCCACAGGCGCGCACCGACTCGGGTGGCCGCACACCCGGCGCGAATTCGGCGAGCACCGCCGCCGCGACCGCCATGATCTCGGCCGGCGTACGGTAGTTCACCGTCAGGGAGCGGTAGCGCCACCGGCCGGGAACATAGGGCTCGAGCATGGCGTCCCACGACGTCGCGCCGGCGGTCGAACGACGCTGGGCGAGGTCGCCGACCACGGTGAAGGAGCGGCCCGGACACCGCCGCATCAGCACCCGCCAGTCCATCTCGGAGAGCTCCTGCGCCTCGTCGACCACGATGTGGCGATAGGTCCAATCCCGGTCGGCGGCGGCACGTTCGGCCAGATCACGGGTATCGCGATCGGTGAATCGGTCGGCGAGGTCCTCGGCGTAGAGCAGGTCGGTGGCGAAGAGGTGGTCCTCGTCGTCCATCGAATCCTCGCGGCCGGTCATGAGCTCCAAAACGCCTGCGGCATATCGGGCTTCGGCCGCACGTTCGCGTTCCGCGGTGTCGTCCGCCGGCTTCTCCCGGCCCAGCAGATCGACCAGTTCGTCGAGCAGCGGTACGTCCGACACCGTCCACGCGGCGCCATCGGCACGCCCGAGGGCCGGGTCGGCGCCTGCCGCTCGCAACCGCTCGGACGACGAATACAGCTCGGCCAGTATCTTTTCCGGGGTGAGCACCGGCCAGAGCTGGTCGAGCGCGGCAGCGAACTGCTCACTCTCGGCGAGCTCGGCGACGAGGTCGGCGCGCAGGTTCTCCCACGCCTCCCGGTCGTCGCGGGTGATCCAGCCCTTGCCGATCCGCGCGATCGCGCGCTCGGTGATCACGTAGGTGACGATCTCGCGGAACACCGCACGCGCCTCGTTGTGCGGCAGACCGCTGGTGCGCGCCTCCTCGCGCGCCCATTCCGCGGTCGCCGCATCGATGCGCGCGGTGACATCGGTCAATTCGATGGTCAGCGGTTCCGCCGGCAAGCACTGCCGGTCCGCGACCGCGGCGGCGAGCACATCCAGCATGCGCAGCGAACCCTTGATGCGCACCGCATCCGGAGTGTCCTCGGCGGTCACGTGCAGGCCCGGCACCAGATCGCCCGTGGTGGTGAAGACGACGTTGGTTTCGCCGAGCGACGGCAGCACGCGGTCGATATGACGCAGAAAGGCCGGATTGGGTCCGACCACGAGAACGCCGTGGCGCTCCATCTGCTCGCGCTGGGTGTAGAGCAGATAGGCGACGCGATGCAGCGCCACCACCGTCTTGCCGGTACCGGGTCCGCCCTCGATCACCAGCACGCCGGGATGATCGAGCCGGATGATCTCGTCCTGTTCGGCCTGGATGGTGGCCACGATGTCGCGCATGCCCTCGCCACGAGGCGCGTCGACGGCCGCGAGCAGCGCCGCATCCCCGCGTTCCCCGGCGCCCGGACGGCCGAAGATCTCGTCGGTGTAGTCGACGACGCGGCGGCCGCGGGAATGGAACTGCCGGCGCCGCCGCATCCGCTCCGGGCTGGCGGCGGTGGCGGTGTAGAAGGCCCGTGCCGCCGGAGCCCGCCAGTCCAGCAGCAACGGCTCGAAGTCGTTGCTCCGCTCGAACAGCCCGATCCGGCCGATATAGGACCGCTCCCCGGAATCGCTGTCCAATCGGCCGAAACACAGGCCGTTGTCGGCCACGTCCAAGCGCTTCACCTCACGCGCCAGCGTGCGCACCTCCGCATCGCGGTCCACCAGCGCACCGCCGTTGCCGCGCAACGCCGCGCTGTAGCGGCCCTTCGCCTCGGCGCGCTCGCCGTCGAGGCGTGCGTAGAGCCCGGACACGTAGTCCTGTTCGGCCCGCAACTCGTCCTGATACCCCGGTTCCGACATGTGTCCCTCATTTCCCTGGCTCGACATGGTTCATGTGGACACCCGTGTCCGTCTCGGCCGCTGCGCGTCTCCTCCCGTTTTCGCAGGTACACGGCCTCGGCGGGCCATTGTGCGGCACGACCGGGGCCTTGCCGCAAGCCCCCCACTCCGCTATATATTGAATATGGAAAGAGGTGCACCAGCCTCTTCCGCGATCAGTCGGCGGTCAGCCGCGCACCGACCTCACCCACCGCGCCACGCAAGAGGCGGGCGTACTCGTCCACATCCACCACCTGGGGATCGGCGTGGACCGACAGGGTCACCGTCGTTCCGAGTCCGTGCAGGCCGTGGGTCAGATGCATCACCGCGCCGAGGGCGGGGAAACCGGCGGTGAAGCGGACCGCGCCGCCGGCGATCGACAGATCCGCCTCGCCGCGGTGGACGCTGGAGAGCACGGTGTGGCCCGAGATCCGGTCGGGAACCAGATCCAAGGGATAGCCGGCGATATCGCGACGGAGAACCGGGGCCGGGATCGCGTCGGTGACGCGGTCACGCGCGGACTGCAGCGGATGGGTGGCGCGGATCCGTCGTTCGGCCAGCGCCGCGGCGATGCGGCGCGCCCGCAGCCGCAGGTCCGGTTCCGCGACGCACAGATCGACACCGAGGTCACGATAGTTGTTGTGCGGGACAGCTTTTCGATCGGTCACCACAGGCAGGGCCATCGAGACCTGCGCGCCCAACGGGTCGGCGGATTCGCCGTGGGCGGCAAGATATCGGCTCATCGCGACGGAGATCGCGGTCAGCGCGACGACCGTGACCGTATAGCCGGGAACGTGCAGGCTCTCCCCCGCGATCACGCGGACGGCCCGATGCTCCGGCGCCGGCGGGCGGTTCAGCCGGGTCGGCGCGAAATTCGGTGCCGCGGGGGGAATCTCACCCGCCTCGGCGAGGCTGTTCAATTCCCTGTCCGCACGTGCCGCGACGAATCCGCGCCGCACCGTTCGGGCCACGCCGGGCAGGAACGAAAGAAGCGCCAGGGCTTCGACCGCAAGGGTTTCCACAGATGACGCGAACCGGGCTCGCGCCCCGCGGCCGTGATGCCGATGGACCATCGCGCCGGTGGACGATCCGACGCGATCCGAACCGTCACCCGGTTCGGCGACCCCGCGAGCTGCCGCGTCCAAGCCCCGCAACAACTCGCGCGCGATATGCGCGGCCCGTTTTCCGTCCGCCAGCGCATGCGAAAGCTGAAGCACCACAACGAGTGCGGGCCCCGATGCGCCCGGCGCGTCCCGGACACCGCGATACAGATGGATCCGCCAGATGTATCGCCGCGCCGGTACCGAGTGCGCCAGAATCACCCCCAGCGATGCTTCCACAGTCGTCCACAGCGGCTCCTCGGACGTGTGGACGACGACCTGCGCCTCGTCGAAATCCGCAGGCTCCCAGGCCGGATAAGCGAAACGGTGCTCCCGGATACGGACGTTCAACTCCGGGATTTCGGCGCTGCGCGCGATCACCGCCGCCCGCAGCGCGTCGGCGGACCATCCGGCGTCGTCGAAGCAGTAGAGCAGGAACAGGTCGTTGCAGGCCCGGCGCGACAACCAGAACCTGGTGGCATCCTGCGGTGTCAGTAGATCCACCCGCCGACGATATCCACAACCGTCCACATATCCCGCACCCACCGAGATCCATCGGCACCCGGGATCGGCCGCATCGACCAGCACAACAAGGCCCCGAGTCGCGTCGACTCGGGGCCCATCACCTGATCGCCGGGGTCAGGCGGGACCTAACTTCCCGTCGGTCACGCCCGAGACGAACGCATCCCACTCGCCGGGTGTGAAAGCCAGAATCGGCCCGCTGCCGCAGTCTTTGGTATCGCGAACCCCGACATTGCCGTCACTCAGAAAAGCGACCTCGACACAGTTTCCGTCGGGGCCGCTGTATTTACTCTTGCGCCACACCGCACCGGTCGAATCAACCTTCACCTCAACCTCTCCTTTACAACCGTAGATAACGCGACAATCATGCTTCCATCGTCGCCGGACCCGGGTTTCTCGAGACCCGACGGCTCCACGATGCGCCTGGTCATAGCGCACGAACTACTCGATGAACGGAATGGGCCACGAGGTACGCACCGCCATGGTGCGCGCTCGCGTTGACCCCGGGAGAGCACCCTAGCAGCACCCACAATCCATGTCCCGCATCTTTTCACTTTCAACCACTCGAATTGCGATAAATAATTCCCGTTCACTAATAGCGAGGAAATTGCCAAATGACAGGAGAATGATCCGCTAAACAAAACCGGGCCGCGAAATTCGCTCGGGCACGGCCGCACTACGCCCCGGATAAACCGTGCGGTTGCTCGGTATGGATCATGGAGTAGTGGTGGAACGAGATCGCGACGATGCCGGACACGCCCGAAATGCCCGTCCTCGAGACCGGTTCGGGCGACCACTACCGCCCGGTAGCGTCGGCGTCGCCCGGATTCCGGATGATCTCGACCTCCCACCGGACGAAACCCTGGACTATGCCCAGCGCCTCCTGAACGAGGGACTGGCCTTCAACGCACACGAGGTGCTGGAGGCCGCATGGAAGAACGGACCGTTCGCGGAAAGGATGCTGTGGCAGGGGCTGGCGCAGTACGCCGTCGGCATCACCCACATCCAGCGCGGTAATCCGAAGGGTGCCCGCACCCTGCTCGAGCGGGCGATCGGCCGGTTGTCGGCCACGCCGTCGCCCCCGTACGGCATCGATTCGACCGGGCTCGTCGCACATGCCGAGGGTCTGCTGGCGGATCTGGATGCCGGCCGCGAGATTCCGGAGGACGCGCTGTGCCCCCGGCTGCGCGGATGATCCCGCATACCGCCGGGGCGGGTCGCTTCGCCCCCAGCCCCTCCGGTGACCTGCACCTGGGCAATCTCCGCACCGCCCTGCTGGCGTGGTTGTTCGCCCGCAGCACCGCACGCAATTTCCGGCTGCGGATCGAGGACCTGGACCGGGTGCGGCCGGGCGCGGAGCAGCGTCAGCTCGAGGATTTGGCCGCGGTCGGGCTGGACTGGGACGGCCAGGTGGTCCGGCAATCGGATCGCACCCCGCAGTATGCGGCAGCGATCGAGCGGCTCGGCGCGGCCGGCATGACCTACGAGTGTTATTGCACGCGAAAGGAGATTCAGAAGGCCGTCTCCGCACCGCACGGCCCGATGGGCGCCTATCCGGGGACCTGCCGCGACCTGAGCGAGGCGCGGCGGGCGGCCAAGCGCGCCGAGGGTCGCCCCGCCGCACTGCGCCTGCGCTCGCAGACCACGGAATTCGAGATCGTCGACGAAATCCACGGCCGGTATCGCGGGCTGGTCGACGATTTCGTGCTGCGTCGCGGCGACGGAACGGCGGCCTACAACCTCGCGGTTGTGGTGGACGATGCGGCCCAGGGCTTCGACCAGGTCGTTCGCGGTGACGATCTGCTGCCTTCGACACCGCGGCAGGCCTATCTGGCCACGGTCCTCGGACTCGCCGTACCCTCCTACGCGCACGTCCCGCTGGTGCTCAACACCGAGGGCGCGCGGCTGGCCAAGCGCGACGGTGCCGTAACCCTGCGCGACAGAACCGCTCTCGGCGAGACGCCGCGTCAGGTTTTCACCTTGCTCGCGGCCTCGCTCGGCCTGCGGGGCGAGACACCGCGCGCGCTACTGGATCAGTTCACTCCGGCGACGGTGCCGCACGAACCGTGGATTCTGGACCCCGAACATCCGGATCCGCTGCGCCACAGCTGATCCGGCGACGGTGCGTCCGGCGATCCGGACGCACTGCTGCTCCGGTCCGGCTCCTACCAGTTCGCGGCCGCGACGTTGACGATCACCCACACGATGGTGAGCACGATGCCGACGGCACCGACCCAGATTCCGCCGAGCGCCATACCGCGGCCTTGACCGCCGCGCTCCTTGATCTGGTTCAGCGCGATCACACCCAGGATGATCCCGACGATCGATCCGATACAGGTGCACAGTCCCAGGATCGACGCGATCAGCGAACCGATCGCCAGTCCGTTGGTGCCCTGTTGCGGCGCCGCGTAGCCGTAGGGCTGATACGGCGTCGCGGCCGGATAGCCGTAGCCGGGCTGACCGTAGGGCTGCTGCTGCGGATAGCTCGGGTAGGACTGCTGCTGTTGCGGCGGCGGGGTCGGCTGCTGGTAGGGAGACGACTGCTGATGCGGGGCCGAGGAGTATCCGGCCTGCGGATTGGGCGGCGGGGTGGGCTGCTGCGGCGGAGTCGGCGGAACCGACTGGTGGCCGCCCGAATCGGACGAGACACCTTCGCCGCCGTACTGTTTCCACCATTCGTCGGAATCGCCGGGATTCGTCATCGGTCCAGCCTATTCCACCGGGCCGGGTTGCCGGTATCGTGCACAGGTCGTGAGTGAGACACAAGAAACGACACCGACCGGGGAGTCTGGACGCCCCGCGGTCGAACACGCAGCATTCGCGCAGGCCGCGGGGGGTCCCTTCACGCTGATCGTGACCTTGTTCACGGCGACGCTGATGATTTCCAACATCTGCGCGACCAAGGGCGTGCAGTTCTTCACCGGCCACGAGGTGTCCCTCGGACCCATCGAAATCCTGCCGATCACCACCGACGGAGCATTTTTCCTGTTCCCCCTCGCCTATGTGATCGGCGACGTGCTGAGCGAGGTGTACGGCTTCAAGGCCGCCCGACGCACCATCTACTACGGCTTCGGCATGCTGATCCTGATGGTGGTCTGCTTCTGGATCGCGATCGGCCTGCCGGCGGCCGGGTTCTACGACAATCAGGACGCGTTCCGCACCGTCGCCGGGACCACGCCGCAACTCGTCGCGGCCGGGCTCGCCGGTTATGTGGTGGGCCAGTTCCTGAACTCGATGACGCTGGTGCTGATCAAGGAGCGCACCAAGGAGAAGCATCTGTGGGCGCGGCTGCTGGGCTCGACCGTCGCCGGTGAATTCGGCGACACGCTGGTGTTCTGCTCGATCGCGGCGACGGCCATCGGGATCAACACGTGGGGCGCGTTCATCAACTATGTGATCGTCGGCTTCGTGTGGAAGACCCTGTGCGAGGTGCTGATCATGCCGATCAGCTACCGCTGCATCGCCTATCTGAAGAAGCACGAACCCAGCTACGCACCGCTGGACAAGCCGGCGCTCTACAGCTGACGCGGAACCGGGCGCGAGGCGGGGCCGTTCCGTTCAGTCGAAGCGGATCCGGCCCTGCCACCGTCCCAGGAACTCCGCCTTGAAGTCGTCGTAGTAGCCGCCCTCGATGCTCGCGCGGATGTCGTCCACGAGCCGAATCGTGAAGCGCTCGTTGTGAATCGTGCACAGCGTCGCGGCGAGCATTTCCTTCGCCTTGAACAGGTGATGGATGTAGGCACGGGTGTAGTGAGCGCAGGTGTAGCAGTCGCAGGTGTCGTCGATCGGGGTGAAATCGCGGCGGAACCGGCTGGTGTTGATGTTGAACCGGCCGGCCGCCACATAGATCGCGGCATTGCGCGCGACGCGGGACGGATTGACGCAGTCGAAGGTGTCGGCGCCGTTCTCGATCGCCACGAAGAAGTCCTCGGGTTCGCTGATACCCAGCAGATGCCGCGGTTTCTCCGCCGGCAGTTCGTCGCAGCACCAGCCCACGATGGTGCCGAGATTGGCCTTCTCCAGCGCGCCGCCGATGCCGTAACCGTCGAAACCCGTTCCGCCGCTTCCCCGCATCGCGTCCAGATCGCGGCAGGCCTTGCGGCGCAGGTCTTCGTACTGCGCACCCTGGATCACCGCGAACAGCGCCTGATACGGCCGGTGCGCGCGTTCGGCGGTGAGCCGCTCGTGTTCGTCGATGCAGCGCTGCGCCCACTCGTGCGTGCGGCGCAGCGATTTCTCCTGATATCCGCGGGTGTTGAACAGCGTGGTCAGTTCGTCGAAGGCGAACATGATGTCGGCGCCGAGGCGGTGCTGGATCCCCATCGACACCTCGGGGGTGAACCGATGGCTGGATCCGTCCAGATGGGAGCGGAAGGTGACGCCGTCGTCGTCGACCACGGCCAGCCGCTCCTTACCCTTCGCGATCACCTCGTCGCTCTGCACGCCGACGGCCTCCATGGCCAGCACCTTCTTGAAGCCGACGCCGAGCGACATCACCTGGAAGCCGCCGCTGTCGGTGAAGGTGGGGCCCGGCCAGTTCATGAACCGGCTCAGGCCGCCCGCCTCGTCGACGATGTCGGATCCCGGCTGCAGATACAGGTGGTAGGCATTGGCGAGCAGGGCCTGCGCGCCGATCTCCGCCATCGCCTCCGGAAGTACCGCCTTGACCGTGGCCTTGGTGCCGACCGGGATGAACGCCGGAGTGGCGATCTGCCCGTGGGGCGTGGTGATCACACCGGTGCGGCCGTGCCGCCCCGGCAGCGACGTACCGACGGTGAAGGAGAACTGGTCGGGATCGGACACGCCGCTATCCTGCCAGGCCGGTGACCACGGCCCTCACACCACGTCCAGCGTCTCCTCGTCGACCAGATCCTGATCGACCGCCGCGCCGGTGAACTGCGCGTTGTAGAGGCGGAAGTAGGCGCCGCGGGCGGCCAGCAGCCGCTCGTGGGTGCCCTGCTCGACGATGTGGCCACCCTCCATCACCACGATCAGATCGGCATCGCGGATCGTCGAAAGACGGTGCGCGATAACGAAACTGGTGCGGTCACGGCGCAGCGCGGCCATCGCCTGCTGCACCAGCAACTCGGTGCGGGTGTCGACCGAACTGGTGGCCTCGTCGAGGATCAGGATGGTCGGCTTGGCCAGGAAGGCGCGGGCGATGGTGATCAGCTGCTTCTCACCGGCGCTGACTCCGGAGCCCTCCTCGTCGATCACCGTGTCGTAACCCAGCGGCAGCGAATGGACGAAGCGGTCCACGTAGGCGGCGCGGGCGGCCGCGAGGATCTCCTCTTCGCTCGCCTCCGGGTTGCCGTAGGCGATGTTCTCGCGGATCGTGCCGCCGAACAACCAGGTGTCCTGCAGCACCATGCCGATCCGCGAGCGCAGCCGGTCGCGGCCGATGCCGGTGATGTCGACCCCGTCGATGGTGATCGCGCCGGAATCCAGTTCGTAGAACCGCTCGAGCAGATTGACCAGCGTCGTCTTACCGGCACCCGTCGGACCCACGATGGCGACCACGTGGCCGGGCTCGGCGACCAGCGAGAGATCCTCGATCACCGGCTTGTCGGGCTCGTAGCGGAACGACACCGCGTCGAATTCGACCCGGCCGCGATCGATCGGGCGCGGATCCTCCTCGCGCGGATCGGGAACCTGCTCGTCGGCATCGAGGATTTCGAAGATCCGCTCGGCCGACGCGACGCCCGACTGCAGCAGATTGATCATCGAACCGATCTGGGTGAGCGGCTGGCTGAACTGGCGCGAGTACTGGATGAAGGCCTGCACCTCACCCAGCGACAGGCTGCCCGAGGCCACGCGCAGACCGCCGACCACGGCGATCAGCACGTAGTTCAGGTTTCCGATGAACATCATCACCGGCATGATCAGCCCGGAGATGAACTGCGCCTTGAAGCTGGCCTGGTAGAGCTTGTCGTTGCGCTTGTCGAATTCCACGCCGACCTCGCGGATGCGGCCGAACGCCGTGACCACCTCGTGGCCGGTGAAGGCCTCCTCGACCTGCGCGTTGACCAGGCCGGTGTACTTCCACTGATCGACGAAATGCGGTTTCGACCGCTTCGCGATCTGGGCCGTGACGACCACGGCGGCCGGGACCGTGAGCAGCGCGATCACCGCCAGCAACGGCGAGATCCAGAACATCATGATCAGGATGCCGATCACCGACAGCACCGACATGACCAGCTGGCTCATGGTCTGCTGCAGGCTCTGCGCCACATTGTCGACGTCGTTGGTCACGCGGGAGAGCACATCGCCGCGGGCGTTGGTGTCGAAATAGCTCAGCGGCAGCCGGTGGATCTTGTCCTCCACCTCGCTGCGCAGCCGCTGCACCGCGCGGTTGATCACCGTGGCCAGCAGATACGCCTGCAACCAGTTGAACAGCGCGGCCAGCACGTAGAGCACCAGAACCAGGGTCAGCACCTGACCCACCGCGCCGAAGTCGACGCCGTGGCCGGGGTTGATGTTCATCGAGGACATCATGTCCGCGAGCCGGTCCTGCCCCTGCGCACGCAGGGACGCCACCGCCTGATCCTTGGTCAGCCCCGCCGGCAACTGCTTGCTGACGACGCCGTCGAAGATGAGGTTGGTCGCCTTACCGAGGATCTGCGGCCCCAGGGTGTTCATGACGACCGAGGCGACGGCCAGCACCAGGATGGCCACGACGGCCGTCCGGTCCGGAGCCAGGCGGCGCAACAACCGCTTCAGCGTCGGGCCGAACGATCTCGCTTTCTGCCCGGGAGCACCCGGCATCGGCGCCCCGGGCCTCATCGCGCCGCCTCCTGTGTCTTGCGGGACACCCGCACCCGGGCGGCCCGATGAGCAGCTGCGCCAAGATAGCTCATCGCGCCGCCTCTTCCGGACTGAACTGCGATTCCACGATCTCCCGGTACTCCTCGCATTCGCGCAACAGCTGTTCGTGGGTGCCGAGGCCGACCATGGCACCGTCCTCGAGGACGACGATCTGGTCGGCGTCGCGGATGGTCGACACGCGCTGCGCCACGGTGATCACCGCGGATTCGCGCGTCTCCGGCCGCAGCGCGTCGCGCACCCGGGCGTCGGTGGCGACGTCGAGTGCGGAGAAGCAGTCGTCGAACAGATAGATCTTGGGCTTCTTCACCAGGGCGCGCGCGATGGCGAGCCGCTGCCGCTGGCCGCCCGAGACGGTGGTGCCACCCTGGGCGACCGGGGTCCGCAACCCTTCGGGCATGGCCCGCACGAACTCGGCGGCCTGCGCGATTTCCAGTGCGTGCCACAGCTGTTCGTCGGTCGCCTCGGGATCGCCGTAGCGCAGGTTCTCCGCGATGGTCCCGGAGAACAGATAGGCCTTCTGCGGCACCAGCCCGATCTGCGAGCGCAGCAGATCCATATCCACCTGCCGTACATCGGTGCCGCCGACCCGCACCACGCCGGAGGTGACGTCGATCAGCCGCGGAATCAGATTGATCAGCGTGGTCTTACCGGATCCGGTGGAACCGACGATCGCGGTGGTCTGCCCGGGCGAGACCCGGAAGCTGATATCGCGCAGCACCGGTTCCGCGGCGCCCGGAAACGCGAATTCGGCGCCGGCCAGCTCGACCGTCCCCGGATCGGTGGCGAAGGTTTGCGGCTGCACCGGCGGCACCACCGAGGAATCGGTTTCCAGCACCTCGGCGATGCGTTCGGCCGAGACCGCCGCGCGCGGCGCGATCATCGCCAGGAAGGACGCCATCATGACGGCCATCAGGATCTGCATGATGTAGGACAGCAGCGCGGTCAGCGAGCCGATCTGCATGGTGCCGGAATCGATGGCGTGCCCGCCGAACCAGATCACCGCGACCGTGGTCACGTTGCTGATCAGCATCACGGCCGGGAACATCAGCGCGGCCAACCGGCCCACGAACAGCGAGGCCGAGGTCAGCTCGTCGTTGGCCACGCCGAAACGCTGCGACTCGTAGCGTTCGCGCACGAACGCCCGCACCACGCGGATACCGGTGATCTGCTCGCGCAGCACCCGGTTCACCGAGTCGATGCGCTCCTGCACGCGCCGGAATCCGGGCACCATCCGGGAGATGATCAGCGCCATCGTCAGGCCGAGCACCGGCACCGCGACCAGCAGGATCCAGGAGAGCCCGAGGTCCTGGCGCAGCGCCATCACGATGCCGCCGATGCACATGATCGGCGCCATCACCAGGATGGTCACGCTCATCACGACCAGCAGCTGCACCTGCTGCACATCGTTGGTGTTGCGGGTGATCAGCGACGGCGCGCCGAAGATGCCCACCTCACGGGCGGAGAAGGTGCCCACCCGGTGCAGCAGCGCCGCGCGCATTTCCCGCCCCGCACCCATCGCGGCCTGTGCGCCCAGATAGACCGAACTCGCCGAGGCGATGATCTGCACGCCCGACACCAGCAGCATCCACAGACCGGTGGTCCAGATGTAGCCGATATCACCCTTGGTGACGCCGTTGTCGATGATGTCGGCGTTCAGGCTGGGCAGATAGAGCATCGCGATGACGGAGATGAGCTGCAACACAACAACCCCCACCAACTGGGTGCGGTAGGGGGCGAGAAAGGCGCGCAGCAACCTGATCAACATGATGGGTGCAGGCTACCGTCATTCCGGGGCTGTGGCGGCAAGATTTTTCGCTCGGCGAAAGCCGGCCCGCACACTCGCGAAACCGGCTCGACCGGCACAGTCCTCACCTCCGGCCTAGGCGTCGACGCCGGGCGGGACGGGCGCGGGCCGCCGCGTCCAGGCACCGGGATCGGACACCAGGTCCGCGATGAAATCCGGCAGTTCGTCGGTGGCGATATCCGCGATCGAGACCTGCTCCAGCACCGCGCGGATATTGACCCGTAGGGCGATCCACACCCGCTGCAGCGGTTCGGCCACCCCCGAATACACCACGTCCTCGGGGCGCTGCCCGCGCACCGAGGCGAGCGGCCCCTCGACCGCGCGGATCACGTCGGCGATGCTGATCTCACCGGCCGCACGAGCCAGCCGGTACCCGCCGTCGGGGCCGCGCCGGCTGACCACCAGATCGGCCCGGCGCAGTTGCGCCGCAATGGATTCCAGAATCTTCGGGGAAATGTCCTGTGCCGTGGCGATCGTCTCCGCCTTCACCGAATTCGGTTGCACGCGAGCGATTTCCAACAGGATGCGGACCGCGTAGTCGATCCTCGCCGAGATATGCACTAGCGCTGTCCACCCGGTCCGTTCAGCACACCGAGAGCGGCCTCGATCAGGACCCGCTCGATCACCTCGTCACCGGCATCGGGCACGAGTTCGTTCGACCACAGCGCCGTGCCCAGCACCTCGAGGGCGGCGCTGGCACGCAATTGCGCCTCGTGCGAGGGGTCGGGTCCGGCCAGCCAGACACACAGTCGCCGGTGCATATCGAACATGTCCGGATGCCGATCTCCGATCGCGTTGAGGATGGCCACGGTGTCGCGCACGCACATCGCGCCCGCGGTGCGATGTCGTAACAGGGTCCGGAGCTGACGATTCAGCACCTCCCGAGCGCCCGCCGGGCTGTACGTCACACCGTCGAGTTCATCGACCACGAGCTTCATGTCGTCGAAGATCGGTTCGATGATCGCGAGCAGCAGATCGAGCTTGGACGCGTAGTGATAGTAGAGCGACGCCTTTGTGATTCCCACCGCATCCGCGACCTCGCGCAGGCTCGTCTGCTCGAAGCCCTTGTTCGAAAAAAGCCGGATCGCCGCCTCACGAATCGCGTCCTTGGTGCTCTGACCTGCGACAACGGTTCCTGAGGTACTTCGGGCGCTCATGCGATGATCCTCTCATCAACCGATCGAAGCGGAGGGCACGCCCCGAAAATCGAGGTTGTTCCTCCGCTTAGCGATTGGGTAGTCTACCTACCGCACGGTAGGCAGAAAGCGTCGATGGAGGCGGATCGCAGTGCGGCGTCCGCAGTAGTGCTGTCTACGGGGCCTGAACTCAGCACCGCAAATCAGCTATCGCTAGGAGATACCGCGTGTCCGTGTACCTCTATCGGTGGGGGAAGTTCGCCTTCCGCCGAAAATGGATCGTGCTACCGGTCTGGTTGCTGATCTTCGTGATCGTGGGCGCCGTCGGCGTCGGGCTGAAGAAGCAGAGCCAGGACGACTTCAACATGCCCAATCTGCCCTCGCAGAAGGCCACCGACATCCTGGACAGGGAATTTCCCGGACAATCGGCGGCCTTCAAATTCGACGCGGTGACCGGCACTTATGTCGCCGCGGCCACACACGGCAAGCTCACCGATCCGGACAATCACAAGGCGCTCACCGTGCTTGTCGAGAAGATCAACAACCTCGACATCGTCGACAAGTCCAAGATCAAGCAGGACCCGCAGAACCCTGGCGTCCTGACCGATCCGGTCGCCGCGACGACGGCGATCGGCTGCACCTCCGGTGATCGCACCGACCCGAACTTCGTCGCGAAATGTGGTCTGGCGCCGCTGAACGTGCTCGGCAAGAACAACAATGCCGATACCGTCGCCTACTTCAGCGTGCCGTTCAAGATCAAGTCGTTCTCCGATATCACCAAGGCCGATCGGGACCAGGCCTACAAGGTCGCCGACGAAGCGCGCGCGGCCGGACTGGACGTGGAGATCAGCGGCACCATCGCCACCGAGCAGGCGCCGCCGGGCGGACAGTCGGAAATGATCGGTTACGCCGTCGCCTTCATCGTGATGATGATCGCCTTCGGTGCGCTGATCGCGGCGTTCGTGCCGATTCTGACCGGCATCGTAGGTGTCGGCATGGCGTCCTCGCTGATCATGGCCGGCACCTCGATCGCCAACATCCCGAACTTCACCACCGTGCTGGCGGCGATGATCGGTATCGCGCTGTCGATCGACTACGCGCTGTTCATCGTCTCGCGCTACAAACATGAACTCGCCGTGCAGGATTCGCCGGAAGAGGCTGCGGGCGTCGCCATCGGCACTGCCGGTTCCGCGGTGGTCTTCGCCGGTATGACGGTCATCATCGCGCTGTGTGGTCTGAGCATCGTCGGCGTCAGCTTCCTCACCTGGATGGGTCTGGGTGGCGCGCTGGCCGCGCTGTTCGCGATCCTGGTCGCGCTGACCCTGCTGCCCGCGATGATGGGCGCTTTCGGCCGCTTCCTGTTCAAGCCGAAGCTGCCGCTGGTCGCGCGCACCGATACCGAGGACGACAACGCCGTCACCAACGGCAAGCGTTTCGCCCGGCTGATCGCCAAGGCGCCGTGGGTAACCCTCGGCGCGAGCGTGATCGTGCTCGGCCTGCTCGCCGCACCCGCGGTGAATCTGAGCCTCGGCCTCCCCGGTGAGGACAGCCAGCCCAAGACCACCACGGTTCGTAAGGCCTACGACCTGCGTACCGAAGGGTTCGGCGAGGGCAGCAACGGCACCCTGCTGGTGGTCGCGGATCTGACCAAGGTCAAGCCGGAGCAGCGTCAGGAGGCCGTCATGGCCCTGCACGACAAGCTGGCCGGCTACCAGGGCATGGACTTCGTGACCATGCCGTCGACGAACAAGCTCACGCCGCAGAAGACTCCGGACTATGTGAACAGCACCGGCGCCCAGTTGACCGCGGTACCCGATCACGGCCCGAACAACTCCGAAACCCAGGACCTGGTGAAACATGCCCGGGACGCGGAGTCGGACCTGCAAGCGAAATACGGCATGGAGTACGGCATCACCGGCTCGACCGCGATCTACGCCGATGTGTCCAACGCCCTGCTCGGCAAGATCGTCCCGTACATGACGATCGTGGCGATCGCGGCGTTCATCCTGCTGGTGCTGGTGTTCCGCTCGGTTCTGGTGCCGCTGACCGCCGCATTGGGATTCCTGTTGTCGATGGCGGCCACCTTCGGCGCCACGGTGCTGATCTTCCAGCAGGACAAACTCGGCCTGATCGGCGATCAGCATCCGATCGTGAGCTTCCTGCCGATCATGTTGATCGGCTTGGTATTCGGCCTCGCCATGGACTACCAGGTGTTCCTGGTGACCCGGATGCGAGAGGAATACGTGCACGGCAAATCCCCGAAGGAGGCCATGGTGTCCGGTTATCACCACGGCGCTCGCGTGGTCACCTCCGCGGCCATCATCATGATCTCCGTCTTCGGCGGATTCATGTTGGAGTCCGATGTGACCGCGAAGTCGATGGGCTTCGCACTGGCGGCCGGCGTGCTGTTCGACGCCTTCCTGGTCCGGATGGTGCTGATCCCGTCGCTGCTGGTGCTGCTGGGCGAATGGGCCTGGTGGATGCCGAGGTGGCTGGACCGGATCCTGCCCGATATCGATGTCGAGGGCACCAAGCTGCGCGAGCTGCAGCAGCGTGACCGCGACGCGGCGACCGTGAAGCAGCCGGTCCCGGTCGGCTGATCCGCGAACCACGGCACGGGCCCCCATCCGAACATCGGATGGGGGCCCGTGGCGTATCCGGCTTGATCTTGCAGCAACGAGCCAGCAGACTCGAACCCAATGCTCTCCAGCTCGGCCACTCGACGGACCGACCGGAACGGCGAGTGCACCGGCTACCGCACAGCTCGATCAGCGACCGGCCCCGGTTCGCAGTCATCGGCAATCGAGGCCAGCGACCACTAGGAGCGCCTCGTGTCCGTGTATCTGTATCGGTGGGGAAGATTCGCCTTTCGGCACAAGTGGATCGTGCTCCCGGTCTGGCTGATTCTGTTCGTGATCATCGGCAGCCTGGGTACGCAGCTGAAGAAGCCGATGAACGACGATTTCACGATCCCGAATCTGCCGTCGAAACGCGCCACCGAGATCATGGACAAACACTTCCCGGGGATGTCGCAGGCGTTCAGTTTCGAGGCGGTCACCGGCACCTATGTCTTCGGGGCGGCACCGGGGCAGAAACTCACCGACGCATCCCAGCGCGCGGCCGTCGGTGGTGTGGTTTCGAAGCTGAACGATCTGAACATCGTCGATCACAAGACCCCGCTGGTGGATCCGATCACCGCCACCGAACAGATGGGCTGCTTCGCGACCGATCGCAGTTCGCCGGAATTCGTCTCGCGCTGCAGTGCCGCGCCGGTCGACGTGTTGAACAATGAGAACCCCGATACCGTTGCGGTGCTGACCGTTCCGTTCACGATCCAGAAGTTCACCGATATCACCGCCGCCGATCGCGCGGCCGCCTACGCGGTCGGCGACGAGGCGCGGGCCGCCGGACTTCAGGTGGAGATGAGCGGGTCGCTGGCGATGGAACAACAACAGCCCAGTGGTCGGGCCGAGATGATCGGCATGGCCGTGGCGCTGGTGGTGATGGTGGTGGCCTTCGGTGCGATCGTGGCCGCCTTCGTGCCGATCATCACCGCGATCGTCGGACTCGGACTGGCGACGTCGGTGATCTTCCTCGGCACATCGTTCATGTCGGTACCGAGTTTCACCACCTTCCTGGCCTCGATGATCGGCATCGCGCTCTCGATCGACTACGCGCTGTTCATCGTCTCGCGCTACAAACACGAACGCGCGGTGCAGAATTCGCCGGAGATCGCCGCGGGCACGGCCCTGGGGACGGCCGGTTCGGCGGTCGTGTTCGCGGGCGCGACGGTGATCATCGCGCTCGTCGCCCTGGCCATCGTCAACATCCGCTTCCTGACCTTCATGGGGCTGGGCGGGGCGATCGCGGCGGCGTTCGCCGTGCTCACCGCCATCACCCTGATGCCGGCCCTGCTCGGCGCCTTCGGCAAGTACCTGTTCGAGCCGAGGCTGCCGGTGATCGCGCGACACGATCCCGAGGACGATTCGGTGGTCACCAACGGTATGCGGGTGGCGCGGGTGATCGGGCGGATGCCGTGGCTGACGCTGGTCGCGAGCATCATCGTGCTGGGTCTGCTGGCCGCGCCCGCGCTGAGCTTGAATCTGGGCCTGCCCGGTGAGGACAGCCAGCCCAGGACCACCACCATTCGCAAGGCCTACGACCTGCGCACCGAGGGATTCGGTGCCGGCAGTAACGGCAAGCTGCAAGTCGTCGCCGATCTGTCGCAGGTGCCCGCCGATCAGCGGCAGGCGGCGCTGACCGCGCTACACGACGAGCTGGCCGCGTATCCGGGTATGGATTATGTGACCCGACCGCAGCTGAGCAGGGACGGCGGCGGCGCGTTGATGACCGCGGTACCCACCACCGGACCCAACGATCAGGCCACCAAGGATCTGGTGCGCAACGCGCGCAATGCCGAAGCCGCACTGCACGACAGATACGGCATCGACTACGGAATCACCGGCACCACAGCCATTTACGCCGATGTCGACCATGCGCTGCTCAGTAAGATCCTGCCCTATCTGGCCATCGTGGCGGGTGCGGCATTCCTGTTGCTGATCGCGGTATTCCGTTCGGTGCTGGTACCTTTCACCGCCGCGCTGGGATTCCTGCTCTCCATGGCGGCGACCTTCGGCGCCACCGTGCTGATCTTCCAGAAGGGCGCGCTGGGTCTCATCTCCGAACCGCGGCCGATCGTGAGCTTCCTGCCGATCATGTTGATCGGCTTGGTCTTCGGCCTCGCCATGGACTACCAGGTCTTCCTCGTCACCCGCATGCGCGAGGAATACGTGCACGGGAAACCACCCATTGAGGCGATGATCTCCGGCTACCACCACGGCGCACGCGTGGTGACCTCGGCCGCCGTCATCATGATCTCGGTCTTCGGTTCGTTCCTGCTGGAATCGGATGCGACCGCCAAGTCGATGGGTTTCGCGCTCGCCGCGGGCGTCCTGTTCGACGCATTCCTGGTGCGCATGGTCCTGATCCCGTCGCTGCTGGTGCTGATGGGTAAGGCGGCCTGGTGGATTCCGGGGTGGCTCAGCCGGATCGTGCCGGATATCGACGTGGAGGGTGCGCGGTTGCGCGAGCTCCACGTCGACAATCCGGACGAGCCCAGGAGTCCGGTGAAGGTCGGCTGAGCCGAAGCCGGCACCGGATGGTTCAGCCCAGCTGGGCGGCGACCTCGCCGGCGACCAATTCCAAGTGGTCGAGGTCGGACAAATCCAAGACCTGCAGGTAGAGGCGGGTAATGCCGGTGGTCTCGCAGTAGCGGCCGATCTTGTCGACCACCTCGGCCGGGGTGCCGGCCAGGCCGTTGGTGCGCAGTTCGTCCACCTCGCGGCCGATCGCCTCGGCGCGGCGGGCGATCTCGGCCTCGTCGCGGCCCACGCACAGCACCTGGGCGGCCGAGCGGACGATCTCACCGGGATCGCGGCCGATGTCGCGCGCGGCCGCGGCAACCCGATCGAATTGCGCCGCAGCCGTTTCCGCATCCGTGAACGGCAGATTGAACTCGTGCGCGTACCGCGCGGCCAGGGCCGGTGTGCGCTTCTTGCCCGCGCCACCGATGATCACGGGCGGGCCGGGCTGCTGCACCGGCTTGGGCAGTGCCGGACTGCCCTGCAGCACATAGTGTTTGCCCGTGAAATCGAAGGTCTCGCCCACCGGGGTCTGCCACAGGCCGGTGATGACGGCCAGTTGCTCGGCGTAGCGGTCGAAGCGCTCGCCGAGCTCCGGCAGATCGATGCCGTAGGCGCGATGCTCATCGGCGAACCACCCCGAACCGAGTCCGAGTTCGACCCGGCCGCCCGACATCTGGTCGACCTGCGCGACCGAGATCGCCAGCACCGACGGATGCCGGAAGGTCGCGGCGGTGACCAGTGTGCCCATCCGGATCCGGGAAGTCTCGCGCGCGAGCCCGGCCAGCGTGATCCACGCGTCCGTGGGCCCGGGCAGGCCGGAGACCCCGCCCATCTTCAGATAGTGATCCGACCGGAAGAATGCGTCGAACCCCGCCTCCTCGGTCACCTTCGCAACCCGGAGCAGATCGTCGTAGGTAGCCCCTTGCTGGGGCTCGGTGAAGATTCGTAGTTCCACGAGCACCAACGTACCGGGCCGGCTGCGCCACCCCGCGGTACCTGCCGAACCGCCCGGCGAGGGGACCGGACACGTCGTGGCACGGCCCTCTCGCGCGGCGGTCGGCCGCGCATGTCAGCCGGTGACGCCCAGGTCCGGCAACTGCGCGGCGGCGGTGACGGCCTCGGACAGCAGATCGGCGGCGGCCTCCAGTTGCGCGGGTTCGTGTTCGGAGGTCAGGAAGAAGCGCAGTCGTTCCTGACCCGCCGGTACCGCCGGAGAGGAGATCGCGCCCGCGTAGACGCCGTTGCGCAGCAGTGTGGTGGCGACGTAGCCGGCGCGCAGTTCACCGGGGACGATGACCGGGCAGATCGGGGTGCCTTCGGAGATGCCGAGGTCGATGCCGCGCTCGCCGAGCAGGGTGCGGAAGTGCTCGGCGTTGGACCACAGCCGGCGCAGTCGCTGCGGTTCCGCCTCGAGGACGTCGAGTGCGGCCAGCGCGGCGCCGATGGTCGAGGGCGCCGGGCCGCCGGTCAGCATGGCCACACCCGGTGCGGCGGCCTTCATGGCGGCGATCAGGTCCGCGTCGGCGGCGATGAAACCGCCGCAGCTGCCCAACGCCTTCGACAGGGTGCCCATCCAGATGTCGACATCGTCGCCTGCCATGCCGTAGTGCTCGCGGATGCCGTGGCCGCGTTCGCCGAAGACACCGAGCGAATGCGCCTCGTCGACCATGACCGCGCAGTCGAATTCCCTTGCGATGGCGGCTATTTCGCTCACCCGGCCGACCGTGCCGTCCATGCTGTAATGCCCTTCGACCACGACCAGCGCCCGATCGAAATTCCCGCGCGACATGCGCAACACCGAACGCAGCGACTCCGGATCGTTGTGGCGGAAGTTGAGCCGTCGCGCTCCCGACCACTGCACCCCGGAAACCACGCTGCCGTGGATGAGCGAATCGCAGATCGCGACGTCGTCGGCGCCCAGCAGGAAGCCGATCACGCCGGCATTGGTGAGATAACCACTGGTGGTGACCATCGCGTCACCGACGTCGTACATCGCCGCCAGGCGCTGTTCGAGTTCGGCGTAGATCGGGATCTCCCCGGCGACGATGCGGCTGGCCGAGGCGGACGCGCCGTAGGTGTCCAGCGCGTCCTTGGCGGCCTGCACCACCTTCGGATGGTTGCCCAGGCCGAGATAGTTGTAGGCGCTGAAGTTCACCAGATCCCGGCCCTGCCACCGGATGACGGTGTCGTTCGGGCTCTCGCGGACGAGGAACATCGGATTCGGCGTGCCGCTGTGCTCGTGCACCGCCGCGATCGCCGCGCGTTTCTGCACCATCGCCGCGACCTCGGGGTGGTCGGCGAATTGGCGTCCGGGGCCCCGGCGCGGGCGGGCCGGTTTGCTGCTCCCGCCGGTGAACGCACCGCGCGAGTTTCCGGACGTCGCAGGGGTGGGTGCAGGCGCCGGGGATGCACCAGATGCCGTGCCGGACAACAACTTCCGCGCCAGATCCCGCGCCGACTCACTCATCCCGCATCCTTTCCCGGCGCAGCAGGCAGCTGCGGCCTTCTCATCCCGCCGCCCCCTGCACGATCGCCTCGGCCACCCGCGCACCTGCCTGTTCGAGGCTGAACGAGCGGCCCATCTTCATCGACATCAGTTCCACGCCCAGCGATTTCGTCACCAGGGCGCCGAATTCGACCGCCATCAACGAGTCCAATCCGAGTTCGGGCACCGGAACCGTCAGGTCGATCGAATCCGTCGAAACACCCATGACCTGCGCAAGTTGCTCGGCCAGCATGAAGGCGACCACCTCGTTGCGCTTACCCTCGTCGAGTTCGGCGAGCTGAACGCGTAGCCGTGCGGCGGCCGAATCGTCCTGTGCCGCAGCGGCGATCAATTCCTTGGTGCGTCCGGTCTGGGCGAAGAACGGCGCGGTGGCATTCACCTTGGCCCAGTCGACCGGAATGATCGAGACCTGCGTGCCGCCCAATCGCAGCGCCTGCTCCAGATATTCGGTCCCCTCGTCCATGGTGATCGAATCGAATCCGGTGTTGCGCAGATACCGCGCGATATGTTCGTCGTCGGCCATACCGCCGCCGGACATATGCCCCCAGCCGACGACCAGGGCGGTACCGCCCGCGCGGACCACCGTATCCCCGATGGCCTGGAGCGCGATATTGGCCGCGGTATAGGCATATTGGCCGACACCGCCGAACATCGCACTGCCGGAGGACCACAGCGCGAACTGGTCCAGCCGCGCCCCGGCCGCCTGGATGCCGGCGACGAGTGCGCGCGCACCGTCGGCCTTCGCGCGGAACACCTTGGCCAGACTCTCGGCATCCATGACGGTGATGCGCTTGTCGTCGATGGCGCCGGCGGTGTGGAACACCCCGCGCAGCGGATGCTCGGGCCGGTGGGCGCGAGCGACGACCGCCGCGACGGCATCGGCATCGGTGATGTCGACCCGCTCGACGGTGACCTCGATGCCCTGCGCCTCCCAGGCCGCGAGCTGCGAGACGGCGGCCTCGGTGGTGGCACCGCCGCGGCCGAGCAGCGTCAGCCGGCGGGCGCCGTGGCCCACCAGCCACCGTCCGGTGGCCAGGCCGAAGGCGCCGAAACCACCGGTGATCAGGTATTGCGCCGCCGGGTCGATCTCGATGTCCGGCAGCTGCGGGCGGACCAGCGGTGCTTCCTCGGTCAGATCCAGCGCGACCCGGCCGATCCGGGTCGAGCGGGCCACCTCCTCGAAGGCCTGGGCCACCTCCGCCGTGCCGTACTTCTGGAACGGCAGCGGCCGATAGGTGCCGTCGTCGAAGCTGGCGTTGACCTTGCGGCCCAGCTCCATCACCTCGGTGTGCCGCAACCGCAGCATCCGGTCCAGATCGAAGGAGAAGTAGGAGACGTTCTTGTCGAACGCCGACAGATCCAGCATGCCGCCGGTGTAGATATCGGCCTTGCCGATCTCCACGATGCGGCCGAATTCGGCGATCACCGCGAAGTTCTGGCGCAGGATCTCACCGGGCGCCGAGCTGATGATCACGTCCACACCGCGTCCGCCGGTAAAGGCGAGTACCTCGTCGACGAAGTTCAGCGACCGCGAGCCGACCACGTGATCGGCGCCCTCGGCCAGGACATAGGCGCGTCGCTGTTCGCTGCTCGCGGTGCCGATCACGGTGGCGCCGTGCAACTTCGCGATCTGCACCGCCGCGCTGCCGACACCGCCCGCCGCACCGTGCACCAGCACGGTCTCACCGGCACGGATCCGCGCCAGTTCGAGCAACGAGTACTCGGCGGTGGTGAACGCGGTGACGCTGCTGCACCGGCCGGCATCGGTGTCTGGATGGACGTGGGTGAGCGAATCGGTCGAGGTGGTGTGATAGCGCGCGACCATGCCCTTGGAGGTCAGGCTCACCGAGTCGCCGACCGCGTAGTCGGTGACGCCGGGGCCGACCCGGACCACCTCGCCGCCGCCTTCCATACCCGGCACCAAGCCGAAGAAGGTCTCCGCCAGTTCGCGTTCGCCGAGGACGCCGATCACCTTCAGCGCGTCCTTGTAGTTGAGGCCCACCGCACGCATCCGGACCTCGACCTCACCCGGGCCGGGTTCGCGCCGATCGCAGCGCCGCCAGCCCAGCCGCGCGAAGGTGCGCGAACGAGGCAGTTCCAGTTCGAAATTCGCCTCGGGGTCGGTGAGCGGTTCGGCGGTGTCGAGGGCGTCGAGCCGCTCCGGCAGCGTCCGGGTCACGACCGTGGTCCAGCGCAGGCCGTTGCGCAGCACGGCCTCGTCGACCAGGTCGTACTGGAAGCCGCCGGGGATCGCCAGTTCGGCGGACAGGTCCGCGACCGTCGTGTCGGCATCGATATCCACCAGTCGCCACCGCAGCCGGGACTGCTCGTTGAGCAGCACCCGACGAGCGCCGGCGATGGCCGCCTGGCTGGGGTCCGGTGCCGTCACATCCGCGGGGTGGGCGTACGCGTGGGCGCTGACCACGGTCACGTAAATCGATCCGTCGCCGGTCAGCGGAATTTCGATCTCGTGCTCGGTGACCCGCTCCTCGAGGTAACCGTCCACCGTCACCGCGATCCGGCGCAGCGTCCACAGCGCCGCCACATCACCGTCGGGCGAATGTCCGGGGACCACGCACACGTGCAGCCGTTGCACACCCTCGGCGCCGAAGATGTCGCGAAGCCGTTGTGCCAGTTCCGGTTCCAGCTCGGCGTCGCTGGGATCGAGGCGGAGGACTTCCGATCCGGCACCGCCCGCGACGGCATCGCGCACCCGCTCGATCCGCGAGTCGATGTTCTCGCCGTAGCCGAGGACCAGGGTGTACAGGCCGTCGTTGCCGGGAAGCGCGGACGTGTCGACCGGATCGCGCAGCTCCCACCGTTCCTCGTAGAACATGTCGGTCATGCGCTGCAGCGGGCCGCGGCCGGGGGTCAGGGAACCGAATTCCATCCCCCTGATCTGCATGACCACGGTGCGCTCGGCATCGAGCAGATCGATATCGGCCAGCGGCCGGTCGCCCTCGGTGAACCGGGCCACGGCCGTGACCTCCTCCGGCAGGGGCGCGAGGCGGCGGACGGTGCGCACGCCGACCGGCACCATCGCGCCCTCCTGGGCACCACCGCGGCCGGCGAGCAGGGCGGCCACGCTCTGCAGCGCCGCATCGACGATCGCGGGATGTGCGAGATACCTCTCGCCCTGGCCGATGGTGCCGTCGAGTCGCGCGACCACGGTGTCCGGCGAGATGCGGATCGAGGTGGCGCGCTGGAAGGCCGGCCCGTATTCCAATCCGCGCGCGGCCAATCCGGCGTAGAACTCGGCGGGCTCGACCGCGAGCATCTGCTCGGTATCGGGCACGTCCGCGGTGATCGGCGCGTAACTGCCTTCGACCAGGCGGCCCATCGCGTGGACGGTCCAGATGGTTCCGGCCGCACCCCGGGAGCGGATGGTGAAGCGCCCGGTCGAATCCTCCACGTGGAGTTCGACGATCGGCGCCTCGCCCTCCTCGACGACCAGGGGCGCGACGAACCGCACGCCCTCCACGGCGACCTGATCCGATTCGGTGCGCACCGCGGCGGCGCTCAGTGCGGCATCCAGATATCCCGCGCCCGGCAGGATCCGGGTGCCGCCCACGACGTGATCGGCCAGCCAGGGCAGCGCGGCGAGCGACAGTTCCACCCGCCAGGCGTTGGAGTCGTCGGGATTCTGATCACCGAGCATCGGATGCGCGTCGGGCGTGCCGTGCCGTAGCAGCCGGAATTCGGGCAGTTCGTTGCGCAGCCGGGTGCGCTGCCACGGATAGCGCGGCAGATCGATATGCGGCGTCGGGTCCGGCACGCCCGCGAACAGCACGTCGATGTCGAGAACTCCGGCCGCGTACAGACCGGACAGGGTCTGGCGCAGGCTGTCCGCGTCCTGCTGTTTGCGGTGCAGGGTGGCCACCGTCGCACCGGTTTCCCCTGCGCCGATGAGTATTTCGCGAATGTTGGCGCCGAGTACCGGATGCGGACCGACCTCGACGAACACCCGGTTGCCGGCCCGGACCAGCGCGGTGATGGCATCGGCGAACCGCACCGGCTGCCGGACGTTGGCACACCAGTACTCGGCATTCCAGTCGGCCGCGGTGACCTGTTCGCCGGTGACCGTGGAGTACAGCGGGATACGCGGTTCGGCGACGGTGAGCCCGGCCAGCACCCCGCGCAGTTCATCCAGGATCGGGTCCATCAGATGACTGTGATACGGCACCTCGACCTGCAGTCGGCGCGCGAAAATGCCGTCGGCGGTGAGCTTTTCGGCGATCTCGTCGAGACGGTCGACCGCACCGGCCAGCGTGACGGCCGAGGGTGAGTTGATCGCCGCGATATCGACCGAACCGTCGGCGGCGATGACCTCGCGAGCGGCCTCGGCGGGCAATCCGATCGCCAGCATGCCACCCGTCCCCGCCGTCGTGGCCTGCAACCGGGCGCGGTGATAGCTGACCAGCAGCGCGTCGTGGAGCGACAGCATTCCGGTCACATAGGCGGCCGATACCTCGCCGACGCTGTGGCCGACGACGACGGCGGGTTCGATTCCGTACTCCCGCAACGCCGCGTACAGCGCGACCTGCACCAGGAAGTTCGCCGGTTGCGCGATGGCGGTCGAGGTGACCCGCGACTCCTCCTCGGGCCGCAGCAACTCCTCGACGACGGACCAGCCGGCGATGTCGGTGAACACGGCATCGATGCGGCGCGCCTCGTCGGCGAACGGGCCTTCGGAGCCGAGCAGCTCGCGTGCCATGCCCCACCACTGCGGACCCATACCGGTGAAGACGTACACCGGCTCGGCGGTGCGCTTGGCGACGGTGCGACCGACCCGGCCCTCCCCGCTCGCCAGATCCACCAGCCCGCGCACCAGTTCGGTGTCGTCGCCGAAGGTGATCGCGGCGCGATGGTTGTGGTGGTGACGGCGCCGCCATGCGGCTTCGGCCAGCCGGCCGGGATCGGCGCCCTCGGCGATCAGTTCGGCGACGCCGCGAGCCAAGTGCCGAACCGCGGTCTCGCTCCGCGCGGAGAGCGGCAGGACGCCGAAATGCTGTGGTGCCCGGTTGGTTTCGGACTCGCCCCGATACTCCTGCAGAATCGCGTGCGCATTGGTGCCGCCGTATCCGAAACCGTTGACGGCCACCGTCATCCGCTCGACCTCGGCGCCCACCGGTTCGGCCTCGGTCTGCAGGCGGATTCCCAGTTCCTCGAACGGGATATCGGGATTCGGGGTGTCCAGCCAGCCCTGCGGCGCGATGGTGCGATGCGTGATGGCCAGCGCCGATTTGATAACGCTCGCGATACCCGAGGCCGCCTCGGTGTGCCCCAGCGTCGCCTTCACCGAGCCGACACCGACCGGACCGGGCCGCCCGGTGGCAGCGCCGTAGGCCCGGCCGATGGCTCGCAGTTCCAGCGGGTCGCCCACCGGCGTTCCGGTGCCGTGGGCCTCGACGTAGGTGATCTCGTGCGCCGGAATTCCGGAACGCTCGATCACGGTCTTGGCCAGTGCTTCCTGGGAATCCGCGTTCGGGACGGTGATGGCCGTGGTGCGGCCGTCCTGATTCGATCCGGTGGCCTTGACGACCGCGTAGATGCGGTCGCCGTCGCGTTCGGCGTCGGCCAGCTTCTTCAGCACCACGATGCCGGCGCCCTCACCGCGGCCGTAACCGTCGGCGGCGGCGTCGAACGGTTTGCTGCGGCCGTCGGCGGCGAGGAATCCGCCCTTGCACATGGAGACGAACGGCTCCGGCTGCGCCATCACGGTCACACCGCCGGCGAGGGCGTATTCGCAGTCCCCGCTCTCGATGGCCTGGCAGGCCAGATGCAGCGCGACCAGCGACGAGGAACAGGCGGTGTCGACGGTGACCGCCGGACCGGTGAGGTTGAGCGCGTAGGCGATCCGGTTGGAGAGCATCGTGTACGACGCGCCGGCGGCGGTGTGCATGTCGACATGCGGCAGCGCCGGTCCGCCGACCGATACCGCCAGCTGATCGAGGGTGAAGGCGCCGATGTAGACGCCGAGCCCCGAGCCCGCGCTGCGTCCCGCGACGCCCGCGTCGTCGAGCGCCTCCCACACCACTTCCAGGACGAGTCGCTGCTGCGGGTCCATGGCGGCGGCCTCGCGCGGGGAGATGCCGAAGAAGTCGGGATCGAACTCCCACGGATCGCCGGTCATGAAGGCGGCGCGCTTGGTGTACATGCGCCCGGGGGTGCGGCGGTCGGCGTCGTAGTAGCGCCGCCAGTCCCAGCGGTCGGCGGGGATCTCGGTGACCCCGTCCCGTTTGTTGATCACGAAGTCCCAGAAGGACTCCGGCGAATCGATGCCGCCGGCATACCGGCATCCGATTCCGACGATGGCAATGTCAGACACAGCGACTCCTCGGCCGACTCGGAAATACTTCTCGCTCCCCCGGAGCAGTTCGGGCGATCGGCCGGGTCCGCGCTCGCCGGAAACCGGCGACCCTTCCGCGGCGGCCTTCGCCCCGCCGATCAGAGCGGACGCGGTCGGCGAATGATGATGTTCAATTCCGGCCCCGTCCGGCCCAGCCGGACGGACCCGGTGCGTTCGTTACCCAGGGCCTCGTAGTACCCGACGTTCTCGTCCTTGCAGATTCCGCACAGGAGTACGCCCTGCCGGTCGGCCTTGTCGGTGAACGACGCGTACAACGCCCGGCCGATGCCGCGGCGCTGCAGTTCCGGATCGGTGCCGAGGTAGACGTGGAAGAAGTGGGGTTCGGCCGGGGCCGCCCGATCCATGGTGCGATCGACCTCGGTTCCCCGTCCCACCGCGGTGCCCATTCCCGCGAGAAACAGCGGGCCGGCGAGGAATTCGCGCAGCCCGCCGGGCCGGTAACCGTCCGGGTACCAGAGCAGGACGCCGACGATCCGGCCGTCCAGCTCCGCGACCTCGGCGCCGCCGGCCGGCAGGAAGCGATGCGTGATCATCGTCCGCAACATGCGCGGCGACCGACGGTGCCGGACAGCTTCGTCCGGAAAGACGTATTCCTCGATCGGATCGTCGTGGGCGAAGGCCGCGGCCAGTACCCGCACCATTCCGGTGATGTCGTCGCGCGTCGCGGTCCGCACGACCGGACTCTCCGGTTTGTTCAAAGCTGTTGTCCCTCACATGATCTGCACACTGCCCGACTACGTCGGCGGGACGTCCGGCAAGCAACTGGACGCTAGATTACCTCAGCCCGCCACCCTTCCTACTAGTCGGTAATGTGCAGTAGAACACGCGGGTACGACACGACGCTATGAATATCCACAGTCCTCGACACGGGCTATCGCCGGGCACCCCAGATGTGAAACACGTCCTTCCGCAAGGAAATACACGGCGGGGTCGGCAGCTCACACCGCGCACGGTCACCGCTCCCCGCGGGAACCTCGGTCGCACAGCGATATACAGGCAAACCACCGCGGCGACCGCCCGCGCGGCCGCACTCGCCTCGCGGTTTACCGGTGGCGGTAAATCGGGACGTCCATCCCTGCGGCAATCTGGACAATTGGGAGGACGGCGAGTTCGCCGTCACCGCTACGAATCTGGGCCTCGACCGCGATCGCCGCGTGGAGGTCGAAAGGAACCGGAAACTTGAAGACACGGATTCTGGCCGTCGGCATCGTTTCGGGCGCGGTGTGCGCTGCGGTCGCCGCCATCGCTCCCACGGCATCCGCCCAGCCGTTTCCCGCCGGGGTGGCGTGCTCGGAGACGACCTGCACCAACGACACGGACGACACCTACCTGATCGAGGCGTGGCAGCACTGCCGGGTCGTCGGCGGGACCGCGGAGACCGAAACCCCGTTCAACATGGTCGTGCGAGCGCACGAGAAGGTGCCGGTGAAAGGTGTGGAGTGCCCGCCGCTGGTGATCGAGCGGCCCGACACCATCGGCGGTACGGACACCACGGTGCTGCGGACGGAGCCGACCCGGATCAGCTTCTTCAAGGCCGTCCACCACGATCCGGACGCGCCGAAGGTTCGTACCGGTTCGGCCGGGTGACGACGACTCGGTGAGGACCGAAAAAGCCCCCACCCGGAGACCCGGGTGGGGGCTGTGGCGGTGGCGGAGGGATTTGAACCCTCGGTGGGGGGTTACCCCACACACGCTTTCGAGGCGTGCTCCTTAGGCCGCTCGGACACGCCACCGCAGGTGACTTTACCGGACGGGCGGAGCGAAACCGAAATCGGGTGGTCAGGGGCGCTGAGTGCGGAAGAAGGCGTCCAGCACGGCCGCGCATTCGGCCTCCAGTACACCCCCGCGAACCTCGGGACGATGGTTGAGGCGACGGTCACGCACCACATCCCACAGCGAGCCGACCGCACCGGTCTTGGGTTCCCACGCGCCGAAGACCACGCGGCGAACCCGGGCCAAGACCAGGGCCCCGGCACACATCGTGCAGGGTTCCAACGTCACGGCCAGCGTTGTGCCCTCCAGCCGCCAACCGTCACCGTGTACCCGTGCCGCGCGGCGCAGCGCCAGGATCTCGGCATGCGCGGTGGGGTCGCCGAGCGCCTCTCGCGCATTGCCGGCACGAGCCAGCTCCCGACCGTCCGCGTCGAAGACGACCGCGCCGACCGGGACGTCTCGCGGATCGGTCTCCGCCGCCGCGGCGAGGGCGGCCCGGACGAGGTCCTCGTCTGCGCGCGGTGACGCCGGGCTCAACGGTGCAGCTTGTCCAGGACCGCGGAGAACTCGTCGGCGAAGCCCAGCCGCTGTGCGACCATGCCCAGCTGCTCGTCCGGATAGAGATCGGTTTCGGCGAGGATGACGCTGAGCACGGGCTCGGGCAGGCCGAGGTCCGCCAGCACGCCCAGATCGCCTTCCTCCCACGGATCGATCTCGTCCAGTTCGTCCGGATCGATATCGGGGACTTCGACATTCAGCGCGTCGAGCACCTCGACGGCGATGTCGTAATCGATCGCGGCGGTGGCGTCCGAGATCAGCAACCGGCTACCGGTCGGCCCCGGCCGCAGGACGATGAAGAATTCGTCGTCGACGTCCAGCAGCCCGAACACCGCACCGGTACTGCGCAGCGCGCGCAGCTCGTTCTCGGCCGCGGACAGACTCGACAGTGCCGCGGCACTGAGCGGGCTGCAGCGCCATGTGCTGTCTTCGCGTACGACCGCCACGGCGAACCCTTCCACATCGTCGTAATCGTCCGACGCGGCCCTGTTCGTGCTCGAGCGCTGTGCCATGGCCGCAACGGTAGTCGGCTTCGGCGGAAATGTTGAAGTCGTATGCGAATCTGATCCGATGACGGGCGATCGGAATTCCTCGGTGTGCGTACTGGGTACGGGTTTGATCGGTGGTTCGCTGCTGCGCGCGGCGACCGCGGCCGGCTACCGGGCCTGGGGTTACAACCGGTCGGCCCCGGGTGCGCAGGCCGCCCGGGCCGACGGATTCGACGTCGAATCCGACATCGCGGCGGTGCTGTCCCGGGCCGCCGCCGACGATGCGCTGATCGTGCTGGCGGTGCCGATGCCGGCCATCGATACCGTTCTCGCGGATGTGAAGACATTCGCGCCCGACTGCACGCTCACCGATGTGGTGAGCGTGAAGGAACCGGTGCGCGTCGAGGTGCACCGGCAGGAACTGGGCGCGTACTACGTCGGCGGCCATCCGATGGCGGGGACGGCCGAATCCGGCTGGGCCGCATCGTCTCCCGACCTGTTTCGCGACGCGGCCTGGGCGGTCGGCGTGGATCCGGGCACCCGCGCCGAGCCGTGGAACCGGGTCGCGCGGCTGGCGCTGGACTGCGGTGCGATCGTGGTGCCGGTCCTGGCGGACGAACACGACCGTGCGGTGGCACGGATCTCGCATCTGCCGCACGTGCTGGCCGAGGCGCTGGCGGTCGCGGGGGCCGCGGGGGGCGATCTGGCACTGGGCCTGGCCGCCGGATCGTTTCGCGACGGCACCCGGGTCGCGGCGACCGCACCCGATCTGGTGCGCGCGATCTGCGAACCGAACGCGGCCGCGCTCACCGAGGCGATCGACGACGCGCTGCGCCTGCTCGCGGCCGCGCGCGACAGCCTGCGTGACGAGGGCACCCTCGGCGAACTGATCGACGCGGGCTACAGCGAACGCGACCGCTACGACACCCTGCGCCGCTGGGACATCACCGATATCCGCCCGGGCGATCAGGATTGGCTGGAACGGTTGCGCGATGCGGGACGGCAGGGCGGGGTGATCCGCTCGCTGGACTGAGCCCCGCGCGGCGTCAGACCCGCTCGGCCAGGCCCGGATAGTCGAGGACGAATCCGTCGTCGTCGACGGTGACGGTCGCGCTCGACACCGGCGAGAGCACGTGGATCCCGTCGGCGCCGCTGCTGTAGGTGAGGATCGCCTCCTGCACGAGCAGATCCGGAACCCGCACGTAGACCACCGGAACCTGCACGTCCTCGGTGGCATGCGCCAGCCCGAAACGGCGAATCGGCAGGGTGTTGAAGAACGGGCTCAGCACCACGTCCACATCCAGCGCGCCACCGAACATGGACCGCACGTGGGTGCCGCCGGCATCGACGAGCCAGTAGTTCTCCTCGTCCCGGGCGATCGAGGCATGGCGTTCGCCCGAGGCGACCGTACTGCGCAGCGACAGCCGCTTGGTGCGTCCCACCTCGTCGGTGACGAGGTCGTAGGATGCGCTGAACGCGGGATGTTCACCGCAGCCGCCGGCGATGATGCGCCCGGACGCGCGGATCCGGTTGCCGGTGAGGACTACGCGCACCGATTCCATCCGTGATCCGTCGTGCGCGCGCCAGGTGAGCACCGCCGGCCAGCGGGGCGCTGCGGCCTCGCTCGCCTGGGCGGTCTCGGAATTGCCCTGGGCTGGCTTACTCACCCCTCTACCGTATGTGACAACCGGGCTTGCGGTGTGGTCGCGGCACGCGAGTTGTTCACCTGCGCTACACCAGCGATTCGCGCCACGCGGTGTGCAGAGCGGCGAAACGTCCGGTCGATGCGATCAGATCCGCGGGCGTCCCGTCCTCGACGATGCGCCCGGAATCCATCACCAGCACCCGGTCGGCGATGGCGACGGTCGACAGGCGATGCGCGATGATCACCGCCGTGCGCCCGCGCAGCACGGTCTCGAGCGCCCGCTGTACCTGCCGCTCACCCGGGATGTCCAGGCTCGAGGTGGCCTCGTCCAGCACGATCACCGCGGGATCGGCCAGGAAGACGCGCGCGAAGGCGACGAGTTGGCGCTGGCCGGCCGACAATCGCCCGCCGCGCTTGCGCACATCGGTGTCGAATCCGTCCGGCAGCGACATCACGAAGTCGTACAACCCGACCGCGCGGGCCGCCGCGAACACTTCGGCATCGGTGGCCTCGGGTCTGCCGAGCCGGATGTTGTCGGCGATCGAACCGGAGAACAGGTACGACTCCTGCGTCACCATCGCGACCGCGCGGCGCAGATCCGCGTCGGCGATCGTGCGCAGATCGATACCGTCCAGCGACACCGTGCCCGACGAGGGATCGTAGAACCGCGCGATCAGCTTGGCCAGGGTCGACTTTCCGGCACCGGTGGCACCGACCAGCGCGACGACCTGGCCGGCCGCGAGGGCGAGCGAGAAGCGTGGCAGCACCGACCGCACCGGCCGATCCGCGGTGCCGGACACGTCGTCCCGGCTCGGGTAGCCGAAGACGACATCGCTCAGGCGCAGTTCACCTCGGGCACGCGCGAGTGGATGCGGGGCATCGGGTTCGGCCACGCTCGGCCGCTCCTCCAGCACGCCCGAGATCCGCTCCAGCGCGGCCGCCGCGGACTGATAAGAGTTGAACACCTGGGCCAATTCGTCCAAGGGACCGTAGAACTGCCGCAGGTACAGCAGGAACGCCGCGAGCACACCGATTTCGGTGTGGCCGTGGATCACTCGCCACGCACCGACGACCAGGATGACGACGTTGGTCACATTGCTGATCAACCGCACCAGGCCGATGTAGGCCGCCATCCCGTGCAGCGCAATGATATTGGCCGAGCGGTACTCGGCATCGGAGTCGACCAGAATGGCCTCGTTGCGCTCCTCGCGCCGAAAGGCCTGCACCGCACGGATTCCGCCCATGGTCTCGACGAAATGCACGACCACCTTCGCGATCGCGCCTCGGGTGCGGCGGTAGCCGGCGCGCTGACGCCGCTGCGCCCAGCGGGTCACGAAGACCAGCGGGACGAAACCGAGCAGCACCACCGCGGCGAGCGGAATATCCAGCCACAGCAGAATTCCCGCGATCGTCACCACCGACAGCACGGCGCTCAGCGCGTCGTTGAGCGCGCGCTCGAGCAGATCCTCGAGCGATTCCAGATCGCTGGTGAGCCGCGCGACGATCTTGCCGGAGGTGTAGTTCTCGTGGAAGTCGATCGAGAGCCGCTGCACGTGCGTGAAGACCCGCAGCCGCAGATCGAACAGCACCTGCTGGCTCAACCTGCCGGAGATGCGCAGGAAGAGGAAGGTCGTCACGCCGCCGAGCGCGGTGCAGCCGAGGATGCCGCCCACGGCCAGCGCCAGCGGCAACCAGTCGCCGTCGAGCGCGCGTGCGACACCGGTGTCGACTCCGTGTGCGACGAACAGCGGCGTCGCCACCAGGGCCGCATTGTCGATCACGATCAACACCAGCGCGGCGGCCGCCCACCGGCGGTAGGGGCGGATCAGCGACCACAACAGGCGGCGCGACCGTGCCGCCAGGGCGAGGTTGACCGCCTCGGTCTGCTCCCCCTCCTCGGCGGCCACGCCCCGCCAGTCGGCCTCGGAATCGGCGTCGGTGCGGAGGGCCACGGCGCCGCTGGCCTCCTCGTAGGCCGCGGTTTCCGGGCGGCCGCTGTTCGTGCCCGCCCGGTCAGTGTTCGTGCGCGAAGCTGCGTCCTCGTTCGGGTTCTCCGGCATCGAGATCACCTCCCATCAATTCCCGGTAGCGCGAACAGGTTTCGAGTAGTCGTTCATGAGGTCCGTCGGCGATGATGCGGCCCCCGTCGAGGACCGCGACCCGATCCGCCCAGGCCGCGGTCGACGGGCGGTGGGCCACCAGCAGCACGGTGGCACCGGCCAGCGCCTCTCGCAGCCGCTTCTGGACCTGTTCTTCGGTGCTCACATCCAGAGCGGAGAGCGGGTCGTCCAGAACCACGACGTGCCCGCCGGCATGTTTCTGCCGGTCCAGGACGGCTCGCGCCAGCGCCAGCCGCTGCCGCTGACCGCCGGAAAGGCTCAGGCCCTGTTCCCCGATCCGGGTGCGCAGACCCCACGGCAATTCGTCGACGAACTGCGCGGCGCAGGCCACATCCAGTGCGGCGCGGATCCGGTCCTCGCCGGCCTCGGGGTAGCCGAGGGTGATGTTCTCGCGCACGCTGGCCGAGAACAGCACCGGATCCTCGAAGGCCACCGAGACCTGCGACCGCAGATCCGCCAGTCGTAGCGAGCGCACGTCGATACCGTCGATGGTCACCGCACCGGCCGCGACGTCGAACAGTCGCGGCACCAGGCCCAGCAACGCCGACTTACCGCTGCCGGTGGCGCCGACCACCGCGACGGTCTCCCCGGGACGCACGTGCAGCGAAATATCGTGCAGCAGATCATGTTCGGCGTCCAGGAAGCGGAAACGCACCCGCTCGAACCGCAATTCACCACGCAGCGGCTGCGGCGCGGGCACGGGATGCTCCGGATCGGTGATCTCGACGGGGGTGTCGATCACCTCCCAGAACCGTTGCGCCGCGGTGCGGGCGTGGTTCATCTCGGCCAGCAGGAAGCCGAAGCCCATGATCGGCCACTGCAGATAGGTGGTCAGGGTGATGCCGGCGACCAGGGCGCCGACCGTCATCGCCTGTTCGGTGAGCAGATATCCGCCGATGGCGAGTGCGGCCGCGATACCCAACGCGGACAGCGTGTTCAGCGCGGTCCACAACCGCGCCGCCAACCGCACCTTGGCCAGCTCGAGGGTTTGCAGTTCGCGCGCCTCGGCCCGGAACCGGCGGCCGAACCACGGGCCGCGGCCGAACGCCTTGAGGACGCGAATGCCCTGTGCGGATTCCTCGACCGTGGTGGCGAGATGGCCGGACTGGTCCTGCGCGCGACGGGAGGCGCGACCGTAGCCCTGTTCGAATTGCAGTGCGAGCAGGACGAGCGGAACCGCGATGAGCAGTTCGATCAACCCGATCTGCCAGCTCAAGACGAACAGCAGCGCCACACCCACGCCCAGCGTCGCACTCAGCGACAGCAGCGACGGCGCGACGAAGGCGAAGAAGCGCCGCAGGGTGGACATGTCGGTGATCGCCCGCGAGGTGAGCTGCCCGGACTCCATCCCGTCGTGCACGCCGACCGACAGCACCTGCAATCGCTGGAAAAGCTTGCCGCGCAACGACACCTCGAGCCGGCTCGCGGGCGCCGCGATGATCCACCGCCGCCACCACGAGGTGACCGTGCTGAGCACCGCAAGCCCAACCACCAGGCCGATCGGCACCCATATGCCGCCGAAATCCCGCTGCGCGACCGGCCCGTCGACGATCCGCGCGGTGACGAACGGCAACGCGATATCGCACAGCATGCCGAGCCCCGACAGCACGGCGCTGCCGAACAGCGCCGCGCGATAGGGCCGGATCTCCGGCCACAGACGCCGCAATGAACCCGCACCCGTCACTCGGGTGGTGTAATTTTCGTCGACCGTTCCGGTTCTGTCGTCCTCCGAATCGGATACGGTCTCCGTCGTAGCGACGGACACAACAATCCCCCTTCGCCAGGTCGTCTTTCGCCGAATCGCTCACTACCGCACCGCCCCGGCCCCCGACCGAGCGCGCGTACGACCTTCCAGATTGCCAGCGCCGCCCCCGCCCGCCAACCGATTTTCGGTGTGCCCCCAGATGGCTCGCCCGCGGCGCGTTATAGATTCTCGAGCGGTGCACGCCAGTGTTCTCGGCCCGCCTCGATTGTGGACTGACGGAGCGAGGGAGCGCAGCGACTGAGCGGAGGAGGGAAAAATCGAGGCCACAGGGGCCGAGAACCCGCCGAAGCGGAGCGTAGGCCAAAAATTCAGCATGGTCGGGTTGTTCGCCGGGATCGGGGGTTTGGAACTCGGGCTCAGCGCACACGGTTGGCGTACCGAGCTGCTCTGCGAGATCGACCCGGGCGCACGCGCCGTCCTCTCCGCCCGCTTCCCCGAGGTAGAGACCCACGCCGATGTCACCCGCCTGCGCGGACTGCCCGCCGGGACGGAGCTGGTCGCCGCCGGATTTCCCTGTCAGGACCTGTCGCAGGCGGGACGGACGGCGGGCATCACCGGCGAGCGCTCCGGTCTGGTCGACGAGGTGTTCCGGCTGGTCCGGCGCAAACGCGGCCCGCGCTGGCTGCTGATCGAGAACGTCCCGTTCATGTTGCAGCTGGGGCGTGGACAGGCGATGCGGCACATCACGGCCGCGTTGGAGGAGCTGGGCTATACCTGGGCATACCGAGTGGTCGACGCGCGCGCCTTCGGGCTGCCACAGCGGCGGCAGCGGGTGCTGATGCTGGCGTCGCGGTCGGAGGATCCGCGGCCGGTGCTGTTCGGAACCGATGCGGGGCCACGCACGATCGGCGATCCGGAGGTGGATCCGTGCGGCTTCTACTGGACCGAGGGGGTGCGCGGGCTGGGCTGGGCGGTGAATGCGGTGCCGACGCTGAAAGGCGGGTCCGGGCTCGGGATCGCCAGTCCGCCCGCGGTCCGGTTGCCCGCCGGTGAGATCGTCACTCCGGGAATCACCGATGCCGAACGGCTGCAAGGGTTTTCCCACGATTGGACCGCGCCCGCACTCTCCGCCGCTGGGGTCCGCCCCGGACATCGGTGGAAGCTGGTCGGCAATGCGGTGAGTGTGCGGATGGCGTCGTGGATCGGCTCCCGCCTGGCCGCGCCCTCCGACGGCGTGGTCGCGGAGTACGCGCCGCTGACCGCGCATCGCTGGCCGACGGCGGCCTGGGGTCATGCCGGCACGGCCTATCGGGTCCCGGTCTCGACGTGGCCGGTGCACGAGCCGTACGAGGATCTGCGCTGGTTCCTCGACGACGCCCGCCTGCTGTCGGCCCGCGCGACCGCCGGTTTCCTGCGCCGCGCCGCCCGTGGCACGCTGCGCTTCCCGCCCGGTTTCCTCGCCGATGTGGAGAACCACCTGATCCGCATGGGAGGCCTGCCGCTGGAGGCGGCGTGAGGTGTCGAATCGGTCACCGAATCCGACCCCGGGAACACCCGCCCGCCGGTGGACGCTGTAAGGGTTGTGCATGAGTTCCGGCCGTCCCGTCACCGACGCGGTGACCAGTGCCCGGATGGCTCGGCAGCGGCGAACGGGTACCGCCCCGGAGACCGCGTTGCGTACCGAACTGCATCGGCGAGGCCTGCGCTACTTCGTGGACCGCGCCCCGCTTCCGGGTTTGCGCCGCCGGGCCGACCTGGTTTTCCCGCGCCGCAAGGTGGCGGTGTACGTGGACGGGTGTTTCTGGCATTGCTGCCCCGAACACGCCACCTACCCGAAGAACAACGCCGAGTGGTGGGCCGAGAAATTGGCCGGCAACGTGGCCCGCGACCGCGATACCGATGCGCGGCTCGCCGCCGCGGGCTGGCTGGTGGTTCGGGTCTGGGAACACGAGGATTCGATGGCCGCCGCGGATCGGGTGCAGTCGGCTTTGTCGGATCGATAGACCATGATGGAAGTGCAGCCGACATTGCAGCGGAAATACGGCATATTCCGGACGTGGGCGATGACGTGAAACGAGGGCAATGACGCCGAGCGAGCCGCATGATCGTGCGGCGGACCGATCCGGTGCGGTCGCCGTACTGGAGCGAGACCACGCGCCCGCGCGCGTGCGGTACCGCCTGGTCCGCTTACTGATCGCGGCCGCTATCGCCGTCGCGGGGGTCTGCTATTCGTCGTGGGTCCTGGAATTCGTCCTGCCGATCCATCTGAATCCGATCAGGTCGTTCCTGAGCGAATTGGACGCCGAGGGCCGTCCTTATCGCTGGGTGTTCGATCTGGGCGACACCATCGCCGGTTCGCTCACCTTGATTTCCGCGATTACGGCGATGTTCGTCTTCTCGCGGCGGCGTTTGTCTACCGTCGGCTGGGTGGCGCTGGGCTTTTTCGGCGCGTCCACGATCGCCGATGCGCAATGGCCGTTGCACACCTGCTCGGGGCCGTGCCCGCCGTCGGACAGCGGCATGTTTCCGCAATTGCACCAGATTCACGCGCTGACCAGCACGCTCGCGGTCACGTCGATATTCGTGGCGATGATCGCCTTCAGCGTCGCCGCCTTCCGCTATCGGCGCTGGCCGATTCTGCGGCATTCCGGATTGTGGATCCTCATCATCGGCTCGACCGCTACGGCTTGGATGCTGATCGCCGACAATCTGCCGGGCAATTACGCACTGGGCATCGCCCAGCGCATCCAGGTCGGATCCATGTCGCTGTGGCTGATCGCGCTCGCGGTGCAGATCTGGGTCGCGCAGCGCGTGATCAGCGGCGACGGGCGGAAGCGCGCACGGGCTCGTCGTTCCGCAGCATGACCAGTGAGCGCGGCGCCGATTCCGCCACCGCGCCCGCGATCGCCATGGCCGCGAAGGTGGCCAGTATGACGCCCATTACCAGTACCTCGACAACTGTGTTCATATCCCCACGGTGACAGCGGCGACTGGCATCCATTTGTGCGGAACATGGGTAAAACCTGAGAATGCCGGCTAGCCCACCGAGACGGTCACGGTGTGCGTCGTGGTGCGTGCCGGAAGCGCCCCGGTATCGACGCGCAGGATTTCGCCGGTGTCCTGGCGGCCGTCCGGCAAGATCTTCGGTTTCAGGCCGAAGGGCGGCTCGCTACCGCTGCTTCCGGCCAATCCGAAATCACTGTCGTCGGAGATGTAGAGCGTGCGGCCGCCGTCGGTGGTGGCGACGCCCTCGATTTTGTCGTGACCGAAGAATGCGCCGGCCGGATTCAGCCCCGCGACCAATCCGGCGAGATCCAGGTTCGACTTCTTCGCGACCGGGGTGATACCCGCCTTGCCGAGCGCGGCGATCCCCTCGGCGGTCGATACCTTGCCGACATAGGTTTCCAGCGGTTTGTCGCCGACCAGCAGGCCGAGATTCGGGTCGTATCGGGTGCCGGGAACCGCGGCTCGCGGTCCGATATCGGTGGCGCCGTTCAGATCGATCGTCCACAGTTTCTTGTTCGCCTTCGGCGCGAGTTCGCCGTCGCGTTCGTCCACGAGAAAGGTGTGGTCGTCGAGTGCGGTGATTTCGGAGACGGCCATTTTGCGCTTCGGATCCTCGAGCGGGTACACGAATTCGGCTACGGCGCGGGTCTGCAAGTCGACCGTGACGATTCGGGTCATCGGCACCTCCCGTGCGGAAGCCGATCCCGGTGTCTGCAAACCGCTTTGAATCACACCGACCAATCGCCGCCCGTCCGGCGTGACGGTCAGGCCTTCCATGCCCTGATTCGGCGTCCGCAGCGACAATTCGCGCGGCAACCCGGAACCGGGTGCGAGACGGTCGATTTCGGTGCCGGATGCGTCGAAGTGCACGAGAAACGGACCGTATTCGTCGGAGACCCAGAAGGTGCCGTCGGGCAGCGCGACCAATCCTTCCGGGTCCAGGCCGTGGTCGATTGGCGGCAAGGGGTGGCCGTCGAGATCGCGCATGGTCTCCCCGGTCGATGCCGCGGTGTCGACGAGTCCGTTGAAGCCGACGCCCGCACGGTTCTTCAGGTCGATGGTGGATTCCAGCACCGCGCGCGTTCCGGTCAACCGGAATTTGCCGATCTTCGGCACGAAACTCGGTATGGGAACGAGCTTTTCGTTCTTGCCGGGTCCGTCGACGTTCGGGCCGCGGTCGGTGAGTCCGTAGAACTCGTCGGCCGACCCCGGCACCGGCGTCCACGCGGACCCGAATCCGCTGCCCTGCACCGTGGTTCCACCGAACTCGCCGAGCGGCGCGATATCGGTGGTGTAGAGGTGAACCGCATCGGAGGTGGTCACCGTGAAGGTGTCCTCGCCCTGGTATCCGGGCTCCGGCGTGTAGCGCAGGGAACCGTCGGCGGTGCGGTCCAGGCGGCCGTGGGCCGGGGTGCCGAAGGCGACGGCCGCACCACCGCCGGTGCGGGCGGCCAGATCGTCGAGCGATACGGTCAGCGGCCGGTCCCGCTCGGTGTGCCATTGCGGTTCGCCACCGCCGGACGAGCAGGCGGCGGCCGCGCAGAGTACGGCGCCGGCGAGGGCGAATCGGAGCATGTGACTGGTTCCCACCGGTGATACCTATCCTGCCGAGTCGACGATCAGCTGTCGGGCACCTGAACAGTTATCCGACGGCAATCGAGTTCGCCCAGCGCGCGTTCCCAGCGCTGGGTAGGGTCACCCGGGTGACCAGCGAAGCGCCGGAATCAGCCGTTCCCGTCGACCTGCTCGAAGCCGTGCATTCGGCGACCGGGTCGCTGGTCGCCGCGGTGGAAGCCTTGCACGACAGCGATATCGCCGAACCGTCACTGCTGCCGGGCTGGACGCGCGGCCATCTGCTGGCCCACCTGTCCCGCAATGCCGACGGACTGGTGAACCTGCTGCTGTGGGCCCGCACCGGCATCGAAACCCCGCAGTACGCAAGCCAACTGCTGCGCGATTCCGATATCGAGGCCGGTGCGCCGCGCCCGCTCGCCGAGCAACTGAGCGATCTACGCGCCTCCGCCGATCGCTTCCTCGGCCTGGCCCGGGCCATGCCGCCGGAACGCTGGCAGTACCGGGTGCGGGCTCGCACGGGTAAGGAGCTGGCCGCCGCGGTGGTGCCGTGGTTGCGCCTGCGCGAGATCGAGATTCACCGCGTCGACCTGAACATCGGCTACCGGCCCGCGGACTGGCCGGCCGCGTTCGTGGCCCGCATGCTGCCGGAGGTGTCCGCCGGATTCGACCACGCGGCCTCCGCACATCGCCCCGCCGATGCCAAGCCGATGACATCCGACCCGGATCAGCCACCGCCGCCGAGTTTCACCCTCGTCGCCACCGACACCGATTTCACCGCCAAGGTGGGCCCCGACCCTTCCGACACCATTTCCGGGCCCGCAGCGGAGCTGCTGGCGTGGTTGATCGGCCGCAGCGAGGGCGTGGGACTCACCGGGTATCTGCCGAATCTGCCCGCGTGGTTGTGAGTCGCCGGACTCACCGGTTCACGCGCCCCGGAACCTCGAGCCGTTCGGCGAGGAAATCCAGGACGCGGTGCAGCGCGGCCTGAGTCGGTTCGCCCGGTTCGTCGACGAGATGTTCGGTGAGTACCGAATGTGCGCTCAGCACGCCCTCCGGATTGGCGGCGGCATCGTCGAGTTCGATGGCGATGAAGGCGCCGCCGAGTTCCCGGCGCAGGAATTCGAAACGTTGCGCGGGTGAGCGCCGGTCACCGCGGAAACGCAGCCCCATCACCGAAAGACCCTCGCCGCAACGCTGTTTGACGCGCTCCAGATCGTCGGGCGAGAGGTCGATCGAGCATTTCTGCCGGGTGGTGAAACCGAGCGGCAGGCCGGGCTGTGAGAGCACGGGTGCGACCAATCGGTCGTCCACAGCCATCCCCAGCGCGAAACCTCCGGTGAAACACATTCCGACGGCACCGACTCCCGGTCCGCCGCACCGCCGATGCTCATCGGCGGCCAGCGCCCGCAGCCACTGCACCACCGGGGACGTGCGGCCGGTCGCCAGCACCACGAACTCCCGGCTGACACAGATCGGCCCGAACTGACCGGCGACGTTCGCCAGCGCGGCAAGAGTGCCATGCGCGGCCGGATCCGGGTCCCGCCCCGGATTGCCGTACAGATGCGGCACCACCGCCGTACAGCCGATGCGCGCTACCCGCCGGGCGAAGTCGAAGACGTCCGGCGAGATGCCGGGAAATTCCGCCATGACGATCACCGCGGGCCCACTGCCCTGCCGAAAGATCGTGCGGGACTTGCCCTCATGGGTGAAGGTCGCGTGTTCGAAATCGTGAAGATCGTCGTCTGCCATGGCCGGCCCTTTCTCGTTCGGGCCTTCACCCTCGGCCGACCACCCCCGCCGGGTCTTGAAAAAATGTTCCCCAGGCCCGGTATCGGTGCTGCCCGATCGGCGTGTGCGGTTCCCGTGCCAGCGTGTTCGGCGTGCGACCGGCGAAACTCGCGATCTCCCGGGACATATGGGCCTGATCGCTGTAACCGCAGGAGGCCGCGACATCGGCGGCCGGCCGGCCCGCCACCAGCCCCTCGACCGCATGCCGGAACCGAACCAGCATCGCGGCGCGTTTGGGCGTGAGTCCGATCTGCGATTCGAACCTGGTCCACAGTCGTTTGCGACTCCAGCCGCAGGATTCGGCCAGTTCGGCGATTCGGACCTGCCCGCGGTTCGCGACGATACGATTCCACCCGGCCACGACTTCCGCATCCGGTGTGCGCTCGGGCCGGAAGTGTTGCGCCAGAAACGTTCTCGTGAGCGCGAACCGCTCCTCCCAATTCGCCGCCTCCGCGAGCTGCGCACGTAACCGCTCCGCCGAGGCGCCCCACACCTCGTCCAGGCCCACGGCAGCACCCAACTCACCCGGCCCGACCCCGAGCACCGAATACGCCCGCAGCGGCGACATCCGCACCTCGACACACGCCGCACGTTCGGCCCGAATCGCCGTCAGCCCCCCGGAAAATCCCGCCACCATCCCCCCGCTCGCCCGACTCGCCTCGGTCGTCTCCACGACCAGCCCACCCCCGCCGAAGTCGACCGCCACGGTCACCGCCGGAATCACCGCCACCCGAAGCTCCAACCCGGCACCGGCACGATCGCGATACCCGAGCATCGCAAGCCCATCCGCGGCCTCGCGCGGGCGCACGATCTCCCACGCGCGATCTCCCACCCGGCCAGGGTAGATCGGAGCCCCTCACCCGGTGCTCGCAACACTCGTTCGTGCAGGCCAGAGGCGTAGGGACAAGCCGCGCGACACGCCATCGCGGATCCGGGTGAAATCACGGCGGCTCCGTATGCTCGGCGCACCGCAGCTACTTTCTAATCCAGGGAGGTACTTTGCGTCATCGGTCTGTCCTCACCGCTCTTCTCGCATCGCTACTTCTGCTGATCGGGCCTCCGATCACGGCGCAGGCGCTACCGGACTCGGGATCCGGTTCCGGCTCCGGATCCCTTTCGGCGTCGCCCTGCCATCCCGGTACACCGCCCACAGTCCCGAAGACGACCAACTACTACGACGGGAAGGAATATCTGGGGCCCGACCCGTTGCCGCAGGACCCACCTGTGGGTTCGTTGCTGACGGGATATCAGCGCTTCGGGAACCTCACCGAGGCCCAGTTCATTGCGAAATACCGCACTCCGGACAATTCCATGTGGATATATCCACCCGATGACGGATTCCTGATCATCGACGGCCGTACGGCGGCACACCCGGAGGTGTTGCAGCCCGGCAAGCGTATCGACCGATTCGGTGCTCCGAGTGGAAAGTTCCTGGCACAAGACGGCGAGTCGTACGGCGGGCGCGCGATACCACCGCAGAACCTCAACTCGCCCGGGGGCACCACGCAAAGCGATTATCACCTCTACTGCGTACTCGCGCCGTTCCAAGTGGAGGCCGGGCCGGCCCAGCCATGGTTCGAGCAGCCCGGACTCGGTACCCAATATGTTCTGGATACCAGTTTCCAGCCGTACCCCGGCGGAAAAGCGACCGTCCAATGGCTGCTCGACAACCACTACCTGGTCGAAGAGATCCCTGGTTGATATGGATCGCAGGCAATTGGCCGCCGCGCTGCTCGCCGCCGGAAAGCCTCCGCAGTGGTTCCAGATCGCCGGCGTTCATACCCATGACCCGCTGCCGACCGACTTCTGGTTCCTGCGCCCGGGATCCGGCGGCGACTGGGAAGTCGGCGTCTTCGAACGCGGTGAGTACGACGTCCGAGGCCGATTCGCCGCCGAATCCGACGCGGCCGCATGGGTTTACGAATCCATGATGGGACACCCCCCACCGTGATGCGAATACGAAACGGCCCCTCACTTGTCATCAAGTGAGGGGCCGTTCCACTGCGCGCCCGGAGAGACTCGAACTCCCAACCTTCTGATCCGTAGTCAGATGCTCTATCCGTTGAGCTACGGGCGCAGGTCTTGTTCAGTTGTGTGCCCGGTTACCCGGGCGTGGCGGAGGCGAGAGGATTTGAACCTCCGGTCCCCGTGAAGGGACAACTCATTAGCAGTGAGTCCCATTCGGCCGCTCTGGCACGCCTCCTGGAGCCTTCTTTCGAGGGCGCCGGTCCTTTCGAACCGCCGAGAGGCAAGAGTACAGAGCAACCGGTCAGGACGCAAAACGGCTGGTCAACGCAGGTGACTGTCGAACCAATCGAAGATTCTGGTCTGTGCGTCGATCAGGAGCCGCTTCTCTTCCTCGGGCAACTGCTCGAAGTCGGCCATGTCGAACCCAGGATGGTCCGGGCGGTGATGCAAGCCGGGGTAGCTGACCACCAGGGTGGCCACCGCGGCTCGCGCCGCCGCGTCACGCAGGCGTTCCACGTGATCGGCCGGGTTGACGGGATCGTCGTTGCCGTAGAGACCGAGCCAGGGGGCCTGCAACCGCGGGGCGGCGTCCACCAGCGCCGTCGCCTCCGCGGTCAGCGGCTCCATGATGCCGGGTGCGGCGACGCTCACCGCCGCACCGATGGGACGGTTCGTGGCGACCAGCAGTGCGGCGGTGCCGGCGTTGTCGAAACCCAGTACGCCGACAGTGTCGGCGTACACTCCCCGGCCGACCAGCCAGTCGAAGCAGGCATCGAAATCGGCGAACAGATCCGCGCCGAACACCTGCTCGACCTCCGCGCCGCCCGCGACGGCGGTGGCGACCGCACCCGGCCCGTCGGAGACCCGCGCCCCGACGGCGGCGAGATCGCGGTCGTTGACCGTCCCGGCGCCGTCCCCGTGACCCTTCTGCCGATCGAAGCGGTGGAACAGATTGGGCGCCACCATGATCCAGCCTTCACCGGCCAGCGATTTCATCATTTCCAGCAATACATCGGCAAACTGACGGGACTCGTGGAGTACGACGATGCCGCCGCGCGCGTAACCCTCCGGCTCGATCACCGTAATGGGCACCCGACCTCCGGCCGCCGGGCCCGGAGCGCCGTCGACCACCTGCCCGCTGTCGCGCAATGGTGCTTCATCTCGATAGATGCCCGACATGAAACCAGGGTAGTTCGCATCCGTTACATTCGGGAGAAGTTGCACGGAAGTACCCATTCCTCGGAAAATTTTCCGACATACCGCCCAGCCGGTTCGGACCCGCAGACGGACCGCCGGGGCCTCCCGGACAACCGCGGCGAGCCGCCGCGACGTGCGAGGAATTAAGGTGTTGGGGTGAGTGCTCGTATTCGTCCGGACCTCGAGTCCATTCCGGCCTACGCTCCGGGTCGCAGTCATCCGGGCGCCGTGAAACTGGCCAGCAACGAAACCACCCAGGGGCCGCTCCCGAGCGTGGCCAAGGTGATCGCCGAGGCGGCCGAACTCATCAACCGGTACCCGGACAACTCCTCCGGCGAACTTCGAGCAGCCGTCGCCGAGTTCCACGACGTCGCGGTCGAGAATGTCGCGATCGGCTGCGGCAGCGTCGCGCTGTGCCAGGAACTGGTCCAGATCACGTGCGCCTCCCCTGCCGACGAGGTGGTGTTCGCCTGGCGCTCGTTCGAGGCGTATCCGATCGTCACGCAGGTCGGCAACGCGACTGCCGTGCCGGTGCCGCTGAACGACGAATTCGCACACGATCTGGATGCGATGGCGGCGGCGATCACCGACCGGACCCGGCTCGTTTTCGTCTGCAATCCGAACAACCCGACCGGAACGGCGTACGGCCGTGCCGAATTGACCCGCTTCCTCGACGCGGTCCCCGACGACGTGCTGGTGGTGCTCGACGAGGCGTACTTCGAATATCTGCGCCTGCCCGCCGACGATCGGGCCGACGGTGTCCAGATCGGCCGAGGGCGCGCGAATGTCGTTGTGCTGCGCACCTTTTCGAAGGCATACGGGCTGGCGGGGCTGCGGGTCGGTTACGCCGTCGGCGATCCGGAACTGATCACCGCGCTGATGAAGGTGCACATTCCGTTCAGCGTGAATCGGCTGGCACAGGCCGCGGCCATCGCCTGCCTGCAGGCGCGGCACGAACTGCTCGACCGCACCGATCATGTGGTGGCCGAGCGGGAACGTATGCGCGAGGCGCTGCTGGCGGCCGGATACCGGGTACCGCCGAGCCAGGCCAACTTCGTCTGGCTGCCGCTGGGCGAGCACAGCGCGGAGTTCGGCGCGGCCAGTGCCGAAGCCGGAGTTCTGGTGCGGCCGTACGGCGCCGACGGGGTGCGGATCACCGCGGGCGATCCGCACGAGAACGATCGGTTCCTGAGTTTCGCCACCGCACCGGACACCGTCGCGCGCTTCGCCGGCTGAACCGGCTCCGCGGCGGTCAGCGCACGCCGAGGGCTCCCGCCAGCGTCGGCCACGCCCTCGGCAGTTCGTCCTTCCAGTACGGCCAGGAATGCGTGCCCACCGGACGCAGATCGACATCCGCCGGGATCTGCATGCGCTCCAGCCGATCCGCGAGCGCCATCGTGCAAGCGTTGGCGCCGGCCTCGAGCGGACCACCGAATCCGATCGTCGAGAACGCTTCCGGATTGCCCGGACCGTCGTAGGGCCCCGGCACACCGGAACCGGCGGACAGGAAGATCGCCTTACCGCGCAGGGTGTCGGCGTGCATCATCACGTCGTGGGCGAGCCAGTCGGGATCTTCCTGCTTGCCGAACATGTTGTCCGGATCGCCACCGTAGGTGCGCACCACGGCCCGTGCCTGCGCCTGCCCGAAATCCGAGCCCATCGCATAACAACCACTGTGGGCGGCGACAGCGAGATAGGCCTGCGGGTTGCGTATCGCCAGCATCATCGCCGCCTCCGCCCCCATCGAGACGCCCTCCACAGCATCGCGGCCGTTGCCTTCGAAGGTCGCGTCCATCAACGGCGGCAGTTCCCGAGTGAGAAAGGTCTCCCACTTGTTGGTGCCGAGCACCGGATCCGGATGCTGCCAATCCGTGTAGTACCCCGCCGGGCCGCCGATCGTGAGGACCACGTTGACGTCCTTGTCGGCGAAGAACTGCACCGCGCCACCCCGCTCGGTCCAGTTGTTGTACTGGTTGCTCGCGCTACGCCCGTCGAGCAGATAGACGGTCGGGCGCGGATGGCTGCGATCGGCCGGTAGCAGCACCTGCACCTGCACCGTGCGTCCCATGGCCGGGGAGTCCACGAAAACCCGCAGCCAGCGGTCGTTGATCGGTTCGATGTGGTCGATCGACGCGGTGGCCGGACGGGGATCGTCCAGCGCCGGAGGCGGCCCCTCGGCGGAACCCGAATCGGCCGGGGGCGCGGGCGCGGCGGCAATCGACGGCGCTCCCCAGATCGCCCCACTCATCAGGAGTGCGGCAATGGTAGCGCCGGACAGCCGACGCCGTATCCGGCGACGAACCATGGCCGCCATCCTGCCAGAGGTCGCGCGAGGCGTCGAAAACCCACGACGGCCCGATCTCCGGCGAGTCTTCCGACGCTCCGCACCGATTCGGCATCCCCGCACTCGCGCCAGTAGGCTGAGACACCGTTCCGGCGCGTCCGGAACGAGGTGGGTTGCCCGAGCGGCCTAAGGGAACGGTCTTGAAAACCGTCGTGGTTCACGCCACCGTGGGTTCAAATCCCACACCCACCGCAGGTGAAGGGCCTGTCACCAGGGGACTGTTCCGGCGTCGGAGAAGAATCCGCCGGTCGGTCCGTCGTCGGGCAGGGTGGCGAGGTGAATCGCGATCGCGGCGCCCTCTTGGGGGGTTCGGACGCCGCGGAAGCCGTTGAGGTCGGTGGCGGTGAAACCGGGGCAGCCGGCGTTGATCAGGATGTCGGTGTCGGCCAGTTCCTTGACGTATTGGACCGTGACCGCGTTCAGGAAGGTCTTCGACGCCGCGTAGGCGGCGGAGATCGGGCCGGTGTCCGCACCGGGCGTGGTCTGCAGCGTGAGCGAGCCGACGCTGCTGGACATGTTCACGATCCTCGGTGCTGCCGAACGCCGCAGCATGGGCAGCATCGCGTTGGTGACGCGGATGACCCCGATCACGTTGGTTTCCACGGCAGCTCGCACGGTCGCGGGATCGACCGTAGTGGGTGTCTGGGGCATGCCGCCGGTGATCGCGGCGTTGTTGACCAGGACGTCGAGGCCTCCGGCGCGGTCGGCGATCAGGTCCGCCGCGGCGGCCACGCTCGCGTCGTCGGTCACGTCGAGCGGAACGCCGAAGGCATCGATCCCGTCCGCGCGGAGTTTCTCCACCGCCGTGTCGCGGCGTTGTGCGTCGCGCGCGCCCACACCGATTCGCCAGCCGAGGGCGCCCAGCCCCGCCGCGATCTCGTATCCGATTCCCTTGTTCGCACCCGTCACCAGCGCGATCGTCTGTTCACTCATACCGTCGATCCTGGTTCGGTCGTGGGTGGTGGGTCCAACACCGATCGGGTGGCCGCTGATACCGCACGGGTATCAATGCCGGATACGATGACGTGGTGGAGACGCGGGAGTTGCGATACTTCGTCGCCGTCGCCGAGGAGTTGCATTTCGGGCGAGCGGCACAGCGACTCGCCATGGCGCAACCACCGCTGTCACGGGCGATCCGACAGCTCGAACGGCGGCTCGGCGTGGTTCTGCTGCACCGCACCACTCGCTCGATCGCCCTGACCGAGCCGGGGGCGGTGCTCTTGCGGGAGGCTCGTGCCGCGCTCGCCGCGGTCGACGCCGCGGAGCGCCGCACCCGCCGCGCGGCCGGTCGGCCCGGCGTGGTGCTGGCTACGAAGGCCGGCGCGTCCAGCGAACTGCTGTCGAAGTTGCTGGACGCCTACGCTGCCGAACCGGGCGCTGTCGCTGTCGAGGTGCTGCTCTGCGGGCCCGGCGAGCAGGAGGCGCTGCTGCGCGACGGCCGTGCCGACGTCGCACTGCTCCACCGGCCCTTCGACACGACCGCCGGACTCGACACCGAGGATCTGCACACCGAACAACAGGTTCTGGTTCTGCCCGCCGGCCACCCCCTCGCCCACCGGCCCCACCTGTCGTCGGCCGAGGTCGCCACCCAGACGGATCTGCCCCTGCCGCGCTGGCCTCGGCAGGACGGGAGCTATCCCGACGGCCCCGGTCCGAAGGTTCGCGACCACACCCAACTGGCCCAGCTGATCGCGCTCGGACGAACCTGCGCGGTCATGCCCGAGTCGGTCCGAACCCACCTCCGCGACGATCACGCGATCGTGCCGGTGCCGGACGCACCGGCGGTCACGACCGTCATCGCCTGGCCGCCACACAGCAGATCCAAAGCCGTCGCCGACCTAGTCCGCACCGCGACACGTCTCTAACCGACACCGCGATTCCACGGCCGCCTTGAGCCACGAATATGGCGCCGACCTGCGAATCGCTCGGCGCCACAGTCGTTTCCGGTCTCGATTCGAACGGCCGGCCCCAGGATCAGAAGCACCACACCCAATCGGCGGATCCCGGCAACGGGATGGTGATGCAGATGGCGATCGGTTTCGCCGTGGTATCGGACGCGCTGTCGGCGGAGGCGATGGGCGCCGCCACGGCGCCGAGCGACATGACTATCGCGGTGGTAGCGAGGACTTTCGCGGGACCAACGTGCCTGATCAACTCCGGCGGGGGTCGGTTTTGGTGTTCACTCGGTCGAAGGCGTCGCCGATGGCGGTGAGTTCTTCGGGGCTGAGCAGGTCGACGAAGGTGCGGCGGACTGCGGCTACGTGGCCGGGGGCGGCGGCGCGCAGGCGGCGCATACCTTCCTCGGTGAGGTGGGCGCGGACGCCGCGGCCGTCCTCTTCGCAGCTGGTCCGGCGGACCATGCCCTGATCCTCCATGCGGCGGATCTGGTGGGTGAGGCGGCTGCGCGAGGAGAGCACGCCGTCGGCGAGGTCACTCATCCGCAGCGAACCGCCCGGAGCCTCGGAGAGCATCACCAGGATGCGGTATTCGGGCAGGCTCATATCGCTGTCGGCCTGGAGCTGGCGGTTGAGCTCCACCATCAGACGCTGGTGCCCGTCCATGAAGGCGCGCCACGCCCGCTGCTGTGCCGAGCTCAACCACGGCGGCGATGCCGGGTGACCACTCGGTTCGTAAGCCATGGCGCCATTCTATTGGGCCCGAATGGAAGCAATGTCGCCTGGTCAGCGACTTGCGGACAAGATCACCCGGATCAGGTCCACAGCCGCACCCGTTCCAGCGCGGCGAGCACATAGAGTCGGGGTATGTACGCGGTGACATTGGACGGTTTCGGTGGACCCGAGGTGATCCGCTGGGCGGAGGTGCCGGATCTGCCGCCGCCCGGGCCGGGCGAGGTGGCGATCGACGTCGTGGCCGCCGGGGTGAATCGCGCGGATCTGTTGCAGCGCCAGGGTTTCTATCCGCCTCCGCCGGGCGCGAGCGACATTCTGGGCCTCGAGGTGTCGGGCGTCGTGGCCGAGATCGGCGAGGGCGTACGGGATCCGGGGCCGGGCGACCGGGTGTGCGCGCTGCTGTCCGGCGGCGGCTACGCCCAGCGCGTGGTGGTCGCGGCGAGTCAGGTGCTGCCGGTGCCCGAAGGCCTGGATCTGGCTGCGGCAGCGGCACTTCCGGAGGTGGCCGCCACCGTGTGGTCGAATCTGGTGATGCGCGCCGGATTACACGCCGGCCAACTGTTGCTCGTCCACGGCGGCGGTAGCGGGATCGGCACCCATGCCATTCAGGTCGCGGTGAATCGCGGTGCGCGCGTCGCGGTGACCGCCGGTTCGCAATACAAATTGGATCGCTGCGCCGAATTGGGTGCGAGCATCGGAATCAATTATCGCGAACAGGATTTCGTGGAAGTCGTCGGAGAATTAGGGGGCGCCGACATCATTCTCGACAATATGGGCGCGAAATACCTGCCGCGCAACGTGACCGCCCTCGCCGACGACGGCCAGCTGTGCGTGATCGGCATGCAGGGCGGAGCGAAGGGCGAGCTGAATCTGGCGGAGCTGCTCGGGAAGCGCGGCACCCTCCATGCCACCAATCTGCGTAAGCGGCCGGGCACCGGGCGGTCGAGTAAGGCCGAGATCATCGCGGAGTTGCGGCGCCATCTGTGGCCGCTGCTCGCGGAGGGCGCGGTGGTACCGGTGATACATGCCGAGGTCCCGGTCACGGAAGCGGCGCACGCCCACGAACTGCTCGATTCGGCCGAGACCGTCGGCAAGGTGATCCTGCTCATCGACGAGGTGTGAATGCCCGCTGTGCCGGCGACCATGCGCCGGACGGCCGCCTACTTCTCCAGCGAGTTCAGCGCCCGGCCGAGCTGTTCGATCTCGAATTTCGTTGTGTAGGGCGCCAATCCGAGGGTGACCGCGCCGCCCTCGTCGTTGACGCCCAGGGCGTCGAGCAGGCGACTCCCGCCGTGCGCGCCGCTGACCGTGCCGATGCGGTGATCGGCGAGCTCGGCGGAGATCTTCTCCGCCTGCATCCCCGCGATGGTGAAGCTGACCGTGGGGATGCGGGTGGACGCGCGGCCGATCACGGTCAGATCCGGGACCGCGTCGAGCACCTCCATGAGATGTTCGAACAGCTGGTCGTGGTAGTCCTGCAGCGAGGTGATCGATATCTCCAGCCGCTCCCGGCGGCTGCCGGTGGCCTGTTCGTCCAGTCCGGCGAGATAGTCGATGGAGGTGGTCAGCCCCGCCAGCAAGGCGTACTGATGTCCGCCGACCTCGAGCCGCTCGGCGCCCTTGGCGTAGGGATTGAGCGACATCGAGGGAATGCGATCCAGGAATGCCGGATCACGGAACACCAGCGCGCCGATCTGCGGACCACCCCAGGCCGGTGCGGAGAGAGCGACGACATCGGCGTTGAGTTCGTCGATGTCGATCAGGGCATAGGGCGCCGCGCCGAAACAGTCGGCCACCAGCAGTCCGCCCACCTCGTGCACCCGGTCGGCGGCGACCCGGACCGCGGGCGCGGAACCGACGATCGGCGAGGCGGCGGTGACGGCGACCAGTCGCGCGGTCGGGCCGATCAGTTCCTCGAACTGCCAGGCCGGCATCTCGCAGGTTTCGATCTCCACCTCGGCCCAGCGCACATGGGCGCCGTAGCGGTTGGCGATGCGCAGCCACGGGGCCACATTGGCCTCGTCGTCCAGGCGCGAGAGCACGATGCCGGTGCCGAGCCCGAGCCGCGAGCTCAGCGATTCGGCCAACCACGCCAGCAGGACGGCCCGGTCCGGGCCGAGGACGACACCCGCCGGATCGCCGCCGACGAGATCGGCGACCGCCTCCCGGGCCGCGTCGAGAATGGCACCACTGCGGCGCGCGGCGGCATACCGAATCCGGGACCAGCATCCCTGCCTGGGGGTCCAGATGGATCCAGCCGTCGCCCAGGGACGGTATCAACCCCCGAACCCTCGCGACGTCGTAAGTCATGCTGGCCACTCTAAGGGCAGCGGGCAAGTCGGCGGAACCGTGCGCCGACCCAATGCGATATCACGCGACATGGCAACCGACTTTCACAAACCGAACCACACACGAGGCGGACAGAACCGCAACAGAATACTTCCGCCCGAAATCGGACCGCATACCCCGTTCCGGCACCGGGCCCCCACCGGGCGATGCGTCGTTCACTTAGCGCTCGGCACGGGAAGCAGACATCATGGATGCCATGACGCAATCGGACGGAGCACCGGATTCCATCGTGGTGATCGGACCCGAGGGGCGGCCGCTGGTCATTCCGGCCGGCGCCCAGGGTGAGGCGCCGTTCGCCGGGCAGGTGGTCGGCGAGGGCGAGACCGCCGCCGAGGGTGCGCAGACCGGCGGCGAGGAGTCGCTCGCCGATATGGTCGAGCAGCCCGCGAAGGTGATGCGGATCGGCACCATGATCAAGCAGCTGCTCGAGGAGGTACGCGCCGCTCCGCTGGACGATGCCAGCCGCAACCGGCTCAAAGAGATCCACACGACCTCGGTGCACGAGCTCGAGCAGGGTCTCTCCCCCGAACTGCGCGAGGAACTCGAGCGGCTCGCGCTGCCGTTCAGCGAGGAGTCCGTGCCGTCCGACGCGGAACTGCGGATCGCCCAGGCACAGCTGGTCGGCTGGCTGGAGGGTCTGTTCCACGGTATTCAGACCGCGCTGTTCGCCCAGCAGATGGCGGCCCGCGCACAGCTCGAGCAGATGCGTCACGCTCTGCCGCCGGGCGCGCACATCCCGCGCGAGGGCGGACAGGGTGGATCGGTCACCGGAGGCGGTCAGTACCTCTGAACACCGCTGATCATCGGATAGGCTCGTGCCCCCACCGGCGGGGATCGGCTCTGCGCTACAGTCGTGCACTGTGCCAGCAGCTGCCCCTGCCGATTCGGCCACAGCCGAACGCCCGGCCGACGCCACGGTGCCCCTGATGTCGGATGCGCAAACATTCCCGCGGGCCTTCAAAGACCTCCGCGAGGGGTTCACTCAGCGTGAGCTGTGGCTACAGCTGGGTTGGCAGGACATCAAGCAGCGCTACCGGCGATCGGTGATCGGCCCGTTCTGGATCACCATCGCCACCGGCGTGCAGGCGGCCGCGATGGGTGTTCTCTACGCGGCGATCCTGAATCAGGACCTGTGGACGTATCTGCCGTATGTCACCGTCGGCCTGATCATCTGGAACGTGATCAACGCCAGCATCCTCGAGGGCTCGGACGTGTTCATCGCCAACGAGGGGCTGATCAAACAGCTGCCCTCGGCGCTGAGCGTTCACGTCTATCGGCTGGTGTGGCGGCAGTTCCTGTTCTTCGCCCACAACATCGTGATCTATCTGGTCATGCTGGTGGCCTTCGGCGTCTGGGAACATCTGGATTGGTCCGTGCTGCTGGCGATTCCGGCGATCGTGCTGGTGTTCCTGAATTCGGCGTGGGTGTCGATCGTCTTCGGCATCTTCTCCACCCGCTACCGCGACATCGCCCCGATTTTGGGCAGCATGACCCTGATGCTGTTCGTGCTGACTCCGGTCATGTGGACCACGAAGTCGCTGCACGACCAGGGTGGGGCGGTGAGCGAGCGGGCCAAGCTGGTCGAGCTGGTGCCGACCTACCACTATCTCGAGATCGTGCGCGCACCCCTGCTCGGCGATCCGGTGCAGGTGCGGTCGTGGCTGGTCGTCGGTGTGATCACCGTGGTCGGCTGGGCGGTGGCGATCCTGGCGTTGAAGCAATACCGTTCCCGCGTGCCGTACTGGGTGTAGAGGACGTTATGACCGGAGTAAGCATCGAAACCCACCAGGCGTGGGTGGAGTTTCCCATCTTCGACGCCAAGTCACGGTCGCTGAAGAAGGCGTTCCTGGGCAAGGCCGGCGGATCCATCGGCCGCAATCAGTCCGATGTGGTCGTGGTCGAGGCGCTGCGCGACATCACGCTGTCGCTGAAGGAGGGTGACCGGGTCGGCCTGGTGGGCCACAACGGCGCCGGGAAGTCGACGCTGCTGCGGCTGCTCTCGGGAATCTACGAGCCCACCCGCGGCAGTGCGCGCGTGCGTGGCCGGGTGGCACCGGTGTTCGACCTCGGCGTCGGTATGGATCCGGAGATCTCCGGCTACGAGAACATCATCATCCGCGGGCTGTTCCTCGGCCAGACCCGCAAGCAGATGCTCGCCAAGGTCGACGAGATCGCCGACTTCACCGAACTCGGTGAATACCTGAACATGCCGCTGCGCACCTATTCCACGGGTATGCGGGTGCGGCTGGCGATGGGCGTGGTGACCTCGATCGATCCGGAGATCCTGCTGCTGGACGAGGGTATCGGCGCGGTCGACGCGGAATTCATGAAGAAGGCCCGCAACCGGCTGCGCGATCTGGTGGCGCGCTCCGGAATCCTGGTGTTCTGCAGTCATTCCAACGAATTCCTTGCCCAATTGTGCGATACCGCAATGTGGATCGACCACGGCACGCTGCGCATGCAGGGTGATATCGAGGATGTGGTCCGCGCGTACGAGGGCCCCGAGGCGGGCGATCACGTGAAGCAGATCCTGCGTGAGCTCGAACTCGAACGCAATCCCGCATGACCACCGCCGCAGACCCGGACATGGGCGGTCGAGCGCGGAGGGGGCATGTCCCGGAGAACAAGGATATGGACATGAATGATCAGGCGGCCTCGTCCGCGGACAGCGGAGTGGCCCGGATCATCGCGGTGGTCGTGACCCACAAACGCCGGGAACTGCTGAGCGAATCGCTGAAGGTGCTCGCTGCGCAGACCCGCCCGATCGACCATCTGATCGTCATCGACAACGGCAACGAGCCCGAGGTCGGCGAGCTGGTGGAAGAACAGCCGATCGAATCCACCTATCTGGGTTCCGAACACAACCTGGGTGGTGCGGGCGGCTTCGCCCTCGGCATGCTGCACGCGCTGACCATGGGCGCGGACTGGGTGTGGCTGGCCGACGACGACGGCCGCCCCGAGGGTCCGGACGTCCTCGAGAAGTTGCTCGATTGCGCCGAGCGCCACGGCCTTTCGGAGGTCTCGCCGGTGGTGGCCGATATCGACGATCCGGATCGGCTGGCATTTCCGCTGCGCCGCGGCGTGGTGTGGCGACGGCTGCGATCCGAACTCGGTGACGAGGACTTCCTGCCCGGTATCGCGTCGCTGTTCAACGGCGCCCTGATCTCCGCCGAGGCGCTCGAGGTGATCGGCGTGCCGGATCTGCGGCTGTTCGTGCGCGGCGACGAGGTGGAGGTGCACCGGCGGCTGGTGCGCTCGGGCCTGCCGTTCGGAACCTGTTTGCAGACGGCGTATCTGCACCCGAACGGGTCGGCGGAATTCAAGCCGATTCTGGGTGGCCGCATGCACACCCAATATCCGGACGATCCGGTCAAACGCTATTTCACCTACCGCAACCGTGGCTATTTGATGGCACAGCCCGGGATGCGGAAACTGCTACCCCAGGAATGGGCACGGTTCTCCTGGTTCTTCCTCGTACAGCAAAAAGATCCGGCCGGTCTGCGAGAATGGTTGCGGCTGCGGCGTCTGGGGCGACGCGAGCAGTTCCATAAACCCGGTTAGATCAGTGCTTTTCGCATGAGGAGGTAACGGCTGTGAGCAACCCCTACGGTGGGCAGCCACCCTATGGGCAACCATTCCAACCGAACGGTGCACAGCCGTATCCCCCTCCGCAGCCGAATGGTCCCTATGGCGCGCCGCCGCCGCACGGCGGTAGCGGAGCCGTTGCCGCACCGGGATATCCGCAGCCGCACGCGGGCTCGCAGCCACATATTCCCCAGCCGCACAACGTGTCCCAGCCGCATCAGGCGCCGGGGTGGGGCGCTCCCCCGGCTCCGCCGCAGCCCTACGGTCAGCCGCCGGCGAATCCGTACGGGGCGCAACCGTATCCCGGTCAGCAGCAGTTCAACGGCGGGCCGGCGCCCTACGGTGCGCCCAATCCCGTTGCGCCGCAAGGCCAATACGGGGCCTACGGCCCGGCGGTGCAGTTCCAGCCGCAGCCCGGACCGCAGGGCATCGTCGTCGACGCCTCGTACTTCCCGCTGGGATTCCTGCTCGCGCTGACCGGCCCGAAGATCATCGTCAACGGCATGGAGGTGCCGATGGCGAAGTGGGGACAAACCCACATTCCGGTCGGTCCCGGGCAGCACCACGTGCGAGTGGCGACCAAGTGGCTGTGGGATATGGGACCGGCCGAGACGACCGTGCCGGTCGCCGAGGGCCACAGCACCCACGTGTATTACAAATCGCCCGCGATCGCCTTCATCAACGGTGCGATCGGGCCGGTGCCGCAGGCCGCGCCGGGTGCGATCGTGTCCTACATCAGCCTCGGCGTGGTCGGGGTGTTCATCCTGCTGCAGTTGCTGATCGCCTGCTCGCTCTGATCGCGCAGCCCGGGAAGACGTAGGCCCGGAAAATACGTTGCGGCCCGCGCGGCGGGCTGTCATCGTTTGTACATCCGGTCGCGCACGCGACCGAACCGAGTAGCGAGACACGAGAGGGTCGAGGAGGTGGAATACGTGAACGTCGACAGTCGGATTGTCGCGGCCGGAGCCCGGTATCAGACCGAGAAGCGCTTCGCCGTACGTATTTCCACTCTTCTCCCCATGCACTGAGCCCTTCACGGGCTCGGTGCCCGACGAAGGATGTCTCCCCTCATGGTCGATTACGACCGTCTCATTCCTTACGGCTGGACCGCCGACCTCTCCGCCGCGTACACAGGACTGCTCGATACCGGCTGGGTCCCGGCCCGCGTGATCCGGATGGATCGCAGTGAATGCGATGTCGCGACGCCCGACGGGCTCGCGCGCGCCGACTGTCCGCGGGCGGATACCAACATCAACGGCCTGTGTACCGGTGACTGGGTCGCCGTCGCACCGGCCGAAACGACCGCCGGCCCGGCGTTCACGGTACGAAAGTTGTTGCCGCGCCGCACGATTCTGCAGCGCGCGACGGTATCCGGACGTTCCGACGCGCAGGTGCTGGCCACCAATGTGGATACCGTCGCGATCTGTGTCGCCGCCGACGGCGAGATCGACCTGGGTCGCATCGAGCGGATGCTGGCCCTGGTCTGGGAGTCCGGTGCGCAGCCGCTGGTGGTGCTGACGAAATGCGATCTGGCGCCGGATATTTCGCTGTCCGAGGTGCGTGCCGCCGCGCCGGGGGCGGCGGTGCTGGCCGTCTCGGCAACGACCGACGCCGGTATGGATGTGCTACGCGCGGTGGCGGCCGGAACGGTCGCGCTGATCGGATCGTCCGGCGCCGGCAAGTCGACCCTGGCGAATGCGCTGCTGGGCGAGGAAGTCTTCGCGACGGACGGGGTTCGCGCCTCGGACAAGCGCGGGCGGCACACCACGGTGCATCGCGAGTTGCGGCCGATTCCCGGCGGCGGAACCCTGATCGACACGCCGGGGCTGCGGGCGATCGGTCTGTGGGATGCCGAACAGGGTCTGGCCCGGACCTTCACCGATATCGAATCGCTGGCAGCGCAGTGCCGATTCTCCGACTGCGACCACCGCACCGAACCCGGATGCGCGATCCTCGCGGCCATCCGGAGCGGCGAACTGCCGCAGCGACGACTGGACAGCTATCGCAAATTGCAGCGCGAGAACGAGCGGCTCGCCGCCCGCAGCGATGCGCGGTTGCGGGCCGAACGAGAGCGGGTGTGGCGCGACATCAGCAAATCGCAGCGGCGAATGTACAAGGAACGTGATCCTCGTCGCCATCGGCGGTGACCGGCTATGCAACTGGTTGCATAGCCTCGCTCGGTGCCCTACTGTGCGAATCGGGTAGTTCAGCACCCCGGCCTTCACGGCATCGCCGATCATGGAGCCCGGGGTGATCGCACAGATGGGAGCAGGGATATGACCGAAGCTGGTAAGCCACTGGCCGGCCGCACCATGATCATGTCGGGTGGTAGCCGCGGTATCGGCCTGGAGATCGCCAAGCGGGCCGCCGCCGACGGTGCGAACATCACGCTGATCGCCAAGACCGACCAGCCGCATCCGAAACTGCCGGGCACGATCCACACCGCGGCCGAGGAGCTCGAGGCCGCGGGCGGTCGGGTCCACAAGTTCGTCGGCGATGTGCGCGACGACGAGGGCGTCGCCGAAGCCGTGCGTCAAACCGTCGAGCAGTTCGGCGGAATCGATATCGTCGTCAACAACGCCTCGGCGATCGATCTGTCGCCGACCGAAACGCTGTCGATGAAGAAGTACGACCTGATGCAGGACATCAACTGCCGCGGCAGTTTCCTGCTGTCGAAGACCAGCATCCCCGCATTGCGCGAATCCGCCGAGGCCGGCCGCAACCCGCACATCCTCACCCTGTCGCCGCCGCTGAACCTGGACCCGAAGTGGGCGGGCAGCTCGCTGGGTTACACCATCGCCAAGTACGGAATGTCGCTCACCACTTTGGGTTTGGCCGAGGAGCTGCGCAAGTACGGCATCGGTGTCAACTCGCTGTGGCCGCGCACGACGATCGCCACCGCCGCGGTCCGCAATCTGCTCGGCGGTGAGGAAATGGTCCAGACCTCCCGCACCCCCGACATCTACGCCGACGCCGCGTACCTGGTCCTCACCTCTCCCGCCAAGGACACCACCGGCAACTTCTTCATCGACGACGAGGTGCTGAACGCGCACGGCATCACCGATCTGGACAAGTACCGCGTGGTCCCCGGTGACGGCCCGCTGAGCACGGACCTGTTCCTGTAAGCCGGTCCGCACTCCGCGAACACAGTGGTGTTGCCACTACCGACAGCCCGATCCGACGCCGATAGGTTGGTGCTCGGGTCGGGCTGTCGACAGGAGTGCGAAAATGCCACAACGGTTTTCGGCCGTGCGGGGTAGAGTTCCCGGCAGCGATATCGAGGGGAGTTGATTCGCGATGGGGTACCGCTGGATTTTCGGCGTCGCGGTCGTATCGGCCGTCGCCGCGAGCACGCTGATCGGGGGCGCGGCCGGAGCATCGGCCGTCGAGGTCTCACCCGGTGTGTTCTGCGACCGGGCCGGCTGTCACAACGACAACGACGACACCTACCGGGTGGATGCCGAGGTGGTGTGCTCGGGTATGGGTGGCACCGCCCGGGGCACGGCGTGGGTGCCGCCGCACGGTGACGCCCGCATCAACGACGGATGCCCGCTGGTGAGCGGCCCGGGCCACTGGGAGACCCCGCCGCCCGAAATGCAACCCGACGGCACCTGGAACCAGCCGCCGATGCGGTTCGTCCCGGACCCTCCGGAGCCGACCTACCCGACCTCGTACCGATATCTCGGCGCGGTGGTCGACAACAATCCACCGCCGCCTCCGACGGGCTCGTTCGGCCGCTGAACGCGGCGAATTCGCCGAGGCCCGCCCGGTGACGTACCGGGCGGGCACGCGAATCAGATGCCGTACAGCCGTTCCCAGTTCTCGCGGCTGGTCAGTTCCGGCGCGGCCGCCCGGTACTGCCGGCTCAGCTCCGGGAGTTCGCGGCGCAGCCGGCGCAGGACTCGGAGGGTGCGCAGCAGCAGGGCGCGCGCTTTCTCCTTGTCGCGCTGCCGGATTCGCACGCCGGACTGGGAGGCGTCGGTGACCACGACGTGGTCGAACAGCGCCAGGTGCCACCAGTGCGCATCCTCGCGGGTGACGCCCACGACGCCGTGCTGGGTACGCCCGGTCCACTGCTGGATCGCGCGCTTGACCAGCACCAGCAGCGGGCGGCTCGGTTCACCGCCGGCGCGGCGGAGCTGGACATCCGACTGCCGGACCGGTGCGGTCGCGGCCGCGTGCTTCTTGGTCTCGCCGTAGTCGGCGCGGCTGGTGCGAGCGGTGGCCAAAGCCTGAATTCCGCCGTCGCGCAGAATCTTCGGGCCCTGCAGGAAGTCCTCGATGCCCTGCAGCGTGGTGTGCGCGAGGCCGTACTGCATACCCACCAGGTATTCCGCGATCTCACGGAACAGCTTGCGGGTCACCGCCTTCGGATCGAGATCGGTGTGCATGGAGCTGACGATGAGCGAATTGCGCATGCTGAAGTAGCGTGCCCAGTCGTCGAAATCCTTCCAGTAGAAGTCCGCGTGCCAGACCGCCGCATTCGGCAGCGTCACGGTCACGAATCCCGCCTCGCGGGCGCGGACGCCGTATTCGACGTCGTCCCACTGGAAGAAGATCGGCAGCGGCAGTCCGATCCGGGCCACCACCTCGGCCGGGATCAGGCAGGTCCACCAGGCGTTGTAGCCGGCGTCGACGCGGCGCTCCTGATTGCGCTTGAGCATGCTGGTGTTGCGCAACGCCTTGGACACCTTCTGACCGTGCCGCAGCTCGTTCAGGTGCACCTCCTCGGCGCCGACGTTGAGATAGTCGGGGTTCAGCAGGAACAGCATCTGCGCGCCGACCAGCGTCGGCTCCACCGTGAGATTGGCAAAGGCGTTGAGCCGCAACACCGTTTCGGGCTCGCAGAGGATGTCGTCGTCCATCAGGATGACGTCGGCGTGCTCGTTCGCCGCCGACACCTCGTACAGCCCGCGGGTGAATCCGCCCGCACCGCCGAGATTCGGCTGCCGGATGTAGCGCAGTTTGTCACCGAAGAGCGGCTGCGTCTGCTGGAACAGCTCCCGGTCCGAGACCAGGTCGGTGCCCTGGTCGACCACGTACACCGCGTCGATGGCGGCCAGCACTTCCGGGTCCGAGGCGAGTGCGGCGACCGTGTGCGCGCAGTCCTCGGCCCGGTTGAAGGTGCAGATCGCGATCGCGACCGGGCGGACCCGATCCGGAGCGGCGGCGGTCCAGGTGAGCTCACCGATCGCGAGTTCGCCTCCGACAGCATCGAATTCGACCCACAGCGCACCGCCGTCCACGTACTGATCCAGCGGGGCCCGCAGGGTGACCGTCCCGTCGGAATCCACGTCCGCGGAGTCGATGATGCGCCGGTGCCCGGCGATATCGGAGGCGGCCAGCCGGATCCGGGCCCGGTCGCCGACCGCGACCCGCATCGAGACCTCGACCTCGGTCACCGTCGTCCAGCGCTGCCAGTAGCTGGCCGCGAACCGGCCGAAATAGGTGTTGGTGTGGGCGTGCGCGCCCTTTTCCAGCCGCAGCGACAGCCGTTCGCGATGCGATTTGCCCTTGACCACCGCATACAGTTCGTCGCTGATCTTGGGCGCCGGGCCGGTGAAGATGCCGCGGGCCAGAACCAGGCGGTCGGGGGCGCGGTGCTCGGTCCGCAGGGCGCCGGGTGCGGGCTCGGCGATCCGCGGATCGTTCTCGGTTGCGGTCACGGCCTGGCCAGCCGACTGATCCATGGTGGAATCCCTCGTAAACAGTGTCCGATGGCGCCGAATACGGCGCGGGCGCGGTCAAGTGCGGGCTCGGTGCGAGCGATACCCATTATGTCCGTCTCATGTCGCGGAGTTCGACCGGAGGGCCGGTGATCGACAATTGCGAAGCACGATCACCGGCCCGACCGGGTGCGGGTGTCCCGCAAATCCCGATCCGAGCGGGACTCGGCGAAGACGAAAGTGTCGTAGGCCCAGTAGCGGAAACCCACCGCCACGATCTGGCCGATCAGGGTGCCGGAGATGTTGTCCGCCAGCGGGGAGGACAGGTGCAACACATATCGGGAGAATCCGAGACACCCGAGCTGCAATCCGATGGCAACCACATTGAAAACGGTGTACAGCAGATATTCGCGAGCGGGACTGCCGCCTTGCTTGTGCGCGAAAGTCCACCATTTGTTGCCGAAATACGTGACCACCGTGGCCACCAGAATCGAGATGATCTTCGCAAGCAGCGGCGCCTGATTCAGAACGCCGTCGCCGCCCCAGAAGACCAGCACATTGTAGGTTCCGGCGTCGACGAGAAAGCCGATCGCGCCGACCACCAGAAAGGCCGATCCCTGCCGCAAGGCGGTGACGACCTTGTGTCGCAAGCTATCGCCGGTTCGGTCGACCGGTTCGGTCGCCGTCTCACTGCTGGCCACCCGGCGACGGTACCGCACCCGGGTTCCCCACCGCGTGATGCAGGTGGGAGTGCGGCTCGCCGCGGGTGTGTTCGGGCGGCTCACAGCGGAGCCACAGGGCGCCAGGTCGGGGCGGGCACACCGGCCCGCAGCCGACACAGTGAGGGTTAGCGGGCGCGAGTCGGGCGCCGACCTGTACCCTCCCGGTGTTCCGTATTTCATCGGCCGATCAAATGAGGGATTGACGGGGTGAACCCCACCGAGCTTCGCATCGCCGCAGTCGTGCCCTGCCACAACGAGGAGGCTGCGGTCGCCAAGGTCGTCACGGACCTCAAGGCTGCCGTGCCGGGCATCGACGTCTACGTCTACGACAACCGCAGCACGGACGCCACCGCCGAACGTGCCCGCGAGGCGGGCGCGATCGTGCGCACCGAGACCGTCAAGGGCAAGGGCAACGTGGTCCGGCGCGCGTTCGCCGATATCGAGGCCGATGTCTACCTGATGATCGACGGCGACGACACCTACGACGCCTTCGCCGCTCCGAAGATGATCGAGGCGCTGCTGTCCGGCCCCTACGACCACGTCCTCGGCGTGCGGAAAGAGGACGAGGGCACGCAGGCGTACCGCGCGGGCCACGAAGCCGGTAACCGCGTGCTCAACGGCGTGGTCGGCAAGGTGTTCGGCGAGAACGTCGAAGATATGCTCTCCGGCTACCGGGTGTTCTCCCGTCGCTTCGTGAAGAGTTTCCCCGCGGTGTCGCGCGAATTCGAGATCGAAACCGAATTGACGGTGCATTCGCTGCATCTGCGGGTGCCGCAGACCTCGGTGCGGGTGGGATTCCGCGATCGGCCGGAGGGCAGTGAGTCCAAGCTGCGCACCTACCACGACGGATTCAAGATCCTGGGCCTGATCTTCGGCCTGGCCCGGCACGAACGCCCGGTCGCGTTCTACGGGCTGTTCGGGACGCTGGCCTGGCTGATCTCGATCATTCTGATCGTGCCGATCGTGATCCAGTTCTACGAAATCCATCAGGTCCCGCGGTTCCCGACGCTGTTCCTCGGCTTCACGCTGCTGCTGCTGGGCAGCCTGGCGTGGACCGCCGGTCTGATCCTCGACGGCATCCGCCGGTCCCGGCACGAGGCCGCCCGCCTGATGTACCTGCGGTATTCGGCCGTCGGCGTCGACACGCCCGAGCAGGTCCGGCAGGCACACTGATGACGACCCAGGCCGACAAGGAGGCCTCCGACAGGCAGGCCTCCGACCCCGGCGCTGTGACCGGCGAAGCCGATACCGAACAGCCGACGCGCGACGAGGTGAGCCGCGGAAGCAGCCGGGCCGCCGAGGAGCGACGGCCCGCGGGTCCACTCCGGCGCGCCTGGTCCCCCGTCGCACGCCATCTCGGACCGGCCGCGGCCGCATTCGTCCTGGTGGCCGGCGTCTTCGGCATCGTGTTCGCGACCATCACGCCGCCGTTCTGGGGTCATGACGAGATCACACAGTTCGGCCGCGCGTATCAGGTGGCGCACGGTGGGTTCACCCCCGAACGGATCACCGACGACCGCGGCGTCTCCTACGGCGGCCAGATCCCGTTGAGCATCGACGGGCTGATGGGCTACGCCTTCACCGACTACAACCGTCACCCGACCGAGCCGGCCCCGCTCGCCGCCGACGAAACCGCCTACGACCGGCTGGGTTCCGCGCCGGTGACCACGACCGCGACCAAGCAGATGTGGTTCACCAATACCGCCGCCTACTCCCCGCTGCCGTATGTGCCCGCGGCCGTGGGCATTCGGCTGGCGCAGGCCGTCGGGCTCGATGTCGGCGATACGGTGCTGCTCACCCGGCTGGCCGGATTGCTCGCCTATCTAATGATCGTGGCATTCGCGCTGCGGGCGCTGCGAGCGTTCCGGATCCAGTGGCTGGCCTTCACGGTCGCGGTGCTGCCGATCGCCCTGTTCCAGGCGGGTACGGTCACCGCCGACACCGTCACCAACGCCCTGGCCGTCCTGGTGTCGTGCCTGGTGGTGAAGGGCGTCTTCCTCGACACCCGGCTGACGAAGCCGGAGGTGGCGGCCGCATTGGCGGCGACGCTGGCGCTGCCGCTGAGCAAGCCGACCTACGTCATCCTCGCCATGCTGGTGGTGCTGATTCCCGCCCGGCAGTACGGCTTCGGGAAGGTGCTGCGCTGGCTGCCGTGGTGTTTCGCGGCGCTGGGCGCGATCCTGTTCGCGGTATGGATGAAGATCGCCGCGCCGACCGGCGACGGTATGGGGCTGATGCGCAAGCCGGCGGAATGGCATTCGGTGCGTCCGGGCGATCAGCTGCACGAAATTCTTTCGAATCCGGTGCATTTCGCCAATACGTTCGGTGACAGCATCTGGTACCGGGACGAGAAATGGTTCACCCAATTCTTCGGCGAGCTCGGATTCGCCTATGTGGACGTTCCCGCGCTGTCGATCCTGGCCTGCCTGCTGGCATTGGCGGTGAGCGTCGGAATCGCGGATCGGCTGACCGGTAACCGGTGGCGCACCTGGATCGTCGCGCTCACCGTACTGGCCAGTGTGGCGATGATCTACGTGACGCTATACATGTCCTTCACGCCCGTGGGTTACTGGATGATCGACGGCGTGCAGGGGCGCTATTTCGTGCCGCTGGCGATCGCCGGATTCGCGGTGCTGCTGCGGTGGATGCCGTTGCGCCTGAGCGATTCCCGCGGCGTGACGCCGGTACGCGGCCCCGCGATCACGGTGGTGGTCGCGACCGTGGTGGCACTGACCACGGCCGCGATCAAATACAACGTCCTGATCTGGGGCTAGAGCACCTTTTCGCCGGCCGCCGCGTACGCGCGTTCGGTGTGTTCCTTCTGCGGGCGCCACCACGCCTCGTTGTTGCGGTACCAGGCGACGGTCGCGGCCAGTCCGGCCCGGAAATCGCCGTAATGCGGCCGCCAGCCCAGTTCGGTGCGCAGCAGGGTGGCATCGATGGCGTAGCGCTGATCGTGCCCGGGCCGATCGGTGACGTGGTCGAAATCGCCGGGGTCCCGGCCGAATTCGGCGAGCAGCAACTCCACCACGGTCCGGTTGTCCAGTTCACCGTCGGCGCCGATCAGATAGGTCTGCCCGATGCGCCCGCGCTCGAGAATCTCCCACACCGCGCGATTGTGATCGGTGACGTGAATCCAGTCCCGGATCTGATGTCCGGCACCGTAGAGGCGCGGTCGCACCCCGTCGATCAGATTGGTGATCTGGCGCGGGATGAATTTCTCCACATGCTGATACGGCCCGTAGTTGTTGCTGCAGTTGGAGATCGTCGCCCGCACCCCGAACGAGCGCACCCACGCACGGACCAGCAGATCGCTGGAGGCCTTGGTCGCCGAATACGGGCTGGACGGTTGGTAAGGGGTGTCCTCGGTGAACGCCGGATCGTCGGCTTCGAGGTCGCCGTAGACCTCGTCGGTCGAGATGTGGTGGTAGCGCACATCGTATTTGCGCACGGCCTCCAGCAGGGTGAACGTGCCGACGATATTGGTTTGCACGAACGACCGCGGCCGGGCCAGCGAATTGTCGTTGTGCGATTCGGCCGCGAAATGCACCACCGCGTCGGCTGTGGAGACCAGGCGGTCCACCAGACCGGAATCGGCAATATCGCCGTGTACGAACTCGATCCGATCCGCGATCGGCGCCAGCGAGGCGCGATTTCCGGCATAGGTCAGTGCGTCGAGCACGGTGATACGGACGTCCGGACGATCCGCCACGGTGTGATGGACGAAGTTCGCGCCGATGAATCCGGCTCCGCCGGTTACGAGCAATCGCACGATGCCACCCTAACGCGGGCGCTGATACGCGCTTCGAATCACCACCGAGTCACACCGGCCGCGCACAGCGATGTGACCTTCGTCACATCACATGCTTTATGTCCCTTTTGTTCGAATTGGAGGTGGTGTCCGAAAACCGCACGCATACTGCATGTTTCCGCAACCTGACAATCGGCAAGAACCCGACGGTGAACAGAATTTGAATGAACGGACACAACAGGTTCACCACTCGTTAGCTGACGTCGATTTCTATTTCTCATGTCCCAGAACCACTCTGTATCGAGGTTCCGCAGAAAATGATGATGAGGAAATTCGTCGCGACCGCCGCCATGCTGGTCGCCGCTGTCGGTGTCGCGGCCGGAACTGCCACGGCCGACCCCGCCGCCCCCGCAGCGCCCGAAAGCGTCTATTACAAGGCCAGCGTCGTCGACAACGACAAAGCCGTCATCAAGACCGACGGCGGCTCGATCGTCAACGAAGACGGCATGCTCAAGATCAAGGCCGCCAACGGCGCCGTGCTGGCCGGCACCCCCCTGAACTTCCGGGTCGACGACTTCGAGTTCCCGATCGCCGCCGACATCTCCGGCAACACCGCCACCCTGACCCCGCAGTACGACCTGCAGCACGCGGTCTACAAGCCGGTCGCCCTCCCCTTCGAGGACTCGGCCCCCTTCAAGACCCCTTACGACCGTGAGGTCGCCGCGTTCAACCGCCTGAAGGACACCATTTCGACCGGTGCCACCATCGGCACGCTGACCGGTGGTATCGGCGGCGCGGTCATCGGCTGCATCGCCGGCGCTGCCCTCGGTGTCGTCGCCACCGGTGCGCTGGCCACCCTGTTCGGCCTCGGCCCGCTCGGCGGCTGTGTCGCCGGCGCCGCCGCCGTCGGCTTCCTGGGCGTGCTCGCCGGCCAGATCTTCATCACCGCCCCGGTCGCCATCGGCGCCGCGATCCAGTACTTCGCCACCACCACCGCGCCGTTCCACGCGCCGGCGCCGGCCAAGTAATTCCGCAGGCTGCCCGTCACCCCTGAGCGGGCGGATTCCTCGGAACAGCAACAGTGCCCCGCCCACCGTTACGGTGGGCGGGGCACTGTTGTTTCCGCTGCCGCCTCCGGGCCGTACCTGTCAGGCGGTCCGCGCGGCCTCTTCCGGTTCGACCCGCGTCCGCACGAATCGCGCCACCCGGGCCAGCGCGGCCCGGCTCTCCGGCATATTCGGCAGGATGCTCATGAAGGCGTGGACCTGTCCGCGCCACAGCTCGAGCGAATTCGGCACCCCGGCCGCGGTGAGCCGGTGGGCCATCAATTCGCTGTCGCAGCGCAGCAATTCGTCCTCACCGACGATCAGCAGGGCCGGCGGCAGGCCGGTGAGCGATCCGTTGACCGGGGACAGCGCCGGGTCCAGCGGTTGCTCCGCCTCGGCCCCGTACCGCACCATCTGCCGCACCGCCGCCATCGGGATGTAGGCGTCGCGACCGACGTTCATGTACTCGCCCTTGACCCGGTAATCGAGATCCAGCAGCGGCGACAGGCCTACCAGGCCGGCCGGGCCGGGCAGCCCGGACTGCGCCGCCCGCAATGCGGTGGCGAAGGTGAGGAAACCGCCCGCCGAATCTCCGGCGAAGACGATGCGCGAAGGATCGGCGCCGTGCCGTAACAACCAGCGATAGGCCGTCAGGCAGTCCTCGACCGAGCCGGCGATATTCGTTCCGGGCAGCTGCCGATAGTCCACGTTCACCACCGGCAGCCCCGTACGACGCGCCAGGCTGGCCGCCACCGGCCGGTGCGAGTCCAGTCCGCACAGGAAGAAGCCGCCCCCGTGCATGTACATCACGGCGCCGTCGCGCAGGGATCGCCGGGCGCCGGCCGGGCGGATGATCTCCATCCGGAAGCCGCTCATCCGCACCTGTTCGCGTTCCACGCCACGCACCTGCGGCCGCAGTGCCGCCAGCCGGTCGATCAGGACCCGCGCGACCGGCATGGTCATCGGGGTGATCGGGTAGCGGCGGATAACGGGGCCCACTACGCCCCGGCAGGTGAGCAGCACCGCTTGCGAATGCAGACTCGCACGGTCCGGGTTCACCACCACCGGATCCACGACAACACCGGGTTCGAGCCCCGGCCGGTATTCGGCCTCGCCGATGGGAATCGCGGTCATCGCGCACCTACCTGCCACTCGGCGCCGAGCGACCGGCTACCGGCAGATTCGGCAGCTGAGGTGTCGGCGCTGACATCTCACACACTCATGTTTCAGAACACCACGGATGTGTGACCTACGCAATACTTGATCGCCCGACCAGGCCGCGGCGAAACCATCGTGACCATTTCGCGGTCCAGTCGGAACCTCATCGAGCCCGAGCGAGCGAGAGCTGGCAGACTTGCGTCACATGCGCGGAATCATTCTGGCCGGGGGCACCGGGTCCCGGCTGCACCCGATCACGCGCGGGGTCAGCAAGCAACTGGTCCCGGTGTACGACAAGCCGATGGTCTACTACCCGCTCTCCACGCTGATGCTGGCGGGCATTCGCGACATCCTGGTGATCACCACGCCCGAGGATGCCGAGGCCTTCCGCCGGCTGCTCGGCGACGGTACCCAGTTCGGCCTGGCGATCGACTACGTGGTGCAACCCGAACCCGACGGCCTGGCCCGGGCGTTCGTGCTGGGCGCCGACCACATCGGCCGCGAATGCGCGGCACTGGTGCTCGGCGACAACATCTTCCACGGTCCCGGCCTGGGCACCCGGCTGCGGCGCTTCGACGGACTCGACGGCGGCGCGGTCTTCGCCTATCGGGTGTCCGATCCCTCGGCCTACGGCGTGATCGAATTCGACCGGGGCAGGGCCGTTTCCATCGAGGAGAAACCGAAACTCCCGCGGTCCAACTACGCCATTCCCGGCCTCTATTTCTACGACAACGACGTCGTCGAGATCGCCCGGGGACTGCGACCGTCCGCGCGCGGGGAATACGAGATTACCGATATCAACCGCACGTACCTCGAACAGGGACGATTGCAGGTCGAGACCCTCGCGCGCGGCACCGCGTGGCTCGATACCGGCACCTTCGATTCGCTGCTGGACGCCGCCAATTACGTGCGCACCATCGAGGAACGCCAGGGTCTCAAGATCGGCGTCCCGGAGGAGGTGGCCTGGCGGATGGGCTTCATCGACGACGAACAGCTGTGCCGGCTGGCCGAGCCGCTGGTGCGCTCCGGATACGGGACCTATCTGCTGGACCTGCTGAATCGCGGGCGCGACGATCGCTACGGACAGGACGGTTGAGATGCGGATTCGAGAACTGGCGGTTCCGGGTGCGTGGGAGTTCACGCCGCAGTTGCGCGGCGACGAGCGCGGCGTCTTCGCCGAGACGTTCAAGGCCTCGGAATTCGAGAAGGCGACCGGACGGCCCCTGGACCTGCTGCAGATGAACACCTCCACCTCGGCGGCGGGTGTCCTGCGTGGCATCCACTACACCGAAAATCCGCCCGGCCAGGCGAAATACGTCACGTGCATGCGCGGCGCCTTCCTGGATGTCGTGGTCGATCTGCGCCGCGACTCCCCGACCTTCGGCCGCTGGGACAGTGTGGTGATCGACGACGTCTCGCGCCGCTCGGTCTTTCTCTCCGAAGGACTCGGCCACGCCCTGCTGTCACTGGCCGACGATTCCACCGTCACCTATCTGTGTTCGCTCGAATACTCCCCCGAATTCGACCGGGACCTGGACGCATTAGACCCGGATCTCGGAATCGACTGGCCCACGGTCGGTTCCGACGGCACTCCGCTGACCTTCCTTCGCTCGCCGAAGGACGCGGCCGCACCGCGCCTGCGCGAACTGCGCTGAACGCGCAAACGCCACGCCCGGCTCGAACGGATGAGCCGGGCGTGGCGCTCGGGGTGGAACCTCAGGCCGCCGCGAGTTCCGGTGCCTGTTCGGACTCCTCGACCTCCTGCCGCTTCTTGCGGGTGGGCAGGAAGTGGGTCAAGGCGATGAGGGCGCCGATGATCGCCGCGATGCCCGCGAAGATCAGGCCGGGACGGTAGCTGTCGAGTACCGCCTGCGGTGAATTGCCGTGCGGCCCCGAGGAGATCAGCGCGGTGGTGATGGCGAGGACGATGGCCGCGCCGACCTGCATGGAGGTCTGCAGCACGCCGGCCGCCAGGCCCTGTTCCTCGTCCTCGATGCCGTTGGTGGCCTGAATGTTGATGGCCGGGAAGCCGATCCATCCGATGCCGATCAGCAGGACCGCGGGCAGGATGACCGCGAGATAGGACGGTGCGGTGTCGATGCGCAGGAACAGCAGGTAGCCGATCGCCATGACGGTGGTGGTGACCGCGATGATCGGGCCGGTGCCGAAGCGGTCCACCAGCTTGTCGGAGAACACCGACGACAGCGCCACCAGCACACCCACCGGCAGCAGCGCCATCGCCAGGGTCAGCGGCGACCAGCCCAGGCTGTCCTGCAGATACAGGGTGACGATGAACTGCCAGCTGAAGTAGGAACCCGCCACCGCGACGATCACCAGACTGGCTCGCACCAACGTGGCCTTGCGCAGGATGCCCAGCCGGATCAGCGGATGCCGCACCCGCTTCTCCACCGTGACGAACGCGGCGAACAGGACGAGCACAGCCGCGAACGAGCCCACGGTGCGCGCGGAACCCCAGCCGGCCTGCGGTGCGGACACCACGGTGTAGACCAGCAGCAGCATGGCGGCGGTGGAGAACAGCGCACCCAGCAGATCGTGACCGCCCTCGGCGGTGTCACCCTTGTCCTTCGGCACCAGGATGGCCGCGGAGACCAGGGCGGCCAGCGCGATCGGCACCGGCAGCAGGAAGGTCCAGCGCCAGCCGAAACCGGTCATCAGGCCACCGAAGACCAGACCCATGGAGTAGCCGCCCGCACCGAAGACGGTGTAGATGGACAGCGCCTTGTTGCGCGCGGGCCCCTCGGCGAAGTTCGTGGTGATGATCGACAACCCGGTCGGCGCGGTGAAGGCGGCCGCCAGCCCCTTGACGAAGCGGGTCGCGATCAGCAGCGGCCCGGAGCTGACCAGCCCGCCCGCCAGGGAGGCGACCGCGAAGACGGCCAGTGCGATGAGGAAGACCTTGCGCCGGCCCAGCAGATCGGCGGTGCGGCCACCGAGCAGCAACAGACCGCCGTAGCCGAGCACGTATCCGCTGACGAGCCACTGCAGGGTCGAGGTTTCGAGATGGAGTTCGGTACCGATGGACGGCAGCGCGACGCCGACCATCGAGACGTCGAGGCCGTCCAGGAACAGCACGATGCACAGCGTGATGAGCATGCCCCAGAGCCGGATCGGCCACCGAGTATCGGCCGCCGAGGCGGCCGGAAGTGTTGCTGTGGAAGTCATGTCGCGGAACATTACATGCGTGCGCATCTAATGCACAAGCAATTAATGCGATTGCATGAACCCACCCCAGGCACTAGGATGGCGACATGACAAAGGCGTCGACAGCGTTTCCGGCGCACTCGACGGACGCGGTGGCACCGGATACGGAGCTCTCCGCAGGTCTGCCGTCCACCGCGCCGAGTGATACCGAGACCGGTTACCCGTCTCCGGCCGGCCGGAACGACGGGCCGGGCGGCTTGGTCGGCGAGTGGCGCGATCTACTCGCTCGTCATGCCGCGGTGTCCTGTGCGCTGGAGAAGGACCTCCAGCGCGAACACCACATCGGCCTGAGTGAGTTCGAGACGCTGGACCGCCTGGTCGACGCCTCCTGCGACAGCTACCGGATGAGTGATCTGGCGCACGACATCCACCTGAGCCAGAGCGCACTGTCCCGTACGGTGGCACGGCTCGAACGCGACGGACTGGTCGATCGCACCCTGTGCACCGAGGACCGCCGCGCGATCTTCGTCTGCCTCACCGACAAGGGCCGCGCGCTCCACACCGCCGCCGTTCCGACTCATCGCGAAGTATTGGAGCGCACCCTGCACTGAATGCGCCCGTACCGAATCCGGTAGCGCGTCAGGCGGCGGCGATGGCCTCGTCCAGCGCCGCTCTCCCGTCCACCGAGGCCGCGCGGATATTCGCGAATGCGCCTCGATACCGGTCGATGTCGGAATTTTTGTCGAAATAGGTGGATACGCCGAAATTTTCGACGTAAACGACCGGCGGCTCGGTCGTTTCCGCGCCGGCCGCGCCGAATTCCAACAGGACGAATCGCCCGGAATCGAGACCGTCGTGGTAACCGGAATCGTTGGGCACCAGACGAATGTCGATATTCGGGCGCTCACACATGCGGCGCAGATGATCCAGTTGCCCCGCGATCACGGCCGGATCACCGATCCGCCGCCACAGCAGCGATTCGGCGATGATCGCCACCAGCCGCACCGGCTCCGGGGTGCGGGTGAGCAGACGCTGCCGCTGCCCGCGCACCTCGATCCGGCGCTCGATATCGGCGGGGCTCAGATTCGGCCGGGCCGCGGTCAGCAGCGCGCGGGTGTAGTCCTCGGTCTGCAGCAGGCCCGGCACGAATTCGTTCTCGAAGGTGGAGATTTCGGTCGCGGCCTCTTCCAGGCCGATGTACACGTCGAAACCCTCGGCGATCACGTCACTGTAGGGAGCCCACCAACCGCGTGCCTTGGTTTCACGGGCGAGAGCGGTGAGGGGTTCCAGCTCGGCCTCGGGTGCGCCGTAGATCTTGCACATGGCTTCCACGTCGAGGCTGCGCAGGGAGGTCTGACCGGTCTCGATCCGCCAGATCTTGGCCTCCGACCATTCCAGCCGGCGAGCGGCCTCCCGGGTCGTCATCCGGGCGCGATTGCGCAGGTCACGCAACCGGCGGCCCAGTTGCCGCCGCGGCATGGTCGAACCGGTGATCCCCTGCGGTGAAGCCATTTTTCCCCCTCGGCAGAAAGCTTCGCGGGCATCGGGATTCGCTCCGGACACCCCCGAACGGATTGTTGCACAACAGAACAACGCCCGACAGCCGCGCCGATCGGCCGGGCCGCCGGTGCGCTGCTACTTGCGCGGGGGACGCTTGCGGAACCGCCAGAACTGCACCGCGCGAACGTCTTCCGAGAGCTGGTTCACCGGCTCGGCGACATCGGACAGAGCGCGGAACAGATCGTCGGCGAGGGTGTTGATGTGTTCCACCCGGGTTGCCAGCCGCGAGGCGTTGACCAGGAATTCCAGCGCCAATCGCACCGAGGCCGCGATGGTCAGGCCGAGCGGCACCGCCACCACGATCGCGAAGATCAATCCCAGCAGTGCCGATACCTGCCACAGGACCACGACCAGGACCAGGGGGATGCCGACCGCGAAGGCCAGTCCCAGGAGATAGGCCAGCGGCAGCAGCGTGCGCGTGGCCGGCGTGCGGAACTGCACATCCAGCAGCGCGCGGGCGGCCGCACCGCACCAGGCCCGGAAGGCGCCCGGACTCCGGAACGGTTCGGGCCGCTCGTCCTCCTCGGCGGTATCGCTCTCCTCGGCGGCATCGTCCGGCGACCGGCGTCGTCGTGCGGAGTCCTTCCATGCGAGCCAGCGCGATTCCACCGCGTAGTCGGCGTCGCCCGGTTCGCCTTCGCCGGACCGGTCGTCGATTCCGGCACGTTCGGCCGGCGACTCGGGTGCTTCGTCCATATTTCGTGCGCCCCCAGCGGAATCGCGCGCGCCGGCGGTATCGGAGTCCCGGTTCCTGGGCCGCTGCGGGTCGTCGCTCATGATTCGAATCCTCTCCCGGCACAGCGGAAGCGAGCAATCTCCCGGCGGGATCGAATCCCATCGGTCACATGCGACTCACATCACACTTTCATCCCATTTCTTCCCAGCGACCTGCCAGGGAATCAACAGCCGCAACGCATTCGATTCACAGCGACGCGCACAAAGGTGGTAGTCGTAGCAGTTCACAACGGCGGCGAACGGCGGTCCGAAAGGTTCATAGCCACCGGCGATCACCGCCCGACCCTGTGACGTATCCGACCATCACGAAGAAATTTCCACCAAGTTGTAACACCGCCGGTAGCGCGGCCCGATACGTCCCATGAACACCGACGCAGGACCCAGATCTACCCGGGGAATGGAGAACACAGTGCGTACAGCGTTTCCGACTTCCGTCCACGCGGCGACGTTGGCCGCTACCGCGCAGGACTACATCCAGCGCGGGTGGACGGTCGCTGAAACGGCCAACGGCATCTGCCTGATCACCGACACGAATGTGTCGGGTATCGAGGTCGCCGGCGAACTGGCCGCGAACGTGCGCCGATTCCTGCGGGCCAACAACCTGTCCGGACCGGTGATCGAGATCCCGGGCGCCGAGCGCCGCGAGATCCACCTGGTGACCGGACTCGCCAAGGCCGCGATGGCGCTCGAGGCGCTGCGCGCGGCCGGCGCGATCGTCTACACCGACGGTGCCGGCATCCCGTTGCCGCCCACCCAGCTCTCGGCCGGCGAGGCCTGCTGGGGTGTAGCGCCGACCGAGGCCCGCTGGCTGCCGCCGGTAGTCGCGATCGCCGCGGCCGTGCGTTCGGCGAACTCCGGCCGCAAGCCGCAGGTCGCTCGCATCGCCAGCTGAATCGACCAACCGCGAAACCGCGAGAACAACACTGTTCTCGCGGTTTCGCGGTTTTCGTGCATTTCGAATGAATCTCGACGCGACGACGAGTCGCCGACGATGATGGGTCCATGTCACGCGTCACCGCAGAAGCCCGGACCACCTACCGCACCTGCCCGCTGTGCGAGGCCGTCTGCGGACTCGAGATCACCCTGGACGCTCAGGACCGGGTGACGCGCGTGCGCGGCGACCGCGAGGACCCGTTCAGCCGCGGCTTCATCTGCCCGAAGGGCGCGAGCCTCGGGGCGCTGGACGCCGACCCCGATCGGCTGGCCGAACCGATCATCCGTGATCGCGCCACCGACACCTGGCGCCAGGCCACCTGGGCCGAGGCCTTCGACCTCATCGCCGAGCGGGCCCCGGCCGTCCTCGACGAATACGGCCGCCAGGCCGCGGCGCTGTATCTGGGCAATCCGAATGCGCACACCGTCGCGGGCGCGCTGTACGTGCCGGCGCTGATCCGGGCGTTGAGCACGCGCAATCTGTACTCGGCCAGCACCGCCGATCAGATGCCGAAGCAGGTGTCGAGCGGGCTCATGTTCGGCGATCCGCTCACGGTCGCGGTGCCCGATCTGGACCGCACCGACTACCTGCTGATGCTCGGCGCCAATCCGCTGGAGTCCAACGGCTCGCTGTGTACCGCCCCGGACTATCCGGGCCGGTTGAAGGCGCTGCGCAAACGCGGCGGGCGGTTGGTCGTGGTCGATCCGCGGCGCACCCGGACCGCGGACCTCGCCGACGAGCATCTGTTCATCCGGCCCGGCAGCGATGCCTATCTGCTGTTCGGCATCGTGCACACGCTCTTCGCGGAGGATCTGACCGATATCCGAGTCGAGGTGGCGGGACTCGAACAGATCCGTTCGGCGGCAGTCCCGTTCACGCCCGAGGCCGTGCAGGCACGCACCGGCATCCCCGCCGAGACCGTGGCGCGGCTGGCGCGGGAGCTGGCCGCGGCGCCGACGGCCGCGGTCTATGCGCGCATCGGCACCTGCACCGCCGAATTCGGCACTCTCACGCAGTGGCTGGTGGATGTGATCAACGTGCTCACCGGCAATCTCGACCGGCCCGGCGGCGCGATGTTCGCGACCGCCGCGGCACTGGGCATCGTGCGGACGCGGCCGTTCCGGCTCGGGCGCTGGACCAGCCGGGTGCGCGAATTGCCCGAAGCCATGGGCGAATTCCCCGTCGCGACGCTGGCCGACGAAATTCTCACGCCCGGTGAGGGACAGGTCCGGATGCTGGTGACAGTGGCCGGCAATCCGGTGCTCTCGGCGCCCGCGGGCGCACGGCTGGGCGAAGCGCTGGCCGGGCTGGACTTCATGGTCAGTGTGGATCGCTACCTCAACGAGACCACCCGCCATGCCGATGTGATCCTGCCGCCGCCGCGCACACTGCAGGCGCCGCACTACGATTTCGCGCTGCTGCAGTTCGCGGTGCACAACTACGCCCGCTATTCCCCGCCGCTGGTCGCCCTGCCGGACGACCGGCCCTCGGAACCGGAAATACTTGCCCGCCTCGCACTTTCCCTGGCGGGGCAGCGACCGGAGCCCGGCCGCGATTACGTCGCCGAGGTGGACGAGCTGATCATCGCCGGCACGCTGCACAAGGCCGGACTCACCGAGCGACGCGGCGAATTGATCGGCGCCGACACCACCGAACAGCGCATCGACATGATGCTGCGCCTGGGCCCGTACGGCGAGTGGAATCCCGATCGTCAGCCGGTGGACATCGGCACCGGCGAGAACGGGGCGCCCGAGGGACTGAACCTGCAGGTTCTCCTCGACAATCCGCACGGCGTCGACCTGGGTGCGCTGCGACCGCGACTGCCCGGTGTGCTGCGCACCGCCTCCCGGAAGGTGGAACTGGCGCCCCAGCCGCTGCTCGACGATACGACCCGGCTGGTGGCCGAATTGACCGCTGCCCGACCGGATGTGGTCTTGATCGGCCGGCGGCAGCTGCGGTCGAACAACAGCTGGATGCACAACGTACCGGCGCTGGTCGGCGGCTCCAATACCTGCACGCTGCATATTCATCCCGACGACGTCGCCCGCCTCGGGCTGGGCGATCTGGCCGCGATCGAATCGGCGGCCGGAAAGCTGACCGTGCCGGTGGAACCGAACGACCGGATCATGCCCGGCGTGGTGAGCCTGCCGCACGGATGGGGACATTCGGGCAGTACCCAGACGGTCGCGCGAGAGCACGCCGGCGTGAATGCCAATGCCCTGACCGATGATTCCCGCATCGACGCCGTGTCCGGGAATGCGGTGTTCAACGGGGTTCCGGTGACCATCACGCCGGTGTGACTGTCCGACCGGTCGGCACGTGCAAGGGGGATAGCGCTCGTGGCGCAACGGGCAACCCGCGCGCTATCTCCGTACTCGCGGATGTGAAAAGCTCACGCTCACAAGCAGTTCGGCTGCCGGCACCCTGCGAATTCGGCCAGCAGCCCTGAGGCAAACGGCATTTCGGGCGTTGCCGCGTACCTGTCCCGTACGCGAGACTGATGCGCGGTAGCGGCTCAGCTCACAGATTGCCTGCACAGACAGTGCGCCCATCTGCAGGTTCGCTGATTTCGCCATCCGAAACACGTTCGTTCCTATAGGATTTCGACATATTTCAGGTTCAATGCCGAACCATCCACGTGCGGATCTCAGCTACCCGGAGGGGTGTGGCATGTCCGGTTCCACAGGCGGCAGTGACGGCGAGCGAGAACTGCAACGCCGATTCGGCACCGAGGAGCGCGCGGAGCGCTTCTACGACGAACAGGTGCTGAACAGCCTCAACTCCCGCATGCGCGAGTTCGTGGCACGGATGGATATGGCCTTCATCGCCACCGCCGACCGGCACGGTGAATGCGATACCAGCTTCCGGGCCGGCAAACCCGGATTCGTCCACGTCATCGACGACCGTACGGTCGCCTATCCGGAATACCGCGGCAACGGAGTGATGGCCTCCCTCGGCAACATCCTGGAGAATCCGCACGTCGGCATCCTGATGATCGACTTCGTCTACGACCTGGTCGGGCTGCATATCAACGGATCGGCACGCATCGTCGACGATCAGTCATTGCGAGGCCGGGTACCCGACCTGCCGGCGGCCGAGCGCGGCCGCGTCGCCGAGCGGTGGGTGGTCGTGGATGTCGAGGAGGCCTACATCCACTGCAGAAAGCACATCCCGCACCTGACGCCGGCCGCCCGCGAGGAGCGGGAATGGGGTACCGACAGTCCGCGGGCCAAGGGTGGGGACTACTTCGGCGCCAAGGCGCAGGCGCGGGCCCTCGTCGCGGAGGGTTGACGGTTCGGGATCGGCGATCCGGAACGTCAGCGGATCTTGAAGATCACCGCACGCTGCACGACGAAGTTGATGACGGTGGCCACGCCCTGCGCGATGACGAAGGCGATCAGCACGGCGCCCTTCACCGAATGGCCGGCGATATCCACCGACATCGCGGGCAGGGTGTCGTTGAGCAGCGCGTTGATACCCACCTGCGCCGCGAAGGTCACCGCGTAGAGGATCACCACCGCCACGAACCGGCTGCGGCTCGGCGGCGCCTTGAACGTCCAGCGCCGGTTGATCAGATACGCCGTGGTGGTACCGACGATGAAACTGCAGGCCTTGGCGAAATCGCGCGGGACCCCGAACAGGGCCATGAGCAGCACGTACAGCCCGAAGTCGACCACCGCCGACAATCCGCCGGTGAGGACGAACCGGACAATCTGCGTCTTCAGATCGACATCCGTACCGCCCGGCTCGTCTACCAGGGGCAACTCGGCCGGAAGAGGAAGATGGGGTTCCGCACTCACGGCACGAGAGTAGCGGGTCGCGCCGCACACGCCGCGACAACCGCGCTCCCGCCCCGGTCGCCGCTGTGAAATCCGCCTCGAGCGGGCCGCGGACACGCGACAGCCGACCCCTGCCCCGGCCATACCTGTAGCCTCTATGCCGATGTCCACGAAAGCTCAGACCTCCACCGCCGCGGGTCCTGCGAACTCCGCGGGCGACGGCGAGGCGTCACAGGCAAGCAGCAACGGCGCCGCCGACAGCTTTTCGCTGCCGACGCATACCCGTCGACTGACCGGATGGGGTCGTACCGCGCCCTCCACCTCCGAAGTGCTCTCGACCGGCGATCCGGAACTGATCGCCAAGGCCGTGGCCATGGTCGCGGAGGACAACGAGTCCAAGCCGGCGTACCTGCGACGCGGTGTGATCGCGCGCGGGCTCGGCCGGTCCTACGGTGACCATGCGCAGAACGGTGGCGGCCTCGTCATCGACATGTCGGCGCTGAACAACATCCACCGGATCGACCGTGACAGCCACCTGGTCGATGTGGATGCCGGTGTCAGCCTCGATCAGCTGATGAAGGCCGCGCTCCCGTTCGGCCTGTGGGTTCCGGTCCTGCCCGGCACCCGGCAGGTGACCGTCGGCGGCGCCATCGCCTCCGATATCCACGGCAAGAACCACCACAGCGCCGGCAGCTTCGGCAACCACGTGCGTTCGATCGACCTGCTGACCGCCGACGGCAAGATCCAGCACATCGGTCCCAAGAAGAACGCCAAGCTGTTCTGGGCGACCGTCGGCGGCAACGGCCTGACCGGCATCATCCTGCGCGCCACGATCGAGATGACGCCGACCGAGACGGCCTACTTCATCGCCGACGGCATCAAGACCACGACGCTGGACGAGACCATCGCCGTACACAAGGACGGCTCCGAGGAGAACTACACCTACTCCTCGACCTGGTTCGACGTGATCAGCGCACCGCCGAAGCTGGGGCGTGCCAACGTTTCTCGCGGCCGTCTGGCCAAGTTGGACGAACTGCCGAAGAAGCTGCGCGCCAACCCGCTGAAGTTCGACGCGCCGAATCTGCTGACGGTGCCGAACATCTTCCCGAGTTTCGCGGCCAACAAGCTCACGCTCGGCATGGTCGGCGAGGCGTACTACGCGCTCGGCGGCAACTACACCGGCAAGATCATGAACTTGACGCAGTTCTATCACATGCTGGACGTGGTCTCGGAGTGGAATCGGGCCTACGGGTCGGCCGGTTTCATCCAGTACCAGTTCGTCCTGCCGCCCGAGGCGCTGGACGAATTCACCAAGATCATCGTCGACATCCAGCGTTCCGGTCACTACTCCGCGCTCAATGTGCTGAAGTTCTTCGGGCCGGGCAACCAGGCGCCGCTGAGCTTCCCCATGGAGGGCTGGAATATCTGCGTCGACTTCCCCGTGCGTCCGGGCCTCAACGAGCTGGTCACCGAATTGGACCGTCGCGTCCTGGAATTCGGCGGTCGCCTTTACACGGCGAAGGACTCCCGGACCACCGCGGAGACCTTCCACAAGATGTATCCCAAGATCGACGAGTGGATCAAGGTCCGCAGAAGTGTCGATCCCACAGGCGTTTTCATGTCCGATATGGCGAGAAGGCTGGAGCTGCAGTGATCAACGCGGTAGGTAACCCGCAGAACATTCTGCTTTTGGGCGGTACCTCGGAGATCGGCCTCGCGATCGTCGAGGAGTATTTGAAGAAGGGCCCGGCGCGAGTGGTGCTCGCGGCGCTGCCGAACGACCCGTTGCGCGCGCAGTCGGTCGCTCAGTTGGAGGCCGCGGGCGCGTCGAAGGTCGAGATCGTCGACTTCGACGCGCTGGACACCGGCAGCCACCCCAAGGTGATCGAACAGGCCTGGGCCGACGGCGATATCGATGTCGCGATCGTCGCCTTCGCGCTCGACGGCGACGCCGAGGAGCTGTGGCAGAACCAGCTCAAGGCCGTGCGGGTCGCCGAGGTCAACTACACCGCGGGCGTGTCGGTCGGCGTGCTCGTCGGCGAGAAGATGAAGGCCCAGGGCTTCGGGCGGATCATCGTCATGTCCTCGGTGGCCGGTGAGCGCGTCAAGCGCGCCAACTTCGTCTACGGCTCCACCAAGGCCGGTCTGGACGGTTTCTACCTCGGACTGGGTGAGGCGCTGCGCCCGCACGGCCCGCGCGTCACCGTGGTGCGGCCGGGCCAGGTGCGCACCCAGTTCTCCGCGCACGTCGCCGAGGCGCCGCTCACGGTGAACAAGGAAGACGTTGCGGTGCTTGCGGTTTCGGCGTCCGAGAAGGGCAAGGAACTGGTCTGGGCGCCGGGTACGTTCCGCTGGGTCATGATGATCCTGCGCCACGTTCCGCGCCCGATCTTCCGCAGACTTCCCATCTAGATCGGCTCGGTTTCGAGCCGCGAAGGAGAGTCGCCGCTACCGAGCGCCGGCTCTCCTTCGTCGTTTCACGAGGACGGCCGCCGGCACAGCGCGAGCATCGCGCCGACGCGAACCGGTTCCACCCGGCTTGTAGGCTCGCGGGCAGATCGGCGGCGAGAGAGGATCCGGAGGCACTGTGCGCGTACTAGTCCGGCAGGTCGGGGGCGGGCTCGGGGAAGCTGTCGTCGGGGCGGTGGTCGCCGCGCTGGTGGCGGCCATCGGGCTGACAGCGATGTCGGCGGTGCAGTGGCCGGCGTTCAACTCCTCCAATGTGACTCGCGCGCTGACCACCGTGGGGCAGGCGGGTGCGGCGGTGCTGCTGGTGCTCGCCATCGTGCTGATCCGGATGCGCCGGTGGCCGTGGGTGGCGAAAGTGCTGTCCTGGGCGGGTATTTCCGCCTTCGTCACGGTGACGCTGGGAATGCCGCTCGCGGCGACCAAGCTGTATCTGTTCGGCATTTCGGTGGATCAGGAATTCCGCACCGAATATCTGACGCGCCTCACCGATACCGCCGCGCTGCACGATATGACCTACGCCGACATTCCGGCGTACTACCCCGCCGGCTGGTTCTGGATCGGCGGACGGGTCGCGAATCTGCTCGGCCTGGCCGGGTGGGAGACGTTCAAGCCTTATGCGATCGTGTCGCTGGCGGTGGCGTCGGTGCTGGCACTCGTGTTGTGGTCCAAGCTGATTCGCTGGGATTGGGCGGTCGCGGTCGCGGCGACGACCACCGCGGTGATGGTGGCGTTCGCCTCCCCCGAGGCCTACAGCGCCGTGCTGGTGATCCTGTTCGCACCGGCGATGGTGCTGGCGTGGGGTGCGCTGTATCGGCCCGCCGAATTCGGGGCGACGGCGAGCCCGGCCGGCGAGCCGCGCACCGCGGGCGGCTGGGGCGCGGCGATCGGAGCGGGGGCGTTCCTCGGACTGTCGGCGATGTTCTACACGCTGTTCTTCGTGGTCGCGGTCTTCACCGTGGTCCTGATGGGCCTCGTCGCCTGGGCGACCCTGTGGTGGCAGCAGCACGAGATCGCGGTACATCAGCCGCGCGCTCCGCGGCTGGGCGTCTTCCGCCTGCTGTGGCCGATTCTGCTGCGGCTGATCGTCATGGGCGTGATCGCCGCGATCCTGGCCCTGATCGTCTGGGCCCCGTATCTGGCGAAGGTGCTGACCGGGCATCTGCCGGAATCCAATACGGCCCTGCACTACCTGCCGGAATCCGGTTCGCGCCTGGCGTTCCCGATGTTCGACTTCTCCGAACCGCTGCTCGGCGCCCTCTGCCTGCTCGGCACCCTCTGGCTGGTGGTGCGGGTCGCGAGTTCGCGACGGGCCCAGGCGCTCGCCATCTCGGTGGTCGCGATCTATCTGTGGTCGCTGGCCTCCATGCTGGTCACGGCCGCCGGTACGACGGGCCTGGCCTTCCGCTTGGAACCCATCCTGCAGGTGCTGCTGGCCGCGGCGGGAGCGTTCGGATTCGTCGAGGGCGCACGGGCCGTGTACCAGGCCGTCGACGAACCGCGACGATTCCGGGCGGCGACCGCGGTGGTCGCGGTCCTCGGTGCGCTGGCCTTCACACAGAGCATTCCCGGCATCTTGAATGCCGAGATCACCACCGCCTACACCGACACCGACGGCAACGGGGTGCGGGCGGACAAGCGCAGCCCCTCGGCGGTGTCGCATTACGGCCGCATCGATCAGGTCCTCACCGAACAGACCGGGCGGCCGCGCGACGAAACAGTGCTCCTCACCGCCGACACGAGCTTCCTGTCCTACTATCCGTATTTCGGTTTCCAGGCGCTGACCTCGCATTACGCCAACCCGCTCGCCGATTTCCCGGCCCGGGCCGCCGAGATCAAGCGCTGGACTGAGCTGAAATCACCGGCCGAGTTGATCGACGCGCTGAACCACTCTCCGTGGCGCGCGCCGGACGCCTTCCTGTTCCGTCGCAGCGGCGAGAACTACACCCTGCGCCTGGCCGAGGACGTCTATCCCAACGACCCCAACGTGCGGCGCTACACGGTCGAATTCCCGGGGACGCTCTTCGCCGATCCGCATTTCCGGATCACGGATATCGGGCCGTTCACCCTGGTCGTGCGCTCCTGACCCGCACTGTGGATAACGCTGTGGAATTCCCCCGTTCCTGTGGATAACCAACGCTCACCCGGCGCCGCCTCACTCCGGATGGGTACGGTGGGTGGCTGATTGTCGGCCGAAGGAGTGTTTTACCAGTGGTGCAGGGCGGGCCAGCGGTTCCCGACGAGTCACAGCGTCCGGGGGTGAGCGCGGCCGTTCTGTCCGAGGGGCCCGAGCCGCGCACGTCCCCGGAGCCGAGACCCGCGGACAGACCCTCCCGGGGCGCGCGGCTGCTCGACCGGCTGCTCGCGTCCCGCGCAGATCTGGCGGTCGCCGTCCTCTATCTCACTGCCGCTGTGTACGTCCTGTCCGGGCAGTGGCGCGACACCGCGCACGGATACCTGGTGAAGAGTGGCCAGGACCAGTCGATGTGGGAGTGGTTCTTCGCCGAAACCGCACATGCGGTGATCCATCGGCACAACCCGCTGGGCACGAATCTGCAGAACTACCCCGACGGCGTGAACATGATGGCCAATACCGCCATGTTCGGCGTCGGGATTCCGTTGACACCGGTGACCGTGCTGTTCGGCCCGACCGTCACCTTCGCGCTCGTGCTCACCCTGGGTCTCGCCGGAACCGGTTTCGCCTGGTACTGGCTGTTCTCCCGGGAGTTGGTGCGATCCCGTTTCGCCGCCGCCCTGGGCGGCGCGTTCTGCGGCTTCGCACCCGCGATGATCTCGCATGCCAACGCCCACCCCAATTTCGTCGGTCTGGGGATCCTGCCGGTGCTCGCGATCCTGGTCGTCCGGATGGCGCGCCGGGCCGCGTCCGACGAAACGGTGAGCCGGGCGCGGCAGATGCGAGAGGCCGTGGTGCTCGCGGTTCTGGTCGCACTGCAGATCGCGCTCGGCGGAGCCGCTGCTGATCTTCGCCCTGGGCTTCGGCATGTACGCCCTCGTCTACTACCTGCACGAACCTCGGACCGGGCTGCGGGTGGTACGTGCCGTGACGCCGACCCTGGCGCTGGCCGCGGTGATCACGGTGGCCGCTACGGCGATTCCGCTGTGGTGGCAGTTCTTCGGGCCGCAGAGTTACCGGTCCATCGATCACGGGCCGATGGGCAACGACCTCGAGGCGCTGGTCGAATTTCCCTCGCAATCGCTGGGCGGCGTCTTCGCCCCGGGCAAGACCCCGGCGATCAATCCGACCGAGGAGAACGCCTTCTTCGGCTGGCCGCTGCTGGCCTTGACCGCTGTGACCGCGGTCTGGCTGTGGCGCTCGCGCCACCGCGACCATCGGGCGATTCGCGCGGCCACGACGGTGATCGTAGTGTTCAGCGTCCTGTCGCTGGGCGTATCGCTGCGAATCGGCCGGTCCGATACCGGGATCACACTCCCGTGGCACTGGCTCGACCACGTGCCGCTGCTGAACACCGTGCTGGAGACGCGGTTCACCATGGCCGCGATTCCGGCGCTCGCGGTGGTCCTGGCGCTGGGGACGCAGCGAATCCTCGAGTACGCCGGCACCAGCACGAACGACCTGCGGCCGGCGATCTGGTTCACCGCCGTCGCGCTGGCACTGGTCCCGCTGGTCCCCACCGTGCTGCCGGTGACCCATCGCGATCCGACGCCGCGGTTCTTCACCGACGGCACGGTCGGCCGCTATGTCGGCGACGGCTCGGTCGTGATCGCGCCGCCGCCGACCCGGCTCGACGCTCAGCCGCTGAACTGGCAGGTCGATGCCCATTTCGGCTTTCCGCTCGCGGGGGGCTATTTCGTCGGGCCGACGGCCGACAAGAAGGGCCGCTACGGTCCCGACGATCGGCCGACCGCGACGCTGTTGATGCGGGCGCAGAAAACCGATCGGATCCAGCCGGTCGATTCCCAGGCGAGGGCGCAAGCGCTGACCGATCTGGCCTACTGGCATGCCGACGTGGTCGTCCTGCCGCCCACCGAACACGGCGGGGCGATCCGCGCGACCCTCGACCAGCTGCTCGGCATCCCGGGGCAGGTGGTCGACGGTGTCGTCGTCTGGGATGTGCGCGGACTGCGGTGATGCGCCCTGCCACCTCCGGGCCCGTCGCTCCGGTCGCCTAGCATCGCTGGGTGCGCGCAGACTCTCCAGCGTTTCCCCGCATCCGCGTGATCGCCCTCCTCTCGGGGTTGATCGCCGTCGCCCTCGCGGTGCTCACACCGCTGCTGCCGGTGCGGGAGGACCGGGCGAGCCTGGATTGGCCGCAGCCGCAATCGGTCCCGGTGAACGCGCCGCTGGTGTCGTATGTGCCGCTCACCGTCGACGCCTCGCTGCCGTGCAGTGCGCTACGCGAACTGCCCAGCGGCACGGTCTTGTCCACGGTGCCCGCCGACGCACCCAATGCCTCCGCGAAGGGTCTGATCGCCAAGGTCACCGACGAGCCGGGTGGGCGCACACTCTCGGTGCTGCTGCGCGATATTCCGCTGCTCTCGGCGCCGCTGGCCGAGGTGGGTGGCTGCGCGCGCTTCGTCGTCACCTCCACGGCCCAGGCCACGACGGCCGAATTCACCGGTGTGACACGGCAGGACGGCACACCGTTCACCAATACCGTCGGCGGCGATGTGCGACCCCAAATCGTCGGCGTTTTCACCGATCTGACGCGAGCGCAGCTCGGTGACGCCCACCTGCACGCCGCCATCGACTCGCGCTTCTCGTCGACGCCGAGCCCGCTGAAGCTGGCCGCGATCATCGGCGCGGTCGTCTTCACCCTCATCGCACTGATCTGCCTGCACCTGATCGATACCGCCGACGGGCGACGACCGCGCCGCTTCCTGCCGGCCCACTGGTGGCGGGTCACCGTCGCGGATGTGGTGGTGCTGGGCACCCTGGTGGTCTGGCACATCATCGGCGCCAACACCTCCGACGACGGCTACATCCTGAATATGGCCCGGGCGTCGAAACATTCGGGCTATATGGCCAACTACTACCGCTGGTTCGGAGTGGCCGAGGCGCCCTTCGGCTGGCCGTACGAGGTGCTGGCCTGGATGACCCGGGTGAGCGACACCGGCTGGTGGATGCGGCTGCCGGCCCTGCTGGCCGGCGTGCTGTGCTGGCTGGTGATCAGCCGGGAAGTGCTGCCGCGCCTGGGTTCTCGCGTCCGCCGCGACACCGTGGCGCTGTGGACGGCGGGGCTGGTGTTCCTGGTCGCCTGGCTACCCTACGACAACGGTCTGCGCCCCGAACCGCTGATCGCCCTGGGCGCGCTGCTGACCTGGTGCTCGATCGAACGCTCGATCGCGACCGGACGACTGCTGCCCGCCGCGATCGCGGTGTTGATCGCGGCGTTCTCGCTCGCCGCCGGGCCGACCGGCCTGATCTGCATCGCCGCCTTGGTCGCCGGCTCGCGACCGGTCCTGCAGCACATCATCTCCCGCGCCCGCGGCGGCGGTCCGGCCCGCGCGGCGATACTGCGGTACGGCGCCCTGCTCGCGCCGGGCGCGGCCGCCGGAGCACTGGTCCTGGTGGTGGTCTTCGCCGATCAGACACTGGCCTCGGTGATGGAGGCGACCCGGGTCCGCAAGCTCATCGGACCGAATGTGGCCTGGTTCGACGAGCGGACCCGCTGGGACTCGCTGCTGATGCTCGCGCCGGACGGCTCGCTGGCGCGCCGGTTCGGCATTCTCGGCATGCTGCTGTGCCTGCTGGTGTGCGTTCTGGTCATGTTGCGCAAGAACGGCCGCATTCCGGGTACCTCGAAGGGCCCTTCGGCCCGCATCCTCGGCATCGTGTTCATGTCGCTGCTGCTGATGATGTTCACCCCCACCAAGTGGACCCACCACTTCGGCGTCTATGCCGGATTGGCCGGTTCGCTCGCGGCGCTGACCGCGGTCGCGGTGGGTATCAACGGAATTCGCGCCCGCTACAACCGCTCACTGTTCGCGGCCGCGGTGTTCTTCCTGCTGGCGATCACGTTCACCGGATCCAACGGCTGGTGGTACGTCTCCAGCTACGGTGTGCCGTGGTACGACAAGGCGCCGCTGATCGCGGGTAAGGGCCTCTCGACGCTGTTCCTCGGGCTCGCGGTGCTGTGCCTGCTGCTGGCGGCGTATCAGTACTATCGCGAGCCGTATCGAAAGGCCGAGGGCCGCAGGCGGTTCGACATGTGGGCGGTGCAACCGCTGACCATCGCGGCCGCGGTCATGGTGCTGTTCGAGGTCGCCTCCCTCGGCAAGGGTGCGATTACGCAATATCCGGCCTATTCCATCGCGAAGTCGAATATCCGTGCCCTGGGCGGACATCCCTGCTCCCTGGCCGACGCGGTCCTCACCGAAACCGATACCGCCGATTCCCTGCTGCAGCCCTACTCCGGTTCCGCGGCCGACGCGCTCGGCGCCGACAGTGTGGGCTTCGACCCGAACGGTGTGGCCAAGGATCTGACCGCCGACGCCGAGGAGACGACCACCGGCGGCGCGAATTCGGTCAACGCCGATTCCGCGAACAAGACCACCCGCACCACCACCGCGGGCACCGGCGGCGGCACCACACAGCAGGCGGGTGTCAACGGCAGCACCGTCGCATTGCCGTTCGGTCTGGATCCGGCCCGCACCCCGGTGCTGGGCAGCTACACCACCGGGACCAAACAGCAGGCGCATCTGACCTCGGGCTGGTATCGGATGGACCTGCCCGGCGCCCGTCAGGATCCGGACCGCAAGGTCCTGGTGGTCACCGCGGCCGGACGGATCAAATCGGTGAATGCCGACGGCGTGGTCACCTACGGCCAGGATCTGCGCGTCGAATTCGGCGACCGCGCCGCCGACGGCACCGTGCGGCCGCTGGGCTCGTTCGTACCGCTGGATATAGGCGGCGCGCCGTCGTGGCGGAATATGCGGGTGCCGCTGGACCGCATTCCGGACGGGACCAACGCGGTGCGGATCGTGGCGGTCGCCAACGATCTGACGCCGCGGCAGTGGCTCGCGGTCACACCGCCACGCCTGCCGAAGCTCGCCACCCTCGATTCGGTGGTCGGACACACCGATCCCGTCCTCGAGGATTGGCACGTCGGCCTGGCCTTCCCCTGCCAGCGCCCGTTCGACCACAAGGACGGCGTGGCCGAGGTGCCGAAGTGGCGCATCCTGCCGGACCGAGTCGGTTCCGACGCCTCCAACGCCTGGCAGGACGATATCGGCGGCGGTCCGCTGGGCTGGACCGGGTTGTTGCTGTCGGCCCAGACCATCCCCGCCTATCTGAACGACGACTGGAGCCGCGACTGGGGTTCGCTGGAACGGTTCACGCCCTACGTCCCGGAGGCGCGCCAGGCCGATGTCGGGGTGACGGTTCAGACGCGCTGGGGCTGGGCCAAGGATGCGCCCATCAAAGTGAAATAGCAGGTCGACCGGTATGTAGCGGAAATACGGGCAACGGTTCGGAAAATCGATAGGTCCGAACCGTTCCCGTGAACACGGTCACTCTCAGTGTGGGCAGATAACATCACCATCCGTGCCCGACGCCGCAACAGCTGTCTTGACAAAACCGACGGTCGCCGAACAACCGGTGACGTCGCGCGATTTCCGCACCGCCCGGATGATCGCCGTGATCGCCGGCCTGCTCGGCGCGATCTTCGCGCTCGCCACCCCGTTTCTGCCGGTCCAGCAGACCACCGCCGAGGTGAACTGGCCGCAGGGCGGGACCATCGGCAATGTCGAGGCGCCGCTGATGTCGCAGGTCCCGGTGGATCTGCGGGCATCCATCCCGTGTTCGACGGTGGCAGCGCTGCCCCAGGGCGGCATGCTGCTCAACACCGCGCCGCCGCAGGGCGACCGCGCCGCGCTCGAGGGCATGTTCGTGCGTGTCACCAGCGATTCGGTCGACGTGGTCGACCGCAACGCGATCGTCGCCTCCGCGAAGCGCAGCGAGCTCGAGGGCTGCACCGCCATCACCATCACCTCCGATATCGACCGCACCTACGCCCACTTCGAGGGCCTGACCAAGCAGGTCGAACGGCCCGCCGCCGACGGCGGCACCGAAACCGTGACCATGCCGGTGGACGGTGCCCTGCAGGGTGATCTGCGGCCGCAGGTGGTCGGCGTGTTCTCGGATCTGAAGGGTGCGGCGCCGGCCGGGCTGTCGTTCCACATGACCGTCGATTCCCGCTTCTCGTCCTCGCCGACCGTGATCAAACTGGTCGCGATGATCGCCGCGGTGCTGTGCACACTCATCGCGCTGGCCGCGCTCGGCCGCCTCGACACCAACGACGGCCGCGGCCACCGCCGCTTCTTCCCCGCGCACTGGCTGAAGCCGACCTGGGCCGACGGCGCGGTCCTGGGCATTCTGCTGGTGTGGCATTTCATCGGCGCCAACACCTCCGACGACGGCTACATCCTGACCATGGTGCGAGTGGCGCCGCACGCCGGTTATCTGGCCAACTACTTCCGCTGGTACGGCGTGCCGGAGGCGCCGTTCGGCTGGTACTACGACGTCATCCAGGTCTTCGCGCAGATCTCCACGGCCAGCCCGTGGGTGCGCATCCCCGCGCTGCTGTGCGGAATCCTGTGCTGGATGGTGATCAGCCGCGAGGTGGTGCCACGACTGGGCCGCAGCGTGCGGACCTCGAAGGTCGCGCTGTGGACCGGCGGGCTGGTGTTCCTCGCCTTCTGGCTGCCCTACGACAACGGCCTGCGCTCGGAGCCGATCGTCGCGCTGGGCGCGCTGCTGACCTGGGTGTCCATCGAACGCGCGATCGCCACCGGACGCCTGTTGCCCGCCGCCGGCGCGGTACTGGTCGCGGCGTTCACCCTCGCCGCGGCGCCCACCGGCCTGATGTGTGTGGCCGCCCTGCTCGCCGGTATCCGGCCGCTGATTCGAATCGTGGTGCGCCGCAAGCGCGACCTGCAGGCGCGTGCCGGTAGCGGCTGGCGCGCTTCGGGATTCGTATCCTCACTACCGTTGCTGGCGCCGATCGCGGCGGCCGGTTTCCTGGTGCTCACCGTCGTCTACAGCGACCAAACCTTCGCCGGGATCCAGGAGGCCAACCGCGTGCGGCGCCTCACCGGCCCGAACCTGGCCTGGTACGAGGACTACCTGCGCTACTACTACCTGTTCGTGCAGACCGTCGACGGCTCGGTCTCGCGCCGGTTCGCCTTCATCGTGATGATCCTGTGCCTGATCACCACCGCCCTGGTGTTGTTGCGGCGCAAGCAGATTCCCGGCATCTCCAGCGGTCCGACCTGGCGGTTGATCGGGGTGGTCTGCGGAACCATATTCTTCATGATGTTCAACCCGACCAAGTGGACCCACCACTTCGGCGCGTACGCGGGCATCGCGGGTGCGCTCGCGGCGGTGACGGCGGTCGCGGTTTCGGCGACGGCGCTGCGGTCGCGCAAGAACCGCTCGATCTTCCTGGCCGCCCTGCTGTTCGCCCTGGCGCTGTCGTTCTCCGGCACCAACGGCTACTGGTACGTCTCGAGTTACGGCGTGCCGTGGTTCGACAAGACGGTCTCCCTGCACGGCTTCCAGTCCAACACGCTGATGCTGGTGTTGTTCGGCCTCGCGCTCGCGGTGGTGGCCTGGCAGGCGCTGCGCGAGGGTTACGCCAAACCGCCGGAGAGTTCGAAATCCTCGCGCGGCAAGCGCATTCGCCGGTTCGCGGCCATTCCGCTGACGCTCGTCGCCGCGGCGATGGTGTTGTTCGAGGTGCTGTCGCTGGCCAAGGGCGCAGTGACCCAGTACCCGGCCTACTCACTGGCCCGCGGCAACGTCGACGCGGTCGACGGCAACCGCTGCGGAATCGCCGATGACGTTCTGGTCGAGACGAACCCGAACCAGGGCCGGTTGAATCCGATCATCGATCCCGCGCATCCGCCCAAGGACAACGATCCGCTGGCCGGTGTCGACCCGACCGGCTTCGATCCCAACGGCGTGCCGAACGATCTGAAAGCCGATGCGGTGGAGGTGAAGCCGGGCACCGGTAACACCTCCAACCAGTCGGTGGGCGCGAACTTCGCCGAGGGACAGAACGCGGGCACCGGCGGCGGCACCACGAAAGAGGCCGGTATCAACGGCTCCACGGTGGCACTGCCCTACGGCCTCGACCCGAAGGCGACCCCGGTGATGGGCAGCTATCAGCAGGGCCTGCAGCAGCCCGCGCATCTGACCTCGAGCTGGTACGAACTGCCCGCTCGCTCGGCCGATGCACCGCTGGTGGTCATCTCCGCGGCCGGCCGCATCCTCTCCTTCGACCAGACCGGGGCGCTGCAGTACGGCCAGGACCTGAAGCTCGAGTACGGCAAACGCCAGCCCGACGGTTCGGTGAAGTTCGAGGGCAGCTACGTCCCGCGCGATATCGGCCCGGCGCCGTCGTGGCGCAACCTGCGCGTTCCGCTGTCGGAGATCGCCGCGGACGCCGATGCGGTGCGGATCTCGGCCAATCGCAATGTGCTGATCGGTGACCAGTGGCTGGCGTTCACACCGCCGCGAGTGCCGAAGATGGTCACGCTGAACAACTTCCTGGGCTCCGAGCAACCGGTGCTCGAGGACTGGGCGGTGGGCCTGCAGTTCCCGTGCCAGAACCCGTTCCCGCACCGCTACGGCGTGGCGACCATGCCGAACTACCGCATCCTGCCCGACCGCCCGCTCGCGGTGAGCTCGACCGATACCTGGCAGGCCGAGGAATTCGGCGGCCCGCTCGGTTTCACCCAGATGCTGGCGGGCTCCACCACGATCCCGACCTATCTGAAGGACAACTGGGCTCGTGACTGGGGCACCTTGGAGCGCTACGAGGCGGCCGGGCCGGGGGGGGGGGGGCGCCCCACATCCCGCCCCCCCCCCGCCGTCGTCGTATGCAGCGATGTGGGATTGCCGGGCCGGGGCCTACACGTCGACGTGTTCGATCCACTCGTAGACCGGGAGATTGCCTTCGGGAGTGTCCTGGCGGCGTGGTGTGGATTTGAAGCGTTCGTAGCCACCGGCGTTCTGCACGCGTAATTCGATGCCGGGTGGGGTGATGGGAACGATGCGGTGCGGCAGGTCGGCCGGCCCGCCTTCGAGTACAGCCTTCGGTGAGCTACCCATAGCTGAAGGCTCTCATATGGCGGCCCGCCGACCGGGCGATTCCACGAAAGACACGCGCTACCCGGCGTTCAACCGGGCGTTACCCCGGCATACCCGCGACAGCGCCACCCGGACCGCTCGTGCGGTGCGGGCGGCGCTGTGCGCTCATGCGCCGGTCTACAGCGGCAGCAGGTGGTGTTTGCGCGGGTTGCGCTGCAGGCGCTTGTCACGCAGCAGCGTCAGCGCCTTGCGGATCTCCAGGCGGGTCGCCGAGGGTTCGATGACCGCATCGATGTAACCGCGCTCGGCCGCGGGCCACGGGGTGGCCGCGGTCGCGTTGTAGAAGTCGATCATCTGTTTGCGGATGGCCTCACGCTGATCCTCCGGGGCCGCCTCGAGCTGGCGACGGCCGACCAGGCCGACCGCCTGCTCCGCACCCATCACGGCGATCCGGGCGGTGGGCCAGGCGAAGTACACATCCGCGCCGAGGGCCTTGGACCCCATGACCGCCCAGCCGCCGCCGTAGGCCTTGCGAACCACGACGGTGACCTTCGGAACCGTCGCCTCCACGAAGGAGAACAAGAAGCGGCCGCCGCGCTTGATGACGCCGGCCTTCTCCTGCTCCAAACCTGGCATGAAGCCGGGCGTGTCCACAACCAGCACCAGCGGAATTTCGAACGCATCGCACATCCGCACGAAATGCGAGGCCTTGTCGGACGCCTTGGCGTCGAGCGCACCCGCCAGGTACATCGGCTGGTTGGCGACGACGCCGACCGACCGGCCGTCGACCCGGGCGAAACCGGTGATGATGTTGCGGGCCATATCGGACCCGACCTCGTGGAAGCCGCCGTCGTCGAAGATCCGCAGCAACACCTCGTGCATGTCGTAGCTGGCGTTGTCGGAGTCGGGGACGAAGCTGTCGAGTTCCAGATCGGTTTCGGTGATCTCGGGCTCGAGCCCCGGATTGACGATCGGTGGCTCCTCCTGGCAGCTCGACGGGAGGAAGCTCAGATATTCGCGCGCCCACTCGAACGCCGCCTTCTCATCCTTGGCGACGTGGTGGATATTGCCCCAATCGGCCTGGTTGTAGGCGCCGCCCAGCTCGTCGGCGCTCACGTCCTCACCGGTGGCCTCGCGAGTGATCTGTGGGCCGGTGACGAACATGTGCGCGGATGCGGTGGCGATCACCACATCCGTACAGATCGGCTGATATACCGCACCGGCGGCACAGTTGCCGAGGATCAGCGACACCATCGGCACCGCACCCGAGAGCGATTCCTGAACGATCGCCATCTCGCCGTACCAGCGCAGCGAGGTCACCGCCTCCTGCACGCGCGCGCCGCCGGAGTCGTTGATGCCGACCAGCGGGCAACCCATCTTGGCGGCGAAGCGCATGAGTGAGGCGACCTTGCGGCCGAACATCTCGCCGACCGTCCCGCCGTACACGGTCTGGTCGTGGGAGAACACCGCCACCGGCCGGCCTTCCACCAGCCCGTGGCCGGTGACCACACCGTCGCTGTACAGCGAGTTCTTGTCCGCCGGATTGCGAACCAGCGCACCGATTTCCACGAAGGTACCCGGGTCCAGCAGCATGTTGATCCGCTCGCGCGGCGAGGGGATACCCTTCTTGGCCCGCTTGGCAATCCCCGCTTCGCCGGCCGGCTCCTGCGCGAGTTCCAGCTTCTTCCGCAGGTCGGCAAGCCTCTCGGCGGTCGTACTCACTGCTCTCCCTTCCCGGGTGCATCGTCGGCTTCGGTGCTGATCGCGGCCAGTTTCCGGGTGAGGTCGGCACCGATCTGCGCGACGCGCGGTTCATCGATGATCTGGAGGTGGTCACCCGGGATGTGGATGACTTCCAGGTTGGGGATGTAACCATCCCATCCGCCGTTCGGCTGCCGATCGGCGAAACGAGGCTCGAGCTCGATGATGCCGTCGTGATAGCGGTCGGCGAGATAAAGCGTCACATCGCCCTCGTAGTGCGACGGCTGAGCCTTCTGCAGATCGCGGCCGTCGAGCCAGGACGTGCGCTGATGCTCCAGCACACCGCCGGGAATCTTGACGTCCGCGAACTTGAGCAGGCTCATGATGATCTCGTACTGCTCTTCGTCGGATGCCTCCGCGAGTTCCTGCAGCATCTCCTCGTCGAGTTGTCCCTCGATGCCGTAGGTCTTCTGCGCGAACGCCTGGAAACGCTCGATCCGCGCGCGGCGGCCCTCCGGCGACGGGTCCTCGTCCTCGACCGGGATCGCCAGGTCGATCAGACCGACGAGCCGGACGTCGTCGCCCTCGGCACGCATGATCTGAGCGACCTGCAGGGCGAACACCGCACCCAGCGACCAGCCGTAGAGCACATACGGGCCGGAGGGGAAGATCTTGCGAATTTCGGCGGCGTATTCGCGGGCCCGCTCGGGAATCGAGCCCTCGATCCGCTCGAAGCCGTACATCGGAGTGCCCTCCGGCAGCCGCTTGAGCAGCGGCTCGTACACCAGCGTGTTACCGCCCGAGGGGTGGAAGACGAAGATCGGGATCGCGGTCGAGCCCTCGGGCAGCGGCCGCAGCGGACGGATGAAGCCTTCGACCTCGGTAGCCGAATCCTGGTGTCGGCGAACGATATCCGACAGCTGTTCGATCGTCTCGCAGTCGAGCACGTCGTCGACGTCGATGGTGCTGCCGACCCGATCCGACAGGCGCGCGGCCAGCTTCTCCGCGGTGTCCTCGTCGAGGATCGGCAGGGTGTTGAAGATGCCGCCGGCCGACTTACCGGTCACCATCGCCCAAGCCGCGAAGGTCAACCGCTCGGCCGCATCACGCGGGGGCACATCGGATTCCGGTTCCTTGGTGCCCGCGTCACGGCCGCCGCCGAACACTGCCGCCGCCTGCGCGGGTGCGGTGCCGTTCTCGGATCCGGTCTTCGCATCGGCCGCGTCGCCGGCGGGAGCAACCGTCTCGGCCGGCTTCGGCTCGGCGGCCTGCACCTGCTGCTTCACCGCCGCGGCCGGGTCCTCCCCGGCCTCCATCGCGGCGCGCGCGGCGGCGACGAAGTTGTCGTCCACTGTGAGCGAACCACCCTCGGTGGCTTGCTTTTCCGCCATGGCCGCGACCTGGTCGCGGTGCTCGATCGCGTAGCGCAGCACCTTGCCGACCTCGTTCAGGCTGGCATCGCGTACTGCGGAGACCTGCAGCGACGGGATGTCGAATTCGTATTCGACGCGGTTCTTGATCCGCATCGCCATCAGCGAGTCGAGCCCCAACTCCATCAGCGGGATCTCCATCGGCAGATCCTCCACGGCATAACCCATGGATTCCGCGGCGATGGTGGCCAGGCGCTCCTCGACGGTCTGCGTACCGTTCGGATCCCAGCGTTCGCCGAAGCTCTCCGCGACGACGAGATCGGCTGTGCCGCTGTCCGTCTCGGCCGGAGCGGGAGCGGGCTGGACCGCGGGAGCCGGTGTTCCGTTGCCAGACGACGCGCTCGCGGTGACCACCGCATCGAACAGCAGCCGGAACGCATTGCCCTCGCGGACGTGCACCTGCACCGAGGCTCCGCCCGGATGCGGGGTGAGCGTCGTGGTCAGGGTGCCGGACGCCGGCAGCGGGGAATGCGCGACGGTCGCACCCAGTGCCACCTCCGACAACACCTGCGCCGCAGCCGCATTCACCAGACCGGCCAGATCGGTGACCGCCGAGGCCGCGACCTCCCAGGCGTGGCGGCCGTCGGGCAGCGCCACGTGCGCACCGGGTGCGCGACCGCTGCCCGAACCCGTCGCGATGCTGACCTTGGGCCAGTACTCCTTGCGCAGGAAGGCCGTTCGCGGCACGTCGGCGTAGTCACCGGCGGGCAGCAGCGACACCAGGTCGACCGGATGGCCCTGCACATACAGCTGGGCGAGCGCGGAGATGACGCCCGCGGCCTCGTCCTCCTTACGCTTGAGCGTGGGGATCAGGGCCGCGTTGTGCACACCGGCGGCGAAGGTCGTGCCCATGACCTGCATGAGCGCAACGGAATTCGGCGCCAGTTCCAGGTAGGTGGTGATGCCGGCGTCGACGGCGCGGCGGATCGCGTTGGTGAAGTACACCGAGCCGCGCATATTGGTCACCCAGTAATCGACATCGTGTACCGGGTCCGAACCGGCCTTGTACACGGTCGCCTTGTGCACGGTCGAGTAGAGATCCGTGGTCACCTTGGTCGGCTCGATACCGGCCAGCTCCGCGGCCAGCTCGCCCAGCAGCGGATCCATCTGCGAGGTGTGTCCCGCGCCGCGAGTCTGCAATACCCGGGCGAATTTGCCCTCGGCCTCGGCGCGCGCCACGATCGCGTGCACCTGGTCGGGCGGCCCGCCGATCACGGTATTGGTCGGCGCGGCGTACACCGCCACCTCGAGATCCGGATACTCCGGCAGCACCTTCTCGATATCTTCGGCGCTGTACTCGACCAGGGCCATATTGCGCACCTGGTCGTCGGTGATCATCTGCTCGCCCTCGCCCATCAGCCGCGAGCGTGCGCAGATCACCCGCACCGCGTCCTCGAGCGGGAGGCCACCGGAGATGTAGGCACCGGCCGCCTCACCCTGCGAATGTCCCACCACGCCCGCCGGTTCGGCGCCGTGCGCACGCAGCAGCGCGGCCAGACCGAGCTGGATGGTGAACACACCGACCTGCGAGGTGCCGACATCCCAGTCCTGGGCGTCGTCGAGAATCATCTCCTTGACCGAATATCCGGCCTCGTCGACAACCAGTTCGTCGACCTCGTCCACGGTCCGGGCGAAGATCGAATTCTCCAGATAGAGCTGCTTACCCATCTTCCGGTGGTGCGAGCCGAATCCGGCCAGCACCCACATCGGGCCCTGGGCGGCCGGGGAATCGGCGGTGAACACACCCGGTCCCGGCTTACCGGCGGCGATGGCGCGCAAGCCGGCCACGGCCTCCTCGTGCGTCTTCGCCAGCACCACGCCGCGCGAACGCCCGTGGTTGCGCTTGGCCAGCGACCGTGCCACATCCTCGAGCGGAGTCGCCTGTCCCGCTTCGGATTCCAGCCAGTCGGCGAGGTCGCTCGCCGCCCGGCGACGGCGCGACGGCAGGTAGGCCGAAACCGGCAGGATCACCGGCAGGGGCTCGGTGCGTTCCTGCGTCCACTCGGCAGCCTCGGCGACGGGCTCGGGTTCGGCCAGCGGATCGTTGCCCTGGATGATGGCCTCGGCACCGGCGAGCACATCGGTCGCCTCGTTGTCGAGTTCGGCGTCGAGCTCGGTTTCGGCCGAAGCATCCTGCGCCGCATCGTCTTTCACCTCATCGGTGGCGGCGGCCGGTACGTATTCCTGGATGACCACGTGCGCGTTGGTGCCACCGAATCCGAATCCGGAGACGCCGATGGTGGCGGTACCGCTGTAGCGCGGGAATTCGGTCGGCTCGTCGACGACCTTCAGGTGTGCCTGATCGAACGGAATGAAGGGGCTGGGCCCCGCGTAGCCGATATTCGGCGGAATGACGTTGTGCTGCAACGCCAGAATCACCTTGGCGAGGGCGGCGGCGCCGGCGCCGGATTCGAGATGTCCGAAGTTGGTCTTCGCCGAACCCAGCAGCGCCGGCTTGTCGTCTTCGCGCCCACGGCCGACCACCCGTCCGAGCGCGTCGGCCTCGATCGGATCACCGATCGGCGTACCGGTGCCGTGTGCCTCGATGTAGTCGACGGTCGAGGGCGCGATACCGGCATCCCGGTACGCGCGGCGCAGGACATCGACCTGGGCATCCGGATTCGGGGCGACGATGCCGTTGGAACGGCCGTCGGAGTTGACGGCAGTGCCTTTCACGACCGCGAGAATTCGATCTCCGTCGCGTTCGGCGTCGGCCAGGCGCTTGAGCACCACCATGCCGGCGCCCTCACTGCGGACCATGCCGTCGGCATCGGAGGAAAACGCTTTGATGTGGCCGTCTTTCGCGACCGCGCCGATGGAGTCGAATCCGAGCGTGATCGCGGGGGCCAGCAGCATGTTCACACCACCGGCCAGCGCCACGTCGGCGTCGCCGTTGCGCAGGGCGCGCACCGCGTCGTGCACCGCCACCAGGGTCGAGGAGCACGCGGTGTCCACGGCTACCGAAGGACCGCGGAAATCGTAGAAGTACGACACCCGGTTGGCGACGATCGCGGTGGAGCCGCCCGTGAGGGCGTAGGCATCGGCCGAGGCCGGAGCGTCGGTGTCCGACTTGCCCAGCCCCAGTGCGGCGATCAACGAGAAATCGTTGGTCGAGGTGCCGATGAACACGCCTACCGATTCACCCTTGAGGGTATTCGCCGGAATTCGCGCGTGTTCCAACGCTTCCCACGTCAGCTCCATCATGAGCCGCTGCTGCGGATCGACGCGCTCGACCTCGACCGGCGACATCGCGAAGAACTCCGCGTCGAAGCCCTTGATCACATCCTGGTCGAGATAGCCGCCGAGGGTATTGCCGTTCTCGACGGCCGCCGCGATATCCGGATCGGCCAGGAATTCGGACCAGCGGCCCTCGGGCAGCTCCCGGATGCCGTCGCCCCGGTTGATCAGAAAATCCCAGGTCGACTCCGGCGTATCGCCTGCTCCGGGCAGTCGCGTGGACAGACCGACGATGGCGATATCGTGCGCCGCCCCCGGCTGGTATCCGGCGGTGTAGAAGGCGTCGTCGGCCGCCTCCTCCGGCGCCTCCGGCTCACCGTTGATGATCCGCTCGGCGAGCGCCGCGATCGTCGGGTGCTGATACACGATCGTCGCGTTCAGCAGGACGCCGGTGAGCTCTTCGATATCACCGCCCAGGGCGATCGCGTCACGGGAGGCCAGGCCGAATTCCTCCATCGGCCGGTCGACCGTGATCTGCTCCATGGGCTGGCCGGTGGCGTCGGCGACCCAGCGCTGCAGCCACTCGCGCAGCTCGGCCACCGACATATCGGTGCCGCCGGATTTCGCCGTGCCGCCCGGTTCGGTCACACTCTGTTCGGTCGCAGTGGTCTGCTGCTCCACCTCGGCGTTCGCGTCGCCGGTGGTTGCCGTCGTCTGGGTGCCCTCGTTGTCAGCCATCAATTCCTCAAGCTACCTGTGTGCGAATGTTGCGCGGGCGGGGATTGACAGCCGATTCGCCGTCATGTGGATAAGTCGCGGGTTGTGGACAACCCGCCGGCAGATCGCGTCCCCCGGCGAATTCCACACCGCTGCGGGCTGCCGGCCGGCCCGTCGAACGGGCACGTCACAGCGACCAACGGACCGGCCGGGGCGACGAGAAACCCCGATCTCGGCACGGTGGGAATTCACCGGGAACACGACTTACTCTTCGTCCGGTGCGTCGGGGAAGGCCTGCTGCTGATAGCCGCCGCGCAGGGTGCCCTCCAGATACGCGGCCCGGCACGCCCGGCGTGCCAGCTTGCCGCTCGAGGTACGCGGAATCGAACCGGCGGGCACCAGCAGCACGTCACGCACGGTCACGCCGTGACGCTGCGACAGCGCACCGCGCACCGCGTCGGCGATCGGCTGCGGGTCGGCCTTGTGCGCGCCCGGGCCCCGCTCGGCCACGATCACCAGCTGCTCGGAGGCATCGTCGGCGTCGTACTTCAGACCGGCGTGGCTGTCCGAGGCGAAGACCTCGGCCGGCAGCTGGTTGGCCGGCACCGAGAACGCCGCGATGAAGCCCGGGCGCAGCATCTTGCTGGCCTCCTGCGCGGAGAACTCCAGGTCCTGCGGGTAATGGTTGCGGCCGTCGACGATCACCAGGTCCTTGACGCGGCCGGTGATGTACAGCTCGCCGTCGACGTAGACGCCGTAGTCGCCGGTGCGCAGCCAGATCGCGTCGTCCGGGGTACCGGCGGCGTGCGAGCCCTCGGCCTGGCGGTTGGTCAGCAGGTTCTTGAAGGTCTTGCGAGTTTCCTCCTCGCGACCCCAGTAACCGATGCCGATGTTGTTGCCGTGCAGCCAGATTTCACCGACGCGGCCCTCGGGCAGCTCCTGCGCGCCCTCGGGGCTGTCGATGGATTCGGGGTCGACGATCGCGGCCCACTGCGACAGCGCGATGTAGCCACAGCTCACCTGCGCGATCGCGTTCGGCGCGCCCTGGTCGACCTTCACCACGCGGCCGGCGTTGAGTTCGTTGCGGTCGACGTAGATGACCTTGGCCTCGTCCTCGGCCCGCGTCGCGGAGACGAACAGGGTCGCCTCGGCCATGCCGTAGCAGGGCTTGATCGCGGTCTTGGGCAGCCCGTAGGGGGCAAAGGCCTCGTTGAACTTCTTCATCGACGAGGTGGTCACCGGCTCACTGCCGTTGATCAGGCCGATCACGTTCGACAGATCCAGCGTTTCGCCGTTCTTCGGCAGACCGCGCGCCGCGGCGTGCTCGAAGGCGAAGTTCGGCGCGGCGGCGAAGGTGCCGGCACCGTCGGAGACCGCGGCGAGCTCGGAGATCCAGCGACCCGGGCGCCGGACGAAGGCGCTCGGCGACATGATGGTGATGTACTTACCGCCGATCGCCGGCAGGATCACGCACAGCAGGCCCATGTCGTGGTACAGCGGCAGCCAGGTGACACCGCGCGAATTCCAGTCCAGGTTGATGGCGTGAACCATCTGCAGCAGATTGGTGCCGACCGCCCGGTGGGTGATCTCCACGCCGGCCGGGGTCCGGGTCGAACCCGAGGTGTACTGCAGGTAGGCGATGTCGTCGACGGCCAGATTCGGCCGCACCCAGGACTCGCCGAGAGTGTCGGGCACTGCGTCGACGGCGATGATGCGCGGACGCTGCGCGGCCGGCAGCGGCCGGAAGAACTGGCGCACGCCGGCGGCCGAGGAGCTGGCCGTCAGAATCGCCGACGGCTTGCAGTCGCCCAGCACGGCATGCAGGCGGTCGGTGTGGCCCGGCTCGTCCGGATCGAACAGCGGCACCGCGATGGTGCCGGCGTAGATGGCGGCGAAGAAGGAGATCACATAGTCCAGGCCCTGCGGCGCCAGGATCGCCACCCGGTCGCCGGGTTTGGTCACCTGTTGCAGGCGAGCGGCCACCGCGCGCAGCCGGACGCCGAATTCCTTCCAGGTCAGGTCCTGATACTCCCCGTCGCGCTCGCGGGAGTAGTCGATATAGCGATACGCAAGATCGTTCGCATCGTTGCGGGTGTGCTTCTCGACGTAATCGACCAGGGTGCGGCCCTCGGGAATTGCGATGTTCCCGGTTTCGTCCAGGTAATCGTCGAAAGTCTCGTCCGTCATTCCTTCTCCTCCGAGGCACACGCAGCACGGCGACATGGCCGCTGTTACCTGTGAGGCCCCGACTCTCTTTCACCCGCGGGCGCTCTGTGGTGCGAGAGCATGCCTGCAGCTTTTTCCGGTGGTCTGCGCGGTGACCACCTATCGGCTAGATGTACTCGAGCCAGGGACATGTTACAGAGCAGGCCCCGAAGCGGTCTCCGGAGCGAGCCGAACGATTCCCCGGCTTGCACGGTGGCGACTCGCTACGGCTCCTCTCGCAGCAAGGGGATCACCGGTGCGAAAGCATCCATCTGGGTCGGAAACACTCCGACATAGGACATCGATGTCAATCGCCGCACGTTACGGATCTGCTCGGCGATCTCCTCGAATGTGCCGATGGCCACATAGGGCGAATTCAGGATGTCTTCCACCGACAGCTGGACATCGACCTCGAGATCCGGGTGCAAACCCTTGTCAAGGGCGGCCAACGCCATCTCGGCCGTGCGCTCGCGATCGTCGGTGATCACGACGGCGGTGATGGTCCAGTTGAGTTCGATGTCGGGGAACCGGTCCCCGGCGGCCTCCTTGATGAGATTCACCTTCTCGATGGTCTTCTCGAGGGTGATTCCCGACAGCAGGCCCTTACCGGTCTTGGTCGTGCGCGGCACGACCGAGATGATGTCGGCGTGCTTGGCGGCCAGCCGCAACATCTTGGGGCCGCCACCGCCGGTCACCAGCGGCGGGCGCGGGCCCTGCCGCGGCCGCGGCGTGCCCTTGATGCCGCGCACCTGATAGTGCTTGCCCTCGAAATGGCATTCCTGCCCGCGCAGGAGCACATCGAGAATGGTCAGCGCCTCGTCCAGCTTCTCCAACCGCACGCCCGGCGATTCGTAGGGCAGGCCGGCGGCTTCGAATTCGCTCTTGATCCAGCCCGCGCCGACGCCGAGTTCCAGCCGCCCGCGCGAGAGCACGTCGATGGTCGCGGCGTCCTTGGCCAGCACCACCGGATGCCGGAAACCGTTGGCCAGCACCGAGGTTCCGATCCGGATGCGGTCGGTGGCCACGGCCAGCGCGCCGAGCGCGGCGATCGGTCCGACCTGGGGGCCGAGGTGGTCCGGAATCGCGAAGGAGTCGTATCCGTATTCCTCGGCCTGCTGGGCGAGCTTGACGAATTTCCGCGCACCGCCCTCCTGCTGATTTCCTTCACCGGCAGCAGCGAATCGGAACGCGCGCGCCGGAACACCCAGCGCTGTCATCTCGACACCGCTGGTCGCGCCGGCGGCGGCGGCTTCTGTCATGAACTCTCTGCTCCTGGCTGTGCGGATGTGCGCTGTGGCGCGATCATCGCTGCACTTTACAGCCTTCACCAAAATCTGAGTGACCCTCGGGTTTACTTTTTTCCCGGGAGCTCCGGCGACCGCGGTCACCGCTGGTCGTCAGCCGTGCGCCGGGTGGGGCGCGTCCTTGATCAGCCCCTCGGCCCAGGCGGCCGCCCATTGGGTGGCCGTGGTGCCCTGATCGTCCACCTGGAAGGTGTTGTAGAGGCTGTGCACCGGATTGCCCACGGCATGGACCAGGGTCATCAGGCTGGGCACGACATTCACCGGATTCAGCGCCTGCTGCGGGGCGTCGCAGATCAGATCCCCGGGCGCGCAGATGGTGTTCGTGCGCCCGGCCAGCGAACCGAAGCCGGCACGTGGCCCCGTCATGGTGATGCCCGGAACCGACAGGCCCTTCAGCGCGACCTCCGCGCCCACACCCGGCGGGGAGACCCCGATCTCACCGGCCTGCCCGGGCCCATTCACGCGACGGCCGTCGGCGATCAGCGTCACACCGAGAACCTGGTCGGCGGCGACCGGTCCCTGCCCGGCGCCGATCTGCGCCGCGATATCACCCGCGATCACGGCGCCCTGCGAGAATCCGGCGATCACATAGTTCGTGAGCGGGCAGTTCTTCGACATATCGGTGAGTTCCGCCAGCGCACGCTGCGTACCCTCGGACCGGCTGTTGTTGTAGGACGATTGACCGTCCGGCGGAAGCGCGATCGGATTTGAGAATTGCGCGACGTAGGGGACGGTGTAGACGTCGAGCCGGGACTCCGGGAACTGCTGGCGCACCGGATTGGTCACATGCAGCATCAACGACGCCGGATTGGCCGTCGGATCGTGCGGGTCGTCGTTGCTGTTCGACTCCCAGGTGCCGGGAATCGCCAGTAACTGCACATCCGGGCAGGAGGCGGGCTGGCTGCTGGGCTTACCGGGCTTCGGCGGTCCCGGCTTCGGGACGTGCAGCCGGCCCGCGAGCACGAACCACAGCACCAGCGCCACGATCGCCACCAGGACCGCGATCAGCACGAACAGCAGACAGCCCGGCCGCCGGTTGCGGCCGGGACCGCCCGCGGCGTATCCGGAACGTCGTCGCGCGTTCACTTGTTGCAGTAGGACTGGGTCGCGACGTCGATGTAGATCTGGCCCGCCTGTTCAACCGACATCTTCTGCGGATCGAAGGACGGGTCGGTGCCCGCCATCGCGTTCACGAACGTCTTGACCTCCTGATCGGAGGCGCCGCTCGCCTTGCTCTGGCAGACGTAGTTGGCCGCGGTGATCGCGATGTCCGGGCTGGACGGATTCACCCCGCGCTTCTTCAACTCGTCCAGATAGGCCTGATCCTTCGCCGACAGCTGCGTGTTGTCACCCGAGTTCGGCTGCGCCGGCTCCGGACGCTCGTTCGCGGTGCTGGTGGCCGGGGCCTGTTCCTGGGTGGGCTCGGGCGCCGCCGGCGCGCTGTTCGGCGCACTCTGCGCGGGCGCGACCGTGGCGGTCGTGGTGGACGGCTTCAACGTGGGCGTGCTCGACGCCGTGGAATCGTTACCGCCGCAGGCGGCCAGTAATCCCGTGGCCGCCAGCGCGACCATGATGCCGGCGACCTTGCCACCGGCGATGTACCGTTCTCCGACCGGACGGGTCCGAAGCATGAATCGTGTCCTCGATCTAGTTCGCTGAGGGCTAGAACTCCTAGCAGGTCGCGCTCCAGGTTAACGGCAACCGGCGCGGACAGGGATCCCATGGCCGGAACCCTCATCAACCACTTAAAGGTGATTTATCGCCCTAGGCTCCGTGTACCTCGGGCGGTTTGCCGTCGCGCACGACGACGAATCCGGTCTGGAAGTTCTGCTGCACGCCCCCGGGCACCGGGAACTCGTCGCTGATGGGGTAGCCGAGCTTGCCGTTCTCGAAGCCCTGCTGCCCCCACGCGTCCATGATCGGGCCGTTGCGCACGGCCCATGCCCCCGAGAGCGGACTCCAGTAGATGTTGCCGCCCTCGAACTTGCTGTAGCGGCCCAGATCCTTGGTCGGCTGTTCCTCGGCGGCCGGGAAACCGAGCCAGCTGTTCTCGAAGCCCATCTGCGCGTACTTGCCGAGGATCAGGCCCTGCACCCGGTGCGCCCCGGTCTTGTCGCTGAAGTACATGGGACCGCCCTGGAAGCCCTGCACCACGCCGTCCTTGTTCGGCGTCCTGGCCTCCGGCCCGGTCGGATAGCCGGCGGGTCCACGTTCGAAGCCCTGCCGCTCCCATTCGGCGAGAATCGCGCCGCGGATCACCTGGGCGCCGGTCTGCGGCGTCCAATAGACCGAACCGCCCTGGAAGGTCTGGAAGCGGCCCTGACCGTCCGGCAGTGGCTGTTCGGCGGCGGTGGGCAAGCCCAGCGGGCCGCCCGGTCCGGCCGTCGCCTGGTAGGTCCCGCCGATCGCTCCCGCGACCGCATGCGCGCCGGTGGCCTGCGACCAGAACATCCGGCCGCCCTTGAAGTCCTGCGCGCTGCCGTTGGTCACCTGGTATTCGCCGGTAACGCAGTCACCCAGCCACTTGTCGATCTGCACGGCCGCGGCGACCGCGCCGTTCACCGCGCAGGCGGGTTTGTCGGCCTCCACGCCGAGCGCGGCCGCGGCCTGTGGCCAGGACTGACGCATCTCGAAATCCCAGTACGGCCACGAATGTGTGCCGGAGGGGCGGTAATTGGCCTGGACCGGGATCGACAGCTTGTTCAGCTTGTCGACGAAGTTCTGACTGGTCAGCCGGGACAGCATTTCCAGGCCCATCCCGGCGTAATTGGTGCTGATGCCCGGGATGTCGGAAGGCTTGTCGAAGGCACCGGTGGTGCCGCTGCCGGCGGAAACGTACAGGCTGATGCCCTTGAGCTTGGGCGCCAGCTGATACGGATCGTGTTCGGACCACTCGGCATTCGTCGGCGGACCCCACATGGCGTTGGCGTCGAATCCGCCGGCGTCGCGCATCGCGAACATGATCGCCTGTGGCATACCGACACTCGTGGTGGTGAGGAAGCCCGAATATGATGCCGCGTACTTCACCCAGCCGGGATTGCGGCCGGCCAGGAACATCGCGGCCGTACCGCCCATCGAAAGCCCCTCGACGCCATGGGCATCGGTGGCGCGCCACTGGTTCTCCAGCAGTGGCGGCAATTCCTTGGTCAGGAAGGTTTCCCACTTGTAGTTCTTGCCGTTGTCCTGCTGCACCCAGTCGGAATAGAAGCTCGACTGGCCGCCGATGGGCAGCACCACGGTGACGTTCTTGTCCGCGTAGAAGTCGACGGCCCCGGCATCCTTGGTCCAGCCGCTCTCGTCGTCCTGAGCGCGCAGGCCGTCGAGCATGAACAGCAGTGGAAATCGTGCGTCCGGGCGGGAATTCCAGTCGCGGGCCAGCAGTAGTTGCACCTGGACGGGTGAACCCATGGACGGCGAATTCACCCACAGGGCGACGCGGCGATCGGTCAGCCAGACGACCTTCTCGATCGTCGCCCCGGCCGGTGCGGGCACCGCGGCGGGTTCGGCGCATGCCGGGAGCGGTGCGACGCTGATTCCGGAGGCGATCGGCACGACCACGGCAGCGGCCAGCATCGCGAGTCGTCGACGGCCCCAGCGGCCGCGACGAACCGTCCCCCGTCTACCAGATGCCACACCTGCCACAGGAGTGTTGTACCGCGCCCGGACGGCTCGAGGCGGTAGGACGCGCGGACAGCAAACCTGAGAAATCGCAGCGCACAACGCAAACGGCGCCCGCCCGCAACATGCCGGCGCCGCGCAGATCAGATCTGCGCGGCGCCGGGTTCAGCTGTTGTTACGACCCTTGATCAGGCGTTCAGTGCGGCCAGAATGCCCGTGCGAGCCTTGGCCAGCTCGTCCTGCCAGTAAAGCCAGGCGTGGGTGCCCGTGGGCGGGAAGTCGTAGGCGGCCGGAATGCCCAGCGAGTCCAGGCGAGCCTTGAACGAGTGGGTGCTGACCATCGAGATCAGCTCGATGCCCATGGCGTTACCGGTATTGAACGCACCGACAAGGCCGTTCGGGTGGTCGTACTGACCGGGCAGACCACTGGCGGCCGAGATGTACATCGGCAGACCACGCAGCTGCGGCGCGAACACCATCGGGTCCGAACGCAGCCACTGCGGGCTCCACGGCGCGGCCATCGAGTCGACGTTGAAGCGGCCGGCGTCGAGCATCATCACGCGAATCGCCTCGCGCATACCGGGGGCGTTCCAGTTCAGCGGACCGGAGAACGAGGCCGCGTACTTGAACTGGTCCCGGTGGAACGCCGCCAGGCGCAGCGCCGCCGGACCACTCATCGACAGACCGGCGACCGCGTAGTTGGTCCGCGAAACCCCGTAGTTGCTGAGGAAGTCCGGAAGTTCCTTGGTGAGGAACGTTTCCCACTTGTAGGTGAACTTCTGGCCGTTGGTGTTGCTCGGGCCCTGCCAGTCGGCGTACCAGCTGGACTGGCCACCCACCGGCATCACCAGGGTGACGTTGTCGTTGCCGAACATCTGCTGCGCGTTGGTCTCGAACGACCAGGCGTTGCGGTCGTCACGCGCACGCAGGCCGTCCAGCAGCAGCAGCGCCGCGTTACCGCCGTTGCGCGCCCACTGCACCTGCACCTTGATGGGGCCCATGCTCGACGGAACCATCAGTTCGTCGTAGCCGCCCGCGGGAGTCTGGTGCACGGGTGCGTGAACGGGAGCGGCGATGGCGGCCGGGGCCATGATGCCCGCCGCAATCGGGAGTGCCATCGCGGCACCCGCAGCGAGAAGTCGTGTGCGCCAACCACGCTGAGCGCCTCGCCGCCCTCTGGGGGCTGACTCCGGCGCGAGCGCCGAATGCGAAACCGGCGCGGCCGACCTGCCGAAACGCATGGATACTGCTCTCTTTCTGCTGCTGTCTGCTGTTGTCGCCGCGCCACGACCACTTCCGTCAGCGACGGCATGATCTGCACCCACGTCGAACCCGACCTTTCGACATGAGCGACGCCGCGGCTACGAACGGTCACACTTGCGCTCGCTGGACGATATTCGACCGCCCAATCGTTAGCAACACGGACCCCGCCGGGTGGCTGAAATCCGCCCGTGCGCCATTCGTAATCGTGCAGTGACCCTATCGCGTCCGGCCGGAAATGACAGCGTGAAATGACGAATCAACTACTGCGCCGGAGAATTTCACCAGGAAACACCGAACATGGCTCGGGCCCCGGCGGTTTCGGCCGGGGCCCGAGATGTCGCGGATGTTCAGCCGATATTCGCCGAAAGGTCCGGAATCATCCGGTATGCCTCGGCTTGCCAGTTGAACCAGTCGTGCACACCGACATTCGGGAACGAATACACCGCGTTGGTCGCGCCCAGCGTCGCCATCCGCACCTGGAACGCCCGGGTATTCGCCAATGCCAGCACCTCCAGCGGCGCACCGCGCATGATGTGGTCGGCGGCCGCCGGCAGTGGCAGGCCCAGGTCCTCCTGCGACGGCACACCGCTGCCGGCGGCGATCCAGAGCCGGGTGTTGTTCGCGATCAGGCGCGGCGCGAATACGAACGGGTCCATTCGCAACCACTGCGGGCCCCACGGCGGAGCCATCGAATCGACGTTGTAACCGCCCGCGTCGATCATCGCCATCCGAATCGCCTCCCGCATACCGGGGGCGGAAATGTTCAGATAGCCCGAGAACGATCCGGCGAAGCTGAACTGGTCCGGGTGATACGCGGCCAGCGTCAGCGCGGCGCTACCACCCATCGACAATCCGAACGCCCCGTTGCGGCTGGCCCGGAACCCGAGCCGATCACGCAGGGCATTGCGCAACTGGCCGGTCAGGAACGTCTCCCAGTCGTAGCGATAGTCCTTCCCCGGCCCGCCCAGGAATGCCTCGGTCGCACCGGATCCGGTGTTGGCCGAACCGAAATTGCTCGGCGGGACGCCGAAGAACGAGCTGGGCGCATTCCAGTCGGCGTAGAAACTGGATTGGCCGCCGACCGGCATGACCACGTTGATATTCCAGTCGGTCAGCACCTGCGCGACATTCGTCTCGATCTCCCAGCCGTTCAACGTCTGGGGTGCCCGCAAACCGTCAAGCGCGTAGACCACGCGATCGGTGTTGCCGTCCTTGGCCCGGAAAATACGGGACTTGACCGCGCCCATCACCGGAGAATCAACCCAGAAGTCGAAGCCCGACGGGTCGAATGCCGCCGATGCGGTCGGGCCGTTGCCGAGTACCGAAACTCCCAGTGGCAGCAACAGTGCCAATGCCATGCCCAGCGCCGAGCGCCTGAGCCACGAACCCGGCCCGTGACCGGGCCTTTCTCCGAGCAACGGCTTCCTGCGCGCAACTCGCATCGACACGGCCTTTCGCCAGAAGCGGCGGTCGCAACCGATCCCACACCGCACGAACCACCGCTCGTTCCGGACAACACAGACAAAGCGTTTCGGCGAAGGCGCTCGCCGCTGTACTGCAGGGTTCTTCGATACCAATCGAGTATCGGTGATCGAGTAGCGCGACCGAATGATTCAACACGGAAATAGTCCGAAAGGTGATCTGCGGCACAGGTCGTCAGGACGGCTCCGCATACGACACAGCCCCGCAGCGGACATCCGCTGCGGGGCTGTGAGTCGTGCTGATATCAGCCGATATTGGCCGACATATCCGGGAGCATCCGATAGACCTCGTCCTCCCAGTTGTGCCAGTTGTGCACACCCACGTTCGGGAAGTCGTAGGTCACGTTGCCGGCGCCCAGGGTCATCATGCGGACCTGGAAGGCGCGGGTGTTGGCCAGCGCCAACGCCTCCAGCGGCGACCCCTGGATGATGTCGAGCGGGGCGACCGCGTCCTGCGGCGACGGAATGCCGCTGCCGGCCGCGACCCACAGCCGAGTGTTGTTGGCCTTCAACCGCGGCGCGAACACGAACGGATCCATCCGCAACCACTGCGGGCCCCACGGCGGCGCCATGGCGTCGATGTTGTACCCACCGGCGCTCAGCATCGCCGCGCGCATGGCCTCACGCATACCCGGCGCCGAGATGTTCAGGTAGCCCGAGAACGAGCCCGCGTAGCTGAACTGGTCCGGGTGGTACGCGGCCAGGGTCAGGGCGGCGCTACCGCCCATCGACAGGCCGAAGACGCCGTTGCGGTGCGAGCTGAAGCCCAACCGCGAACTGAGGGCATTGGGCAGATCCTGGGTGAGGAAGCTTTCCCACTTGTAGGTGTTGACCTTGCCCAGCGTCTCGTTGTAGTTCGAGGAACCGGTCATCGCCGAGCCGGTCGAGGCCGAGCCGGACGAGCCGGCCGAACCGGTGTCGATGCCGAAGAAGTTGCTCGGCGCGTTCCAGTCGGCGTAGAAGCTCGACGGACCGCCGACCGGCATCACCACGTTGATATTGGCGTTGACCAACGCCGGGATGATGTTGGTTTCCTTCTCCCAGCCGCTGATGTCGCCCTGGGCGCGCATACCGTCGAGGGCATACACCACCCGTCCGGTGTTGCCGTCGGCCGCACGGAAGATGCGCGACTTGATCGGGCCCATCGACGAATCGACCCAGAAGTCGATACCCGTCGGATTGAAGGCGGCGGCCGCATGTCCGGCCTCTGCCACCGACACCCCGAACGGCAGCAACGTCGCCAAAGCCACGCCCACCGCGGACCGCTTGAGCCACCCGGCTCGATGAGGCGCCGACGGCTGCTGCGACCGTCTCCGACGTCTCTGCTGCACCCATCGCACAGTCACGCCTCGCATATCCTGTCCGGCCTTTCCCGTAGCGCGGCCCGTCCGACCGCTGTTCTTCTCTGCGAATGATCACCCGTGCGCATGCTGAGATGCGCCCCCGACGGACGTCCGTCACCGAGCGTATCGTGAAATCGATACATCGGCGTTATCAAACCGAGACTAATACACGACTTCTTCGTTGTCGTCGGCGGTCTAGTTCGGCACCGGGGGCGGTGTCGTCGGGTCCACCAGATGGCAACGCTGGATCTCGTATTTCGGCACCCGGTCGATGCGGTACTTCGCGAAATGCAGCGACTGGATGACATTGTGCTTGAACCGATCCCACGTCAGCGGGGCTCGATACGAGGCGAGCAGATCCTGAGTCGCCGGGCACGACAGCGCGGTCCGCGCCTGGCGCACCCACTTCTCGTCGAGGAACCACGGCATCCACGGATGCTGGTCGACCATACCGGTATCGACGATCACCCAGTCCGGATACAGGTTCTTGTCGTGTCCGATACGTCCGTCGGCCAGCCGGTCGGTATGCGCGGCCAACGGGTAGGCCAGGCCCTCCTGGTCGATGACGCGCACGCTGAGCGGCACGTTCATGCTGGTCATGCCCAGGTTGAGGAAGTAGACGGTGTGCCCGTACCCGCCCGGCGGAATCGGCAGCGGCGGCGGCGCGACGTACCACATCATGAACGAGGGCGAGTTGATCAGCAGGCCACCGTCCGGCGTGGCGGCGATGTCCTGCAGCATGGCCCGCATGCGCGGGTAGTCCAGATAGTCCTCGGCCAGCACCGGGTGGTCGTGCCCGCTGTTGAGGACGTAGTAGATCCGCTCGTCCACGATGCCCGAGGCACTGATCTGCCCGCCCGAGGTATCGGCGGTGGTGTCGGCCGCGAACAGCGCCCAACCCACCGTCCCGGCCCACGCGATCAACGGCAGGGCGAACGACCACCGCAGCCATTCGGAACGATCGCCGACCGGCAACCGGACCGGCAGCACCGAAACCGGCAGCATCAGGCAGAACAGCTGCGGCAGCAGCATGCGGCCGTGCATGAAGTCGCCGCCGACGCGCATATTGAACAGCACCAGCAGCAGACCGCCGCCGACCATCAGCGTCACCACCGCGGCCGGAGAGCGCAGCCACCGCTGCAGCCGGATCCGTCGTCCGGTCTCGCCGGACGGTTTGGCATCGGGAGTCCGGCGGCGTCGCCCGCGCAGCAGCACGGCGGTCACCACGACGAGGACCAGCAGCGGAATCCACAGGTAGTACGGGCCGACCAGATCCCACAGATATTTCAGGCCCTGGCCCCATTTCGCGCCGCCGGCCTCCTTGGCCACCGCGGTGTTCGGATAGGGCAGGCCGTAGTAGCCCATGCGCCAGATCTGATAGCCGACCGGCACCGCGCCGCCGACCGCCACCAGCAGCGCGCGAATCAGCACCGGGCGCAACCGGGTACGCGGGACCGGTGCGAAGAACAGCATGAGCAGCGCCAGACCGCCGATGACGGTCATCTCCGGGCGGACCACCCAGCACAATCCGGCCCAGAAGCCGGCCACGAGAAGTTTTGCCAGGCCGGGCTTCTCGTCCTGACTCCAGCGCAGCAACAGCCACCACAGCACGCCGAGCCAGAAGATGACCAGGCAGTTCTCCAGGCCCGAGGTGGCGTAGTCGCGAGCCGGCGGCACGGCGATGTAGACCAGCGCACCGGCGGGCAGCAGCAGCGTCGGCGCGGTGCGGGTGACCGGGCGCCACAACCGCGCCGAACCCACCATGGCGAAGACCACGGCCAGCAGCGAAAGGGTCAGCGCGACAGCCAGACTGACGTATTCGAGCCGGGCGTCGCTGACCCAGCTGAAGAACCAGATCACATACGTCCAGGCCGCGCTGGTATTGGTCTCCACCCGCTCGCCGGCGTTGAAGACCGGGCCGTTCCCGGCCAGCAGATTGCGCACGGTGCGCAGGACGATCAGGCCGTCGTCGGCGATCCAGCGCCGTTGCCAGGCACCGATACCGAACAACGCGACGGTGACGATCACCCCACCGACGAATACCGTGCGGGAGAGCACCGAAAGGCGACGCGCGGCATCGTCATCGCGCTGTAGTGCGCGATCGGACGACTCCGCGTCTGCCCCCTCCCCGTGTTCGTCTCCCGCTACCAGCATCTCGTCAGGTGAGATAGACAGCGACACCTACCGCTCCGATCCAGGCGATGGCCAGGAGCTGCAATATGCGATCCCCCAGCGCGATCTCTTCGGGTTCCCCGGCCTCGCCGCCATCGACGTCGACCGCGTAGCGCAGGACTGCGATGGTAAACGGAATCATCGAGATCGCGAACCACTGGGTGTGCTTGTGATCGGTTTCGAAGGCCCACAGCCCGTAGAAGACCACCACTGCGGTGGCCGACAGGGTCCAGATGAAGCGCAGGTAGGTGGGTGTGTAGTACTGCAGCGACTTGCGGATCTTGGCGCCGGTGTCGAGCGCGATCTTCAACTCCGCGTAGCGCTTACCGGCCGCCATGAACAGCGAACCGAAGGCCATGATCAGCAGGAACCACTGCGAGAGCCGGATATCGGCGGCCGCGCCACCGGCGACCGCGCGCAGCAGGAAGCCCGAGGACACGATGCAGATGTCGAGCACCGCTTGGTGTTTCAGGCCGAAGCAGTAGGCCAGCTGAATGCCGATGTAGACCGCCATCACGACGGCCAGATGCCAGGACGCCAGGAACGACGCCGCGATCGAGCCGACCAGCAGCACCGCGGAGAGCGAATACGCCAGGTTCACCGGCACCACGCCGGCCGCGATGGGCCGGAAGCGCTTGGTGGGGTGCGCGCGGTCGGCCTCGACGTCGAGCGCGTCGTTGACCAGGTAGATACCCGAGGCCGCCATGCAGAACACGACGAACGCGATCGCGATATGGGCGACCACGGTCGCATCCGCCAGCACGTACGCACCGGAGGCCGCGTCCTTGCCCGCGGCCAGCGGCGCCGCCAGCACGAGGACGTTCTTCACCCACTGCCGTGGCCGCACGGCCTTGACGATTCCGCCGGCCAGCGTCTTCGGCGGACCCTTGAGGACGGCTTCGTCGAGGTCGGTGCCGGTCGGCTCTTCACTCATATCAGCGAGGGTTCTTTCCTGTGCGGTCACTGGCGAATCTCTTTTCGGCGGCTAGCACGGCTGCGGCGGATGCCGCACCCAGAGCGGATCCGGCGAGCACGTCGGAGGGATAGTGCACTCCCAGAACGACCCGGGAGAGCAGCATCGGCGGCACGAGCACCGCAGGCAAGGGTAGCCCGGTCAACTTCCCGAGCAACACGGCCGCCGCCGTCGTGGAGGTGGCGTGCGAGGACGGGAAGCTCAGTTTGCTCGGCGTCGACACGTTGACCTGCACCGATGGATCGTGCGGGCGCGGGCGCCGGACGACGCGCTTGATGACGACCGAGGCGGCGTGCGCCCCGAACGCGCCGACCGCGACTCCGGCCCACTGACGCCGGCGGGACTTGTCGACCAGTGCGCCCGCGGCGCCGATGGCCATCCAGCCGAGCGCGTGCTCACCGAAATGCGACATCCCGCGCGCGGCCTTGATCACCGGCGGGGTGCCGATGGCGCCCTGGACGGCGTTGAGGATCTTGACCTCCGCGGGCTTGGACACCTCGGGGTCCGACACCACCTGCAAATGCGGGGCGCCGGCCGGATCGGAGGAGGCTGGGGCGGTCATTTGTCCTCACTAGTGTTGATTCCGAACGCGTTCTCCCAGGCCGCGGTGCTGGTCAAGCGCGCGTGTGCGGCACGGTACCGCTCCCGCAGCTCGGGGAACCGCGCGGCCAGTTCCCGGCGCAACCGCATCGCCTCGGTGAACAGCTCCCGGGCCTGACGCGGATCACGCTTGCGGTAGACCACGCCACGCCCGTCGGCTGTGGTCACGGTAACCCCGTCGACCTGCGAGAGCAGGAACCAACGCGCGTCCAGTGTCGGGACGTTCAACTGCGGGCGATCGTGATGTTCGGTCTTGGCATTGCGCAGATTGTGCACCACGCCCTTACCGAGCCGGACGATCTTGGCCAGCGGATTCGACGGTTCACCGACCGCGCCCACATCGGCGCCGCTGGGCAGCGGCAGGTCCGTCGAGGAGCCGACGATCACCGCATCCGGGAATTCCTTGCGCATCGCGGCGACCTGGCCCAGCGCGGTGGGCAGCAGTTCGAACAGCTTGTCCGGTCCGGCGAGGAAATCGCGAATCGCCTGGTTCTGAATGGCGACCGTCGAATATTCCAGGCACAGCAGATGTTTCAGCGTCGCCTTGACCGTATTGACGATCATCGGACGGCCGTCGTTGCCGAGGTGCAGCGCCGCGACCACCAGGCGGTTGCGCAGGTGGAAATACGCCTGCCAGTCGATGGCGTCGTCCTTGTCGCTCCACGCCATGTGCCAGACCGCCGCGCCCGGCAACGTGACCGTCGGATATCCGGCCGCCCGGGCGCGCAGCCCGTACTCCACGTCGTCCCACTTCAGGAACAGCGGCAGCGGCTGACCGATCTGCTCGGCCACCACACGCGGGATGACGCAGGTCCACCAGCCGTTGAAATCGACATCGATGCGCCGGTGCAGCAGTTTGGAATTGTCGCGGTCGCGCAGCGGATACTTCGAGAAATCGTGGTCGTATTCGACATTCGGCGCCGCGGTCCACATCCAGATGCCGCGGTCGACCACCTCGCCCATGGTGTGCAGATGCGAACGCTCCTGCAGATTCAGCATCTGGCCGCCCACCAGCGTGGGTGTGCGCGAGAAACGGGCGAAGGCCAGCGCGCGCAGAATGCAGTCCGGCTCGATCTCGATATCGTCGTCCATGTAGACGATGTATTGCGCGTCCGTGGTTTTCAGCGCCTCGTACATGACGCGGCTGTATCCGCCGGAACCACCGAGATTCGGCTGATCGTGAATGGCGAGCCGGTCGCCGAGAACCGCGGCGGCCTCGGCGAATCCGGGTTCGTCCACGGCCTTGCGATTGCCCTGATCGGGAATGATCACGGCCTTGATCTTCTCCAGCACCAGCGGATCGGAGCCGAGGGCCGCGAGAGTGTTCACACAGTCGGTGGGCCGGTTGAAGGTCGGCATGCCCACCGCGATGCTGCCCTCACCGGGCGCCTCGACCGGGGCGTACCACCCACCGCTGCGCAATTCGACCGCGGAATCGGTGGTGATGTCGAACCAGATCCAGCCGCCGTCCTCGAACGGCGCCAGATCGACCTCGAATTCCACGGTGGTGATATCGCCCGGCGCGGTGAGCGATTCACGGCCCGCCGTGGCTGTCGCGAATTCGTTGCCGCGCACGTGGATCCGGGAACCGTCGGCCTTGGAGCGGTAGACGTCCACCCGGCCGTGCCCGGACAGGTCCAGGCGCAGCACCACCGATTCCAGAATCGTCCAGCGCCGCCAGTAACTGGCCGGCACCGCATTGAAATAGGTGCAGAACGACACTTCCGATTCGGCGCCGATCGACAGCGAGGTGCGCGTGGGAGCATGCGCGCGGCGAGCGTTCGTCGCCGATTCCTCCAGATACAGCGTCCGCACATCCAGCGGCTCGCCGGGGCGAGGCAGAATGATGCGCTGCAGCAGGGATTTCGCGCGGGTCTCGGTGCTCATATCCTCGAGGGTCACTTGTGCGGTCATTTCACTTCCTGCATCCGCGGTACGGGCCGGTGGCACATTACTGGGGATCGCCGGCCGTGAGCGGTGCGCCGGATTCCAGATGCGGGCGCAGCACGTTGTCGAAGGTACTCAACGCGCTGCCGATGGCCATATGCATGTCGAGATACTGGTAGGTGCCCAGGCGTCCGCCGAAAACGACCTTGGCCGTCGCGGTTTCGTTCTTCGCCCGCTCGCGGTAGGCGAGCAGTTTCGCGCGGTCCTCCGGGGTGTTGATCGGGTAGTACGGCTCGTCGCCGGTCTGCGCGAATCGCGAGAATTCGCGCATGATGACGGTCTTGTCCTCCGGATAGCCGTCGCGCTCCGGGTGGAAATGGCGCGGCTCGATGATGCGGGTGAACGGGACATCGGCATCGTTGTAATTCATCACCGAGGTGCCCTGGAAGTCGCCGGTCTCGAGCACTTCGGTCTCGAAATCGATGGTGCGCCAGCCCAGTTCGCCCTCGCTGTAGTCGAAGTAGCGGTCCAGCGGGCCGGTGTAGACGACGGGCGCGTCCGGATTCTGCGCGCGGATTTCGTCGCGCACCTCGAACCAATCGGTATTCAGGCGCACCTCGATCAGATCCGATTCGGCCATCTTCTCCAGCCAGGCGGTGTAACCGTTGACCGGCAGACCCTCGTAGGTGTCGTTGAAATAGCGATTGTCGAAGGTGTATCGCACGGGCAGCCGGGTGATATTGCCGGCGGGCAGCTCCTTGGGATCGGTCTGCCACTGCTTGGCGGTGTAATCGCGGACGAACGCCTCGTAGAGCGGGCGGCCGATCAGCGAAATCGCCTTTTCCTCGAGGTTCGCGGCATCTTTGGTCTCGATCTCGGCGGACTGCTCCGCGATCAGCGCCCGCGCCTCCTCGGGACTGAAATAACGGCCGAAGAACTGCGAGATCAAGCCGAGTCCCATCGGGAACTGGTAAGCCTGCCCCTTGTGCATCGCGAAGACCCGATGCTGGTAACCGGTGAACTCGGTGAACTGATTGACGTAATCCCACACTCGCTTGTTGGAGGTGTGGAAGAGGTGGGCACCGTACTTGTGGATTTCGATGCCGGTTTCCGGATCCGCCTCCGAATACGCGTTACCGCCCAGGTGGTAGCGGCGCTCGACCACGAGCACCCGCTTTCCCAGCAGGTTGGCGGTGCGTTCGGCAACGGTCAGCCCGAAGAATCCGGAGCCGACGACGATCAGATCGAAGGGAGCTGCGACGGTCACGGGAGCCCAGCGTAGCCGTAGCGGGTCACCGCGTCTGCACGCCGTAGGTCTCGGTAGCGGGGACGGTGGTCACGGCCGTGCGCGGACCGGCAGGGGTAGCGGAATCTCGCCGCGAGGGGCCGGGAAGTGTTCACCGGGGCGTCACCGGGGGTTGACGCGGACACCGTTTCCATCGAGACCACACGCCACCCATACCGCTCCCGGGATGGACGAACGCCCCGGCCGCGGCGGCGCCCATCCGCCGACCGTCTCTCAGTACGGGTAGGGAGGCTGGCCGTAGTACGCGGCGGGCGGATAGGCGGGCATGCCCACGCCACACCACCGCTTCGCCGAACCGGACAGCGTCAGGCTCAGCATCAGCACCGCGAACAGCAGTCCGACAATTCCACCGATCGATGCCGCGGGCACGCCGTTGGCCAACGCCATGACGATCCCCGCGAGACCGCCCAGCAGCCCGAGCGAGGACAGCGCGACCAGCATCACGCGCCCGGCATTCTTGTGGTTCATCAGCATGATTCCGCCGACGGCCCACAGCAGCGCGATCAGACCGTCGACCGCGGCCATGACATAGAAGATGTCGCCCGAACCGCTGCTGTGCGAACTGTACGAGCCGTACGAACGATTCAGATTGCTTGCCGCACTGAGCAAACCGATGATTCCGAACGCGGCCAGCAACGCCAGCAGCAGTGCGAAAACGCCGGCCGTGATCGCCGCGCCACCACTCGGCCGCGGCTCCTGATAACCGTAGGGCGCATACCCCGGCGCCGGATACCCCGCAGGCGGATACCCGGGCGGCGGATAGCCCGCCGGCGGATAACCATTACCCCCGTAGCCGGGTCCATACGGATAGCTCATCGGCCTCCCCCTTCTCTCGGGCAGGAACTCTACCGCCTGCGGACGACGTCGGTACGAGGTGAACCCGCATCACGGGGAAGCCGGCTCACCGGATGTCTCCCTATCGTCGCCGTGGTGGTTGGCCCATCCTTAAGGCGGAGATAAAGCCCTGTCCGCGAGGTTCGTTCGGCCCGAAACATTCAGTAGGCGACCGTGAAGCGCGTGCGGGCGTGGCGCGGATTCTCGGCCTCGTCGAGGAGTGCGACGGCGAGGTCCTCCATCGAGATGTACGAGGTGCCCGTGCTGTCGCTGAGCAGTTCGTCGAGGCCGGTCCGGTAGCTTCCGCGGCGTTCGCCGGGCTCGAGCAGGGCCGGCGGGCTGAGGTAGGTCCACTCGACATCGGTTGCCGCGCTGCGGAATACCTCGCGTTGCGCGTGACAGGCCAGGGCGATCGGCCGCCAGTCCGGCGGAAAGTCGGGCATCTGCATGACGGTCGAGCCGGTTCCGGGCACGATCAGATCGCCCGCGCCGCCCACGACCAGCAGGCGGATTCCGGTGTTGCGCAATCCCTCCAGCAGCGCCGCGGCCACATCCGCCATTTCGTTCTCGCGCCCGGGGCGGGGCCTGGTCGCGCTGATGACCACATCGCTCCCGGCGGTGACATCCTTCACCTGGGCCGGGTCGGTGGCGTCCGCGGCGCGGAAGTTCACCGCTGCGGACAGCACATTCGGGCGCTCGACGCTGCGGCCGACGGCGGTGACCTCGTGGCCGCGCGACAGCGCCTCGTGCACGATCCGGCTGCCGGCGGTTCCCGCGGCACCGAAAACGGTGATGTGCATGGTCTTTCACTCCTGCCAAGGAATCAGCGGACTCGGGAGATGTGCGCCGAAGGGTCTTCGGGTCCGATCGAATCGGTGTCGTCCGACGAAAGTTGCGGAGGATCGGCGAGTTCGGGCGCATCGATGGTTACCGGTGACAGCGAATGCTCGGCCGGCTTCTGCGCGCGATCGCCCACCTGGCCAAGCGCCGTGCCACCCAGCGCGATCATCATGCCCAGCACCTGCAACGGGGTCAGCGACTGGCCGAGCGCGGCCCATCCGATCACCGCCGCGGAGAGCGGGCTCAGCAGGCCGAGGAAGGCGACCGACGTGGCCGGCACCCGAGCCAAACCGCGAAACCAGAGGGCGTAGGCGGCCGCGGTGCCGAGCGCGCCCAGATAGAGGTATCCGCCGATCGCCGGGGCGTCCAGAGCGGGCGGCGCACCCTCGGTGAGCAGCGCCAACGGCAGCAGGACCACTCCGCCCGCGGTCAGCTGCCAGCTCGTGAACGCCAGCGGGCCGACCCCTTCCGGCCGACCCCAATGACCGGTCAGCACCGTTCCCGCGGCCATCGATGCCGCGCCGGCCAGTCCGGCCAGCACACCGATCGGGTCCAGCGCGGCATTCGCCCGCAGCACCACCAATGCCACCCCCAGCATGCCGATCGCCGCGGCCAGCAGTTTGCGACCGCTCGGCCGCACCCGCAGCAGGAGCGCCGCGAACCCGAGCGCGAACAGCGGTGCGGCCGAACCCAATACGGCCGCCACACCGCCGGGCAGCCGGTATGCGGCGAGGAACAGCAACGGGAAGAAGGCTCCGATATTGAGCACTCCGAGCAGTGCGGCACGCCCGATCCAACGGCCGCGCGGCAGCACCCGGGTGGCGCCCAGCAACACCAATCCGGCCGGGAGGGCGCGCATCAACGCGGTGAACATCGGCCGCTCCGGCGGCAGGAACTCGGACGTGACGGCGTACGTGGTGCCCCACACCAGCGGGGCCAGACCGGTGATCGCGAGGATCGCGGCAGTCGAACCGCGGGCGGCGGTGCGAATCATCACGGTATCTCCTCATTGATAATCTCAACGTTGAGATAATCCGACACCAGCGAGTGTCTTAATGTCAAGTATCTGAACGTTGAGATATTGCGCACGAGAGGAGACCGATGAGCGACGCCGTGGATCGGATCGTCGCGGACTGGGGTCGCGTCCGCCCGGAACTCGACGTGTGGCCGACCCACGTCATCGGCCGGATGAAGCGCTTGGGCCGCCGGCTCGAGCGCGAGATGAAGGACTTCTTCGCCCGCTACGGCCTCGAATACTGGGAGTTCGACGTGCTGACCACGCTGCGCCGCTCCGGCGGTCCCGACGGCCTCACCGCGGGCGACCTGATCAAGGCCACCATGGTGACCTCGGGCGCGATCACCAATCGCATCGACCGCATGGCCGCCAAGGATCTGGTCCGCCGAGTTCCCGATGCCAAGGACCGGCGAACCATCCGAGTCCAGCTCACCGACCGCGGACGGGAAGTGATCGACGAGCTCATGCCGCTGCACGTCGACAACGAGATCCGCCTGCTGTCCGGCATGAGCCGCACCGATCTCGACCAGCTCGCCGACCTGCTCCGCCGCCTGTCCGAATCACTGGACGACACCTCGCTGGGCTGAGCGGGGCTACTACAACAGCGCCGACGATCCGGTCCCGGGTGCGGGCGAGACCGGCGGTGTCGGCGAACCCCGCCGCGCGACATCGGACACGCGAGGTGCAGTCCGCTAACCCGGAATCTGCTGCGGCGTGGCTGCCTCCGGCACGGGCGCGTTGTGGTCGGGCGCCGCGATACCCGCTGCCGACGAGTCGGCCGGTGCGCCGGTCGGGGCAGCCGGAGCGCCGGTCGTGGCAGCCGAAGTGCCGGTCGCGGCAGCCGGAGTACCGGTCGCGGCAGCCGGAGTACCGGCGGAGTCCGCCGGGCCGGGACCGGCGGCGGCATTCTGCCCGCTGGGAGCCGGTGGTGGGATGGGAGTCGCCGCCGTCCCCGGTGTTCGCGTGCCGCCGGGAGCCGCGGCCTGCACCCCGGCGCCCTCCCCAGCGCTCTGGCTGACCTGCGGCGCGATCTGCAGCAGGCGGGCGTAATCGACGATCTGGGCGCCGAGGGTCGGGGTCGCGATGATGACGCCGCCCTTGTACAGGCGGAAGGTTCCGACCTTGCCCGGCAACAACGACTCCGGACCCATCGGGTCGCCCAAAGGCCCTGCCGCGCCGCCACTTTCGGCATACTTCGCATCGATGGCGGTATTGCCGCGCACCGCTTGTTCGGGCACCGCTTGTTCGGGCACCGCCTGTTCGGGCACCGCTTGTTCGGGTGCCGCCGGAGCGGGAGCGGCCGGAGCGCCGGGCGCCGATTCCAGTTCCGCGGGTGTCGGCCCGACCTCGAGAGTAGTGATGTCGATCGGCTGCCCGCCGCCGGGCGCCGCCGAATACTCGGTGCGCAGAATGTGGCCGTCACGCATCAGCACCTGCCCCGCGGTGGAGTGGACCGCGTCGGCCGCGCGCGGATCTTCCTTGTCGGTGCCGGGATACATCTGACAGTCGGTGGTGTCGCAGGTCTGGGCATACGGGTAGCGGTGTTCGGCCAAGGCGTACGAGCGGGACGCGACAGCCTGCGCCCGCAGCGCCTCCGCGCCGCCCTTGTCGGCCCAATTGGCCTCCATCTCCGCCGGAACCACACCGAGCAGGTAGTCCTCGACGTCGAGCTGATTCACCGTCACCGGCTGCCCGTTGTCCTGCGTAACACCGAGAACCCCACGGAAACTCGAGCCGTCGCACACCTTCAGATGTTCGGCCGCGGGCCGATCGGGACCCGGGTCGGCGGGGTAGGCCCAGGGGTCGTCGGTGGAGCCCTGCCACAGCACATCGCCGTCACAACCGATGGTCACCACGACGTTCGCTCCGCCGTCCGGCGTCGGGGTCAGGTGCGCGGCCTGTCCCGCCACGACCCGCCGGCCGGCGACGGTCAGCCCGGAATCGGAGTACACGTCGAGCGTTTCCTTGTCGTAGACGGTGAGCCGCACCCGGACCGTGGTCGGCCCGATCGTTCCGAGTTGTGCGCCCGGGTAGTAGTGCGCCAGAATGCCGTCGGCTGTCGCGCCCGCCGTGGCCTGGTCGAACGCGCCCACTTGACTCATCCCGCGCCCGTGCCCGGGGCCCGCAGCCGCCTGATAGGCAGCGTTGCGAGTGCCCGAACCGAACATCGGCACCGCGAAGGCGACGACGATCCCGCCGGTCACCGGGACCCCGATCAATCCGATCAGCGCGCCGCGCCGAATCCGCCGACGACGCAGCAGTTCACCGTGCCGACGCCGGAGTCGGCTGCGGAATCCGCCCACGACCCCGTCCGCGGGTGCGCTGTTCGAGTGTTCCGGCGGCGGCGCGGCGCCGCCGCGGTCGGCTTCGGTCCGGGTCATCGAACCCTCCTGTGGTGTGCGGACGGCGCCCATCGGACGTCGCGGCGCGCACTCGGACGGCTACGGGGAAGTTACATTCGAGCTATCCTAGACCTAATCCTCAACCAAAGGTTTAGATCTGTGGCATTTGGGACTAGTGTGACCATCGATCCGTCAGGAATCAACCCCGCGCGCCACCCTGTTCCACGCTGACGGTCACCGGTTCTACCTGAATGGGAGATGCTCGTGCCGTACCGCCGTCCGAAACGTTCCGTCGTCCTCCCCGTGGTCGCGACTCTCGCGGTCGCCGCCCCGCTCGCGACGCTGACGCTGCGCGACTCTCCCGGCTATCACCCAGCGGGCGACAGCGATCTTGCCGCGATATCCGCGCAACTCGCCGAGGTGGCCTTGGCGTCCGCTCCCGACATCGTGTTGCCGCTGCGCGAACTCACCGGCTTGAACCTGCCCGATCTGCGCCTGTCCGACTTGCGGAAACTCCCGCTGCCGAAGTCGATTCCCGTCCCGCCCGGCCTACCCGCCCCGCCGGGCCTACAGCTACCCAGCGAGATCCCACTACCCCAATTCGGTGATCCGACGACCACCACCCCGACCCCGACGCCGTACGCCGGTCCGGTCACCCCGCAGGCTCCCGCCCCCGCCGCGCCGACGCGGACTCCCGCCGCCTCCCCCGCGCACGCCGGCCCCGGCTTCATCGCCGCTCCGCTCGACCCCGCACAGGTTCCCGGCGCCGACCCCGCCGCCCCCGCCCTGTCCCCCGGTGCCGTACCACCGGATATGGCCGATCAGGTCGGTGCGGAGGTCAAGGAATTGACTCGCGACACCCCGTTCAGCATGGTCGCGCTGACCGCGAAGGAACTGGCCGACACCACCTCTCTGATCCGCGCCCAGCAGGCCGACGGCACCTGGGGACCGTGGTTCCCGGCCGATCGGGTCGATACCGATCGCAGCGATCACGCGGCCGCCCCCGCCCGGTCCGGCACCGAACCGATCTACGTCGGCGAGACCAAGGCGGTTCAGATACTGACCACCCACAAGGCGATCACCCCGGCCGCCGGCCGCTCCGACGACCCGGCGCAGCAGGCCGCGTCGCAACTCTCGGCGGTGCTGATCAATCCCGGGCGCGGCGCGATCGACGACAACCTGGCCTCCGTCGCCGCGCCGCTACCGGGCGGCGGGCCGAAGGTGATCAGCCGCGCGCAGTGGGGCGCCGACGAATCGCTGCGCTGCGAGGAACCCACCTACGACGACGGGCTGGGCGGAATCACCGTGCACCACACCGCCGGGCGCAACGACTACACCAAGGCCGAGTCCGCGGGCATCGTGCGCGCGATCTACGCGTATCACGCCAAGACGCTGGGCTGGTGCGATATCGGCTACAACGCACTGGTCGACAAGTACGGCCAGATCTTCGAGGGCCGCTACGGCGGTCTGGACCGCCCGGTCGAGGGCGCGCACGCGGGCGGTTTCAACGAGAACACCGCGGGCGTGGCGATGATGGGTGATTTCGAGACCGAACCGCCCAGCGACGCCCAGCTCCAGGCCACCGGGCAGTTCGTCGGCTGGCGGGCCAAGATCGCGGGACTGGACCCCGAGGGCCACACCACCATGTACTCCGAGGGCACCGGCTACACCCCGTACGCCGAGGGTGCGGCGGTGGACCTGCCGATCGTGTTCGCACATCGCGACGTCGGCAATACCACCTGCCCCGGTGATGCCGCCTATGCGCGCATGGATCGCATCCGCGAGATCGCCGCGGGCGTCGCCGCCGGCACCGCGCCCGCGGCTCCGAAAGACGAACGCGCGCATGCGGATCTGGCGGCTCTGGCGAATGCCATCGCCACATACTGGGCGGGGCAGGGCGGTCCGGACGGACACCTCGGCGCCGCCTCCTCCGAACCGACACCGACCGGCGACGGCGGCCAGTACGCCAAGTTCGTCAACGGCTACGTCTACGCCGCGCCCGACGGCTCGATCGTCGAGCTGGCAGGCCGGATCCTCGACCGCTTCGTCCAGCTCGGCGCCGAATCCGGGGCGCTCGGAACGCCTTTGCGCAATCCGTATCCGGTTCCCGGCGGTCAGCGGGCCGATTTCCGGCTCGGCTCACTGGTTCTCGACACCGCCACCGGCGTCGTCACCACCCTGCTGAAACACGGTGGGGCGCAACCCGGCCCGGCGGGCGAGCCGATTCCGCAGGCACTGCCCGTCGCGGACGCCCCGGTCCCGCCGACGGCTCCGGACGCGCCCGCGCCTTCCGATCCGCAAGCATCGGCCGCACCCCAGCCGGCACCCGATGCGCAGCCGGCACCCGATGCCCAAGCAGCACCGGAGGCGCCGGCAGCCCCCGCTCCCGAAGCGCCGCCCGCGCCCGAGTCCGCTGCGGCGGCGCCGTCGCAGCCCATTCCTCCGGCCCCCGCGGGCTGAAGGCCGAGGCCGGCAACGTCCTCAGCTCTCCCACCAGCGCTCGAGCACCAGCGCGACGCCGTCCTCCGAGTTGGAGGCGGTGATCTCGTCGGCGGCGGCCTGGGCTTCGGGGTGGGCGTTGCCCATCGCCACGCCGTGCCCGGCCATCCGGAGCATCGGCACGTCGTTGGGCATATCGCCGAAGGCGAGGATCGCCGCCGGGTCCACCCCGAGCCGCTCGGCGACCACGCTCAGGCCGGCGGCCTTCGTGATCCCGGGCGCGGACAGTTCGATGAGCCCGTTGTTGGTGGAATAGGTGATGTCGGCGCGCCCGGCCAGGTGGGGTTCCAGGGCCGACTGCATCTCCGCGCTGGGCGTTCCCCGCAGCCGGATCAGCATCTTGATCGCCGGCGCCGAGATGACCTCCTGCCGCGACACTTGGGTGTCGTCCGGATTCAGCCAGGCGTGCTCGTATTCGGGTGAGCTGACGAACTGCGGCGTCGCGGCATCGTGCGCGCTGCGGCCCACGCGCTCGGCGGCCAGCCCGCAGCCGGGTAGCACGCGCTCGGCGAGGTCGGCGATCCACGCCAGACTCTCCACATCCAATGTGCTGGTGTGCAAGATGCGATCGGCGGCACTGTCGTAGATCACCGCGCCGTTGCCGCAGACACACAGCGGAGGAAAGCCCAGGCCCTCGACCACCGGATCGATCCAGCGCGGCGGACGACCCGTGGCCAGCACGAACGGCACTCCGTCGGCGATCAGCGCGGCCACCGCGGTACGGGTGCGCGGCGTCACCCGTTCCCATTCGTCGAGCAGCGTGCCATCGACATCGGTGGCCACCATCTTCGGCTTCGGCAGACGCGTCACCTATTCCATCCTGCCCGAAATTCCGGCGCGGCTGTAATCATTTGCCCGCGCCCCGCCTGCGAGTGGGCCGGAAGTGGTGCACGATGTCACCGGTGGACTCGAGACCATTCCCTATGATCAGGGGCTAGTAACCGACCCGAGGGGACCGATGACCGGCTTTCTGCTACGACGTGCGCTCAACTATGTCGTGCTGCTGGCGCTGGCGTCATTCCTGGCTTTCAGTCTGGCGTCGCTGACATTTCGCCCGCTGGACAGCCTCGAACAGCGCAATCCGCGACCGCCGCAGTCGGTGATCGATGCCAAGGCCCACGAACTGCATCTCGACCAGCCGATCCCGCAGCGCTACCTCACCTGGGTCGGCGGCGTGGTGCACGGTGACTTCGGCACGACCCTGACGGGGCAGCCGGTCAGCCAGGAACTGCCGCGCCGGATCGGGGTCAGTCTGCGGTTGCTGATCGTGGGCTCGGTCGTCGGAACGGTCCTCGGCGTGCTGATCGGCGCGGCCGGTGCGATCCGGCAATATCGGTTCAGCGATTACTTCACGACAATATTTTCCCTGCTGGTGCTCAGCACGCCTATCTTCCTGTTGGCCACGCTACTGAAATACGGTGCGCTGGAAATAAATTCGGCCGCGGGGCAGCAGATATTCCTCTATACCGGTGAAACCTCGGCCAATGCCGTGCACGGGGTGTGGAATCAGTTCGTCGACCGAGTGCAGCACATGATCGTCCCGAGCCTCGGTCTCGCCCTGGGTGCGATGGCCGGTTACAGCCGCTACCAGCGCAACGCCATGCTCGACGTGCTGCAGAGCGACTTCATCCGCACCGCGCGGGCCAAGGGACTCACCCGCCGCCGTGCGCTCTACAAACACGGCCTGCGCACCGCGCTGATTCCGATGGCGACCCTGTTCGCCTACAGCCTCGGCGCGCTGATCACCGGGGCCACCTTCACCGAGAAGATCTTCGGCTGGCACGGCGTCGGTGAATGGCTCGTCGACGGGATCAACGCGCAGGACATTTACATCGTGGTGACCGTCACGGTGTTCGCGGGATTCGTGGTGCTGGTTTCGGGCCTGCTGTCCGACATCGTGTATGCGATTCTGGATCCGCGAGTGCGGGTCGGATGATCGGGGCGAGAAAGTGACCGAAACCGAGATCATCGCGCAGGGCGCGCCGGAACCCGCTGCGGCCGGACGCCGAAAGCTGGTGTGGCGCAGGTTCCTGCGCAACAAGCCCGCCGTCGTCGGCGCGACCGTGCTGATCATCATGCTGATCGGCGCCTTCGCGATTCCGCCGTTCCTTTCCTACGACTATCAGGAGCGCGACCCGTACGCGCTGCTGCAGCCCCCCTCGCCGCAGCACTGGTTCGGAACCAACGAGATCGGCCAGGACATGCTGGCCCAGACTCTGCACGGTTTGCAGAAATCGCTGATCATCGGCATCTGCGTGGCCGTGCTGACCTCGCTGGTCGCGGTCACGGCGGGGTCGATCGCGGGTCTGCTCGGCGGCTGGACCGACCGCGCGATCATGTGGCTGGTCGACCTGCTGCTGGTGGTTCCCAGCTTCATCATCATCGCGATCTTCGCCCCGCGCACCAAGGGCAGCAGTTCGATTCTGCTGCTGATCGTGTTGCTGGCCGGGTTCAGCTGGATGATCAGCGCCCGCATCGTGCGCGGATTGACGCTGAGCCTGCGCGAACGCGAATTCGTCCGTGCGGCACGGTATATGGGCGCTTCGACGCGTTCGGTGATCGTCACCCACATCGTGCCGAATATCGCCTCGATCCTGATCATCGACACCACTCTCGCCGTCGGCGCAGCGATCATGTCCGAAACGGGTTTGAGCTTCCTCGGATTCGGTGTGCAACCGCCGGACGTGTCACTGGGCTCGCTGATCGCCTTCGGCACCAAATCGGCCTTGACCTTCCCGTGGTTGTTCCTGTTCCCGGGTGGTTTCCTGATCGCGATCGTGCTGTGCGCCAACCTCGTCGGCGACGGCCTGCGCGACGCCTTCGACCCGAGTTCCAAGGGCGCGCGTGCGGGCCGGAAGGCCGACCGGGCGGCGAAGCGGGACAAGGCGCAGCGCGGGAAGTCGGCGCGAACCTCCGGTGCCGGTCCGGATGAGCAGGCGGACAAGAGGATTGAAGCGGCATGACCGATCGCACCACCGAATCCGCCGACCGGGCGGACGCGCGGCGCAGCACGACCGCACCCCTGCTGGAGGTGTCGGACCTGCATGTGTCCTTCCCCAGCGAGGAGGGCCGCATCGACGCGGTGCGCGGAGTGAACTACACCGTCGCCGACGGTGAGGTGCTGGCCATCGTCGGCGAGTCGGGTTCCGGTAAATCGGTGTCCTCGCTGGCCGTGATGGGGTTGCTGCCCGATCAGGCCCGCATCCGCGGCTCGATCCGCCTGCGGGGCCGGGAGTTGCTCGGCATGGGCGACAAGCAGCTTTCGGCGCTGCGCGGGACGCGGATCAGCATGGTCTTCCAGGACCCGCTCTCGGCGCTCACGCCCGTCTACCGGGTCGGTGATCAGATCGCCGAGGCTCTGGTCGCCCACAAGAAGATGAGCAAGTCGCAGGCCGCGGCCCGGGCCGTGGAGCTGCTCGATCTGGTCGGTATTCCCGAACCGGCCGCGCGCGCCAAGGCTTTTCCGCACGAATTCTCCGGCGGTATGCGCCAGCGCGTGGTGATCGCGATGGCGATCGCCAACGATCCGGAACTGATCATCTGCGACGAACCCACCACCGCCTTGGATGTGACGGTGCAGGCGCAGATCCTCGACCTGCTGCGCAAGGCGCGCGACATCACCGGCGCCGGCGTCATCATGATCACCCACGACATGGGGATCGCGGCCACGCTGGCCGACCGGGTGGCGGTGATGTACGCCGGACGGATCGTCGAAAACGCCCCCGCCGCAGAGCTGTTCAACTCGCCGCGGATGCCGTACACCGTCGGCCTGCTCGGTTCCATCCCGCGGATGGACGGTCCGGCCCGGGCGCCGCTCATCCCGATCGTGGGTACTCCCCCGCCCATGCACGCCCTGCCGCCGGGCTGTCCCTTCGCGCCGCGCTGCCCGGTCTCGATCGACGACTGCCTGGCCGCGGAGCCGCCACTGCAAGAAACCGCGCCCGCGCACCGGGCGGCCTGCATCCGCACCGCCGAGGTGGGGACCGCGGACCTGTTCGCCGCCTACCGCCACGACACCGACAGCGTCGCCGCGCCGGAACCCGTCGATTCCGATGTGGTGCTGCGGGTTTCGGGCCTGATCAAGACGTTCCCGGTCACCTCCGGTGTGGTCTTCAAGCGCCGCACCGGCGAGGTGCGCGCGGTCGACGGCGTCGACTTCGCGGTCCGCAAGGGCCGCACACTCGCGCTCGTCGGTGAATCCGGATCCGGGAAATCGACGACGCTGAGCCAGATCATGGACCTCGTGCAGCCGCAGTCGGGCGCGATCGAGGTCTTCGGCGAGGATGTCGCGACGCTGAGCAAGCAGGGCAAACGCGATATCCGCCGCAAATTGCAGATCGTGTTCCAGGATCCGGCGTCCTCGCTGGATCCGCGCCTGCCGATTTTCGACGCCCTGGCCGAGCCGTTGCGCGTCGACGGCCGGTCCCGCGACGAAATCCGCAAGCGGGTACCGGAATTGCTGAAGCAGGTAGGACTTCGCGCCGAACACGCCGATCGCTATCCGGCCGATTTCTCGGGTGGGCAGAAGCAGCGCATCAATATCGCGCGGGCGATGGCGCTGGACCCGCAACTGCTGGTACTCGACGAGCCGGTGTCCTCGCTCGACGTTTCCATTCAGGCCGGGGTGCTCAACCTCCTGCGGGATCTGCAGGCCGAACGCGGGCTGTCGTATCTGTTCGTCTCCCACGACCTTTCGGTGGTCCGCAATCTCGCGCACGATATCGCGGTCATGTATCGCGGCAAGATCGTCGAATCCGGTCCGGCCGAGCAGATTTTCGCGTCGCCGCAGCACGAGTACACCCGCGCGCTGATCGACGCGGTTCCGCTTCCGGTCGTCGCGCGCTAGGAGTTCGTCGTGAGGATACGTTCCCGGGCATTCCGTTCGGCCGCTGTCGTAGTGGCGGCCGGGGTGGGCATCGCGCTGGCCGGCTGCGCATCGGTGAACACCACGAACGGGCCCGCGGCACTCGGGACCGCCAACGACATCAATCCGCAGCCGCGCGATGCGGTGCGCGACGGCGGCAACCTGCGGTTGGCGATCAGCGGATATCCGGCCAATTGGAATTCCCTGTCCATCGACGGCAACGAGTTGGAGACCGGGGAGGTGCTGTGGCCGTTGATGCCGCGGTCGTACCTGATCGACGCGACCGGCCAATTGACGATCAACAAGGACTGTTTCACCGATATCCAGCTGACCGGCACCGATCCGCAACAGGTCACCTACACCATCAACCCCAAGGCGGTGTGGAGTGACGGATCACCGATCACCTGGGAGGACATCGCCTCCCAAGCCCATGCGCTGTCGAGTGTGGACACCCGCTATCTGATCGCGATCAACAACGGATTCGATCGGGTCGACAAGGTCGAACGCGGGGTCGACGACCGACAGGCCGTGATCACCTTCAAACAGCCTTACGCGGATTGGCGCGGTCAGTTCGCCGGAAACGCGATGCTGTATCCGAAATCGGTCACCGCCGATCCGGATACCTTCAATCGCGCGCTCGCCGGCGGCATCGCGCTCACCTCCGGGCCGTTCGTGGTCCGCTCCACCGATCGCACGCAGGGCCGAATCGTGCTGGGCCGCAATCCGAAATGGTGGGGCGATACTCCGAAACTGGACACCATCACCTTCAGTGTGATGGATCAGTCCGCATATGCGGCGGCCCTGCAGAACAACGAACTCGACGCCGCACGCCTGAACTCCATCGAGGATCTGGCGACCGTGCGCAGCGGTTCCGAACTCGTCGTACGCCACGCACCGGGAAATCTGTGGCGGCACATCACCTTCAACGGCGCGCCCGGTTCGATTCTGGCCGATCCCGCACTGCGGGTGGCGATATCGAAGGCCATCGATCGGCAGGGCATCGCGAATGCGATCGAAAACGGTCTGGTGTCGAATCCGAAGCCGTTGAACAATCACATCTTCGTCCAGGGACAAGAGGGCTATCAGGACAACAGCCTGCCCTACGATCCCGCGGCCGCGGCGCGCGAACTCGATGCACTGGGCTGGAAACAGCAGGGCGATGTGCGGGTCGAAGACGGCCGCCGCCTCGAGATTCGCGATGTGATGTACAACGACCCCACCTGGGTTCGGGTCGCGCAGATCGTCCAGGGCGACCTCGCGAAGGTCGGCGTGAAGCTGACCATCGCCACCCGGCAACGCCAGGGTTTCTTCACCGACGCGATGATCCCCGGCGATTTCGATATCGCGCAGTTCCAGTTCTCGGGTGACGCATTCCCGTTCGGGAGCATCCCGCAGATCTACGCCTACCACCCCGATGACGAGCAGAGCAATTTCGGTCGCATCGGCTCCCCGGAGTTGAACGCACTGATCGAGCAGACCCTCAGTGAATTGGATCCGAAGAAGGCCATCGAACTCGCGAACCAGGTGGACCGCAAGGTTTTCGAAGAGGGTTTCTCGCTGCCGCTCACCCAGGATCCGGGCAACTACGGCGTACGGACCACCGTCGCCAACTACGGCGCTCCCGGCCTGGCCACCTACGACTACACCAAGATCGGCTTCGTCAGTTAGCCGCCCGTCCCGACGAAAGGAGAACGAAACCATGCGGATTCGTTCGACAATAACCCGGCTCGCGATCCCCGCGGTCGCGTTCGGATTGCTGCTGTCGGGGTGTTCGGGCTCCACGACCGGGACCGGAAGTTCCGACCTCGGCACGACCAACGACATCAACCCGCACGACGTCGCCGACCTTCGCGACGGCGGAAATCTACGGTTGGCGATCTCGGAATTCCCGCCGAACTGGAACACCCTTCAGATCGACGGCAACAACTACGACATCACCGCGGTCGAACGGCCGATGATGCCCCAGGCATTCACCATCGACGCCGCCGGCGGCACGCATCTCAACACCGACTACTTCACCAACGTCGAGTTGACCGGCACCGATCCGCAAACCGTCACCTACACCATCAACCCGAAGGCGGTGTGGACGGACGGGACGCCGATCACGTGGGAGGACATCGCCTCTCAAGCCGAGGCGCTGAGCGGTCGCAACCCGGAGTATCTGATCGCCAACAATATGGGTTTCGATCGGGTCGCGAAGGTCGAGCGCGGCGTCGACGACCGCCAGGCGGTGCTGACATTCAACAAGCATTTCGGTGAATGGCAGGGCCAGTTCTCCGGCAACAGCCTGCTGTACCCGAAGTCGGTGACCTCGAATCCGGAGGCGTTCAACAAGAGTCTCGTCGACGGGATCAAGGTGACGGCCGGACCGTTCGTGATCCAGTCCACCGATCGAACTCAAGGGCGTATCACGCTGGGGCGCAACCCGAAATGGTGGGGTGCGACGCCGAAACTCGACACCGTCAATTTCAGCGTGCTCGATTCGGCGGCGCTGGTCCCCGCATTGCAGAACGACGAACTCGACGCGATCGGAATCGGTAGTCGCGGCGATCTGCTGACGGCTCAGGGCGTTCCGAATGTCTCCATCCGCCGCGCGCCGGCGCTGCAGTGGTCGCATCTGACATTCAACGGCGCCCCCGGGTCGATTCTGGAGGATCCCAAGGTTCGCGTCGCCGTCTCCAAGGCGATCGATCGGCAGGGTATCGCGAATGCCATCCAGAACGGACTCGTCGCCGAGCCGAAACCACTGAACAACCACATCTACCTGGAGGGGCAGAAGGGCTACCAGAACAACGCCCTGCCCTACGACCCGGATGCCGCCGCCCGCGAGCTCGACGCCCTCGGTTGGAAATTGCAGGGTGACGTGCGCGTGAAGGACGGCCGCAAACTCGAGATCCGCGATGTGATGTACAACGATCCGTCGTGGGTGCAGATGGCGCAGATCATGCAGCAGAATCTCGCCAAGATCGGCGTGAAGCTCACGATCGACACTCGGCCGGGACAGGGGCTGTTCACGAATGTGTTCCAGAAGGGCGATTTCGATCTGGCGCAGTTCTCCTGGGTCGGTGACCCGTTCCCCTTGGGCAGCATCAGCCAGATCTGGGGATACGACCCGAACAACTGGCAGGGCAATTACGGCCACATCGGTTCCCCGGAACTCAACGATCTGATCGAGAAGACCGTCTCGGAATTGGACCCGAACAAGGCCATCGATCTGGCCAATCAGGTCGACCGCCAGATCTTCGCCGAAGGTCATTCTCTCCCGCTGCTGCAGTCGCCCGGCATCGTCGCGACCCGTTCCAATCTCGCCAACTACGGCGCGCGCGGTCTGGCCACCCTCGACTGGACGAAAGTCGGCTACCTGAAGTGATTTCCGGTACCGGCCATCCCCTGGCCTATCCGGTTCTCACCACGATCGGCGCCCTGGTGATCTGCATCGCCTGGGCGCCGTTCGCCGATTCGGAGCAGTTGGCCATGTTGGCGGCGGTCGCACTGGTTGTGGTGTTGTACAGCGGATTTCGTCTCGCGGTGGCGTTCGGGGTGGCACCGTGGCGCACGATTCCGGCGGGGACGTTCCGGGTGAAGCGGATACGCCAGCAGAACCGGTTGCTGAGCCGATCGTGGCTCGAACTCAGCTCGGAGGGCCGAACCAACTGGCTGCCGGTCTATTTCGATCCGGCACTCGTCGGCCTGACGGAATCCGATGCCACCTGCGACGCCATCGTGGTCGTCAACGGCCGCCGCCTGTTCGCGTCCGGCGTCGCCCGCGACTCCGAACCGCAAGGCCGCCTGATCGACAACCCGACCCGCCCCGACCCCGACGGCCCCTCCCACGCAGCCGCGTCCACCCGCCTGGGCCGCCGCCTGCTCCTCGACGCCCAGTTCGCCGTCGTCGCACCCTTCGCCGGCCTGTTCTGGATATACGTCGCCGGCGGCGGCGTCCCCGCCTTCGCCGGAGCGACAGTGGTCGCCGCCGCCACCGCCACCTGGTTCGCCGCCATCCGCGGGTCCGATCCGAGCTGATCCCTACAGTCCGTCGCGGTCGCCCACGGCGGACTCGGCATCCCGGGCAGCGGCCGACCGCCACCTGGACCATCGATGGGCTCTCACATAGCATCGGGGCATGAGCGATAGTGGGGGGAATTCGCCAGGTCCCGGCCAAGATTTCACCGTTGTGCCCGAACAGGTACGCGATGTGGGCGTCTACGTCTACGGTTTGGCCGAAACACTGCACAATGCATTGGATTCCGCAGCCAAAGACGTTTCGGAGTTGCTGACCGACAGCTGGACCGGCGACTACGCCGACGAGTTCTCCGAAGGCTGGACCGAGGTCCACGACGGCGGCCGACAGATCTTCCAGGCCCTCGCCACCTTGGCCGACAGACTCGGCGTGACGGCGGAGACATTCCGGTCGGTCGACGCGAACAGTGCGGCGGCCCTCGACATCCCGAGACTGGACTGGACCTGACTGTGGCCTCGCGATTCTCGGTAGACCTCGAACACCTGGACCACATCGTCTCCCGCCTGTCCGGGCTGGCCGGCTTCATCGAGGACCACCTGTCGGATATCGAACAGCGAGTGGCGAGCTTGCAGGGCACCGGCTGGGAAGGCCTGGCCGCCCGCGCCTACGACGACGCACACCGCGAATGGATCAGCGGAGCGAGGGAACTGGTCGAAGGCGTCAAGGAGATGAGCGACGCGGCCAAAGAGGCCCATGCCGCCTACACTCGTGCGCTGGAACTCAACTGGCGAATGCTGCAGAGCGGCAACAGATGATCGTCGACTGGCAAACCTACTACGATGCCGCCTCGGAATGCCACCAGCTCGCCGATGACATCCGACGAGCCGACAAGCCCGTCCATGACTCGGTCAAGGGTGAATGCGCGGGCATGGCCGGCGACGCGCCTGGATGCAAGGATTGGGGTGGTGCTTACGACGAATACGCACGGGCAACTATGCAGGCGTGTTCGAGCTTGGCCAATGCGCTCACGAATTACGCCGCGGTGCTCTACGCCCAGGGCTACAACTGGGGCGTCACCAATAAATCCAACCCGCCCCCCTCTCGGCCCTCGATCAGCCAGGTCGGCGAGTACAAGGTTGTCATCCCGACGTCGGTGAGCAACAACGGACACTCATCAAAACGACGCCGATTCCTTCTTCGACAAGCTTGTCCGCCAGGTCGAGGACACGTTCGGCAAGCTTCCCAACGGTGACCTACTCAAAATCGAGAAGGCGTACCGCATCTGGATGAGTTTTGCCGAGAATCCTACGATTACCGACGCGCACGATCGCATAATGGTCATCTCAGACCATTTTATAGGAATGGATGACGCCACCCATCGGCAGGAGATTCAAAACCGCCTGAGCCAGCTGCAAACAAGCGCCAAAACCGTCGCACTCGCAGCAGAGTACCTGAGCGAGGCGCTCTACGACTATTTCGAAGCCACCAACACCCTGGGCACGTCCTGCGCTGACAGAATAAATCGCAGTGAGTCGAGAGTCGGTGTTACAGCTGTCGCCCGCTGCGGCGTATCAGGCTGCTTATTCGATCTCGCGCTCTCCCCAACCGATCCTCATAACCCCGCCAAAAGTGTCAGTGGCGTGATGGATGCAATACAGAGCGCGTACCAGGCGAGTAGCATGCCCGACGTCCTCAACATGCGAGCTCTCGATGCCCGAGCTTCCGGCACCGACCAAGCGTTCAAGAAGGTCCGCGAGCTCGATCTCGCCACCACAGCCCTCAGGCTTTCAGAATTCAACTATATGAAGGCCATCCTCGTCGACGAGTCCGGTCAATCGGGCGGCGGGATATCGCACAGCGAGCAGGCGAGAGCCCGGGCCGTACACGATATAGTCACTGATGACTCCGGAGCATTGATCGGCGAAGAGGACGCGCAAGGGGTCCAACTCGTATCTGCACAGGAGTTGGAACAAGCTCACAAAGAACTACTCGAGAAGCTTGGGCCGCCACAAGTGAAACACACCCCGAAGGGCGACATCGAGGTTTGGGAGATATCCAAAGATCCCAAATCGAATGTAACCTACAGGCCCTTCAGCCAATCCGGAGGGGAGACATTGGACTTCAACGACGTACCCGGCGTTAATATCAAGCGGTGGCACATCAAGTAGGTCGAAGAATCGGTCCGAGTGAGACGAGGTTGATAAATGGATGAACTTGTGACGTTTCGCGAGTCACAATTCATAAACTTTCGCGACTACGAGTTCGACGGCGGCGCCCACCATCTCTACAGGTGGATCGTAATCAAGACCTACGACCTGGCAAGCGCCATCTCGGATGACAAGGCCGTCATCGCCGGCGTCATCGGCTCCGTCGAGTACCGGGATGATTATGTGGGTGGCGGCGTGGATCCCGATGGCGACGTCCACGGACCGTACTGGCTGACTTCGATAAGTCCGGACAGTTACCTTCTTCGAGACGGATCGACCTTCCACCGCATTCTGGACGAGTGGCTCGGCATGGGAGGGGTCATCCCATCCGGACTTCGTTCGGTAATCGACGAGGCCCTACGCCCGCTATACGACCCGAGCATCAGTTGTTATGAGCTACCACGGCTGAGCGACTCTGCGTTAAATGACTACGCGGACATTCATAGTAAGTACCACGAGTTTCTATTCATATCTCGCAATGAGAAGAAGGCCGTCCTCCTGGTAGCCTCGGACGATTGACTCCCGATCCCCCGCAGGCTGCGGAGCCGTTCACCCTTGGGCGCGTTTGGCTTTCGCGGCGGCGCGGCGTTCCATCTCTTCGCGCTCCAGTACCTTCGCCTGCTCCAATGTCGGTGCGGTACCGCCCAATCGGGCGGGGACCCAGCGTGCGCCCGGCGGCATTTCGTAGTCTCGTTGTGCCGCGTCGAGCAGTTTTTCCATGCTGGAACGCAGGGTGGCGGTCAGGTCTTCGGCGGGTTCGGCGGGGGGTATGGGTTCGCCTACCTGGATGTTGATCGGGAAGTTGTGGCGGCCCAGTCGTTTCGGGATGTCTTTGGTCCAGACGCGTTGGGCGCCCCAGATCGTCATGGGGACGATGGGGACGCCGGCTTCGATCGCCATGCGGGCGGCGCCGGATTTGAATTCCTTCAGTTCGAAGCTGCGGCTGATGGTGGCTTCGGGGTAGACGACGACGATTTCGCCGTCGCGCAGGGCGGTGACGGCGCGGGAGTAGGACTCGGCGCCGGCGGTGCGGTCCACGCCGATTGCCTTGCAGTGCTTCATGAGCCAGCCGACGACGCCGTGTTCGAGTTCGGCCTTCATCATGTAGCGGACGTTGCGGCCGGATTCGCGGCCGACCAGCCCGACCTCCATGAAGTCCAGGTAGGCCGTGTGATTCACGGCCAGGACCGCGCCACCGGTGCGCGGGATGTTCTCGCCGCCGACGATGTCGATCTTCAGGCCCTGTGCCCAAAAGATGGTGCGGACCAATCCCGTGAGGACGTCGAAAACGGGCTCTCGCGTCATCGGTGACACTCCTGGTACTACCGGGCCGACCCTGCCGTCAGGAGTCGGCATCTCCCGCTTCGGCGGCACGACGTGCCGCGCGCGCCTCCGCTTTCGCCTTCGCCTCGGCGGCGTCCATCGCGTCGGCTTCCTCCAGCGTCGGTGCGCCGCCGCCCAAGCGGGCCGGCACCCAGTATGCGCCGGGCTCGTGCGTGTAGTCCTTCTGCAGGCCGAGCAGCATTTCCTGCATGGTCGAGCGCACGGTCTCGGTGAGTTCGGCGACGGCCTTCTCGTCCGCCTCGGCGGGCGGCAGGATGGGCTTGCCGACGGCGATCGAGATGGGAGTGTTGGTGCGGCCCAGGCGCTTCGGATGCCCCTTGGTCCAGACCCGCTGCGCACCCCAGATCGTCATCGGAATGATCGGGACACCGGCCTCGATGGCCATGCGGGCGGCGCCGGATTTGAATTCCTTGATCTCGAAGCTGCGGCTGATGGTCGCCTCGGGATACACCCCGACCAGTTCGCCGCGGCGCAGATAGTCCACGGCCGCCTTGTAGGAGTCCGCGCCCGCCGCGCGGTCGACCGGGATGTGCCGCAGCACGCGCATGATCGGCCCGGAGATCGAGTTGTCGAAGACTTCCTTCTTCGCCATGAACCGGATATAGCGCTTCGGCGTCCGCGCGGGCAGACCCGCGTAGGTGAAGTCCATATAGCCGGTGTGGTTGATCGCGATGACCGCGCCGCCCTGCGCGGGGATGTTCTCAGCCCCCGTGACGTCGAATTTCAGTCCCTGTACGAAGAAGACGGTCCGGGCCAGGCCGATGATCGTCCGGTATACGGGTTCCACAATTCCGCTAGCGTAGTCGCTGTCACATTTTCGCTACCGACCGCCGCACAGGAAACGAGGTTCAGCGCAGTGGAAAGCCCCAGTCCAGCATCGCGTGCAGGCGGCCGGAAACCACGAGGGGGTATGGGGGTGGCGCTGCATACCGGCCTCGCAGCGCGACGCAGCAGGCGGCTCTCGGCGGCGCGGGCAGGCGGTCTGGCGATCGTGGTCGCGAGCATCCTCGCCGGATGTGATTCGCAGGTCGGCATCGAGGGCACCGACTATCACAAGTCCGATAATTCCTCCGCGGCAACGCAATCCGCCGCTCCCTCGTCCTCACGTATCGCCGCCCCCGCGCCCCGGGCCATCCCGGCGCCGCCCGAATCCGCGATCGCGGTGGCCCTCGTGACGGCCGATCCGCAGGCCACCGCGGCCATGACCCGCTGGGTGAACGATCTGCGGCAACTCACTCCGGCGGATATGGAAGCCAAGTGCTGGACGATGGCTCCCCGCAACGTCGAGACGATGTACTCCGACAAGTCGGCCATCGAGTCGGCGTTGGCGCAGCCGGGCAGCGACAACGGCACCGCCCTCGTGTGGAAGTCGGCGAGCGGAACCTCCGATGCCGTGACCGTGGTCGCCGAGCGAGCCGATATCGCCACCGGATACGCCTGCCCACGGGTCTACCCCGCCGGCGCCGAGATCGGTTTCGGCACCGGCAGCGAGGCCCAGACCGCCGACGCCCGCCACGTCGTCCGGCGCTATCTGTCACGTCAGACAGGACATCCGGTCGACGCGGCGGACCAGGAAAGCTCCCATCCTCTGTTGTGCACCGCCGACACCACCTGGGATCCGAACGGCACCGGACGCACATCGCGTCCGCCGCTGGCGACCGATGCGGCCAAGCTCGCCACTGCGACCGCCTTCGCCGATCAGTCGCTCAGTTCCACTGCTCTGAACAGCACTTATCTGTCCATATCGGCCACGGTCACGGCCGGCGGCAGTCAGCAGGAACGGACATACACCGTGAAGGCGACCGACAGCGGATATTGCATCGGCGACGTTTCGGCCTGATGCGTGCAAGCGGGCCGGCATCGTTGCGATAGCCCGGCGTATCCCGCGAGGGCCCGAGACGGCATCGGGCGCGACGACGGCCCGCCTGCCCTCAGACCAGTTCGGGGACGCGCAGATGCGCGAGGGCGACTTCGAAATCGCCGACTTCGAGCACGTCGACGCCCGCTCGACGGGTTCCCTCGCGGCGCAGGGTGGCAAGCTGCTCGCGATTGCGTTCGACCGCGTCGATGCTGTCGAAGGTCTCGCAGGCGACACCGCGACCGCTCGACCGATCGACCAGCAGACTGGTGCTGCAGAACCCGGGCATCTGTTCCAGCTGCGACGACGCCATGGACTTGTAGGTCTCGATCGCCATGTCGAACCGGCTCGGATCGTCGGACTTCGCCCACGTGAGCTGGGCACATGCGCCTTCGGGCAGGCGATGGTCACGGTGCATGACCGCGACCTCCCACTGCTCGACCCGTGCCGACTCGGCACCGAGCAGCCGGACGGCGCGATCACGCAGCGAGCGCACCCGCTCGGCGCTCTCGCGCATCATGTCCTCGGACTCCCACGAGCTCGTCGCGATGCAGCGACCGGATCGGCGGTCGACCAGCAACGACATCCCGATACAGCCGGGCATGTTCTCCAGGGCCGGCATCACCTCGTCGCGCATATGCGCGATTCCGGCGTCGATGGCGGAGAGCTTGGCTTGAATAGTCGTAGAACGTGCGTACACGGTCCCTTCCTCCGTACTCGGGGCAGCGCCCCGGTGGCGCCACCGTGCACCTCTACACTGCGCCGGTGCGACGACCGAGGCAATAGCGGCCCTGAGGCCGAACAAGCCCGTTCAACCGCTACCCTGGGTGGCTGGTAGCCGGGTTCAGGAGGGACTTCTTCGTGCAGATCACCAGCGTCGGACATGCCGGATTCCACATCCGCACCGCGGCCGGGACGATCCTCTGTGATCCGTGGGTCAACCCGGCCTATTTCGCGTCGTGGGTCCCGTTCCCGGACAACACCGGGCTGGACTGGGACGAGCTGGGCAACTGCGATTTCCTCTACGTCTCGCACCTGCACCGCGACCACTTCGACGCGAAGAATCTGCTCGACCACGTGAACAAGGACGCCACCGTTCTGCTGCCGGACTATCCGGTGCCCGATCTGCAGCGCGAGCTGGAGAAGCTGGGCTTCCACACGTTCTTCGAGACCCAGAACTCGGTCAAGCACACGATCACCGGCCGGGACGGACACGAACTGGACATCATGATCATCGCGCTGCGGGCGCCGGCCGACGGGCCGATCGGTGATTCGGGTCTGGTCGTCTCCGATCGCGAGACCGTGTGCTTCAACATGAACGACGCGCGGCCGGTGGATATGGATGTCCTGCACGAGCAGTTCGGGCATATCGACATCCACCTGCTGCAGTATTCGGGCGCCATCTGGTACCCGATGGTCTACGACATCCCGAGCAAGACCAAGGCGAACTTCGGCAAGCAGAAGCGCCAGCGCGGGATGGATCGTGCGCGCAGCTATATCGAGCAGGTCGGGGCCACCTGGGTGGTGCCCTCGGCCGGACCGCCGGTGTTCCTCGACGACGAGCTGCGCTACCTCAACGACGACGGCGAGAACCGCTACTCCGCCGACAACGGCAATATCTTCCCGGACCAGATGGTCTTTCTGGAGCAGATGCGCATCCACGGCAATTCCGGTGGGGTGCTGATGATTCCGGGTTCGGTCGTCGATGTGCGGGGTAAGGAACTGGATCTGACCCATCCGTTCGATCCGGCCGAGATCTACGACGACAAGGCCGGCTACATCGAGCGGATGGCGCAGCGCATGGCATCGGTCCTGGAGCGCGAAAAGGCTTCCTGGGCAACCGAAGACGGTACGCCGCTGCTGCCTCGGCTCAAGGAGCTGTTCGAACCGATCATGGCGCAGAGCGATCTGATCTGCGACGGCATCGGCTACCCGGTCGGGCTGGTGATGGGCGAGGAAACCGTGGTCCTCGACTTTCCGAAGCGGCTGGTGCGCGGGCCGATCGAGGGAGAAGGCAAGTACCGCTACGGGTTCCGCATCGCCCCGCAGCTGGTGCGCACCGTGCTGCGCGACAACGAGCCCGACTGGGTGAACACCATCTTCCTGTCCACCCGCTTCCAGGCGTGGCGAATCGGCGGCTACAACGAATTCCTCTACACCTTCTTCAAATGCCTCACCGACGAGCGCATCGCCTATGCCGACGGCTGGTTTGCCGAGGCACACGACGATTCCGCCTCGTGTGAGCTGGCCGGGTGGGAGGTGCAGCGCCGATGCCCGCACCTCAAGGCGGACCTGTCGAAATTCGGTGTGGTGGAAGGCAATACCCTCACCTGCAATCTGCACGGCTGGCAGTGGGATCTGGAGACCGGGCGGTGCAAGACGTCCAAGGGGCACGAACTTCGTTCCCGCAAGTTGTGAACAAGGGCGAACTATTCGTGCAAACCCGGGACGACTGAGCGGATTTCCGCACGGAAAGCTCAGGTTTGCACGAATAGTTCACCCGTCCGCCCATCAGCCGGAGGCCAATCGGCTGAGCGACTCCCAGGCTCGATAACCGTCGGAGCGCGCCGCGTACAGGTCGGCGACCTGATCGAACGAGTTGCCGCCCACGATCAGACGTCGCGGCGGATTCTCCAGTTCGACCAGTTTCATGATCACCGGCGCCGCCGAACTCGGCGCCGGACCGGGTTCGTCGCCCCACATGCGTGCGAGTTCTTCGCGCAATGGTTCGTAGTGCGGCAGGGCCGCGGTCGCGGTCGTTCCCGCGGTGAACAGGCCGGTGTCGTAACCGCCCATCTCCAGGTTGGTGACCTTGATTCCGAAGGGTTCGACCTCCATCGCCAGAGCTTCGGTCAGCGAGGCCAGCGCCGCCTTCCCGGCGCCGTAGTAGCCGACGGCGGCCATACCCCCGGCGGTTCCCATCGAGGTGACCTGCAGGATGCGGCCGTGACCCTGTGCGCGCAGCCGCGGCAGCACGGCTTGGACCACCCACACCGCGCCGAAGAAGTTGACATCCAGATGCGCGCGGATCTGGTCCTCGGTCGCCTCCTCGACCATGCCGTAGAGCATGCCGCCCGCGTTGTTCACCACGACGTCGAGCTCGCCGACCAGCGCAACGGCCTGCTCGACGGCCTCGAATACGGCCCGGCGATCCGACACGTCCACGCTGAGCGGAAACAGCCGATCCGGATGTGCCACAGCGGGTTCCCGTAGCGGTTCGACGTCGCGAGCGGCCGCGACCACACGGTCACCGGCGTGCAAGGCGGCCTCGGTGAACGCACGCCCCAGCCCACGGGAAGCGCCGGTGATGAACCAGGTCTTACCGGTGGTCATATCCACATCCTCTCGTCATGAGACGGTCCGTCTCGTCTCGGGCAAGTGTGGTGGTCACGTCTCGACTTGTCAACACGAACCGTCTCGTCTCGGTAGAAATGCTAGGGTCGACCGCGTGTCCGCTACCGCGAAACCCGAACCCGACAGCACCCGGCGCAGTGAGAGGTCACGGCAGGCGATTCTGGCGGCCACTCGCGAGTTGATCTCCGAGGTCGGGTACCGGAAGGTCTCGATCGAGGCGATCGCCGCGCGTGCGGGGGTCGGTAAACAGACGATCTATCGCTGGTGGCCGTCCAAGGGCGCGGTGATCTTCGAATCGTTCCTGCACCTGAGCGAAACCGACGAGCAGGGCATCTCGCTGCCGGACACCGGGGATATCGACGCGGATCTGAAACTCGTGATGCGAGCGACGGTCGCGGAATTCGCCGATGCGGGCTTCGAGAAACCGGTGCGGGCGCTCAACACCGAGATCATCAACGATCCGGAACTGGCCGCACAGTACGACCGGCAGTTGCGGCGTCCTCTCGACGAGGCCAAGAAGGAGCGGTTACGCAGCGCGCAGGCGGCGGGGCAGGTCCGGGCGGATGCCGACCTCGATCTGATGCTCGAAATGCTGTATGCCCCGGTGTATCAACGGTGGTTGCTGCGGTACGGGCCGCTCGACGACGCGTATGCCGATGCGCTGGTGGAGCTCACACTTCGCGCCTTCCGGCCCTGAGCGACCGGGCGCGCTGATTCGTGCGGCAGCGCGCCGATATCGCCGTCAGTCCGGTTCGGCGCGGCCCTGCCCGAGGACGCCGATGGCGGCGGCGAGCAACGTCAATCCGCAGCCGACGACGGTCAGCGTCGACAGCCGGGTGCCCGTCGGCGCGACGACATCCAGGATCACCGAACCGATGAGCTGGCCGGACACCGAGGTCAGGCCGAACAGGAGCACTCCGATCCAGCGCACGATCAGCGCCGCCACCGCGATGAAGAAGACCCCGATCGCCCCGCCGAGATAGAGCCACGGTTCGGTGGGAAAGCCGGTGGGCCAGCCGATCCGAGCGAGCTGCGCCGCCTCCACCACCAGCAGGCCCACGGTTCCGGTCGCGAAGTTGATCGTGGTGGCCGGCACGGGCCCGCCGACGGTCGCCAGCCGCCCGTTGACCGCCTGTTGCCACGCGAGGCCGAGGCCCGCCAGAGCGGGCAGCGCGATCAGCAGATAGGCCGCACCTCCACCGGCCCCGGCTTCGCCGCCGGAGCGGCCCACGGCGGCGACACAGACCGCACCGACCGCGAGTACCGCCGCACCGAGTCGGACCGGCGTCACGGGCGTCACGCCGGCCGGTCCCACACCCAGACGGTCCACGACGAGTCCGCTGGTCAACTGACCCGCGACCACGGCGATGGTGAAGGCGGTGACGCCGATCGTCGCCACGGACAAGCCTTGGCAGGCAACGAAGAACGCACCGCACAACCCCCCGAGCAGATGCCACCACCGCAGCCGGCCGGCGTGCACCGAACGGCGGATCGCGGCCAGGCCGGTACGCATTCGCCCGCTGAAACCGCTGACAAGGAGGAGCAGGAGCAGTCCGGAGCCGAAACTGATGACGGCCGCGGCGATTCCGTCGTTCAGCCGATCGCCGAGATCACCGTTGATTCGCGCCTGGACCGCCACACCGGCGCCGCAGCACAGGCCGAGCAGGACACCGATCCAGCGCCGCACGTCGGTTCGTTCGCGGACTGCGGTCATATCCGCCACGGTAGTTGGTCCGGGCGAGCCGATGCCGCGACCCGAATCGCCCGGCGGTGCGGGTCAGCCCCGATGGCCCAGGCCCTCCGGGCCGAAGCCGTTGTTGTCCACCGGGACCCAGCCCTTGGCGGCGAAATCCCGATCGGTCGTCCCGGCGCCGACCAGCCCGCGGTTGGAGTTCATATCGCTGATCAGCTCGGAGACCGGATGCGAATCGCTGTAGTGATAGCCCTGGGCGAGCGCGAAGCCGAGTTCGGTCAGCACCGCCGCCTGATACTCGGTTTCCACACCCTCGGCGATCACCTGCAGATCCAGCGACTTGCTCAGCGCCGCAATCACTCCCAGCAGCGGCGGCGCGGGCGAATCGGAACTGATCGCGGCGACGAAGGACTGGTCGACCTTGAGGATGTCGCTGGGGATGGTGGCCAACCGGCTCAGCGACGAGTAGCCGGTGCCGAAGTCGTCGATGGCGATACGAACGCCGCTGTCGCGCAATTGGTGCAGATTCGCGATGGCGGTCTGGGATTCGGCGGCCAATTCGCTCTCGGTGACCTCGAGGACGAGCTGGTCGGCGGGCCAGCCGGTGTCGGCGAGGATGCCGGAGACCCGGTCGGCGTAGTTGGTCTCGGCCAATTCGAGACCGCTGACGTTGACGTTCAGGGTCAGATCGAGCTGGGCGAAGGTCTCCTGCAGCCGGGCCGCATCCGCACACGCACGCCGCAGGACCAGTTCGTCGAGGTCGGAGATCAGGTCGTATTCCTCGGCGACCCGGATCAGCCCCTCGGTGGTGACGTCGGGCTGGGCGTTGGACGACCAGCGCAGCAGCGCCTCCACACCGACCGCCTGGGCGCCGTCCTCACCGAGGCTCACGATGGGCTGGTAGTGCACGTCCAGCGCGCCGGTATCGATGGCCTCGCGCAGTTCGACCGCCAGCGGCAGCTGCCGCGACGATTCCAGCACCGTGCGATTGCGCCCGGCCTGCTTGGCCCGGTACAGGCCCACATCGGCACGACTGACCAGCAACGAGCCGGACTCGCCGGGCTGCCAGGAGGTGACACCCGCCGAACATCCCGTGGTGACCGCGGCACGCAGCTGTTCGGTCAGCAGGATCGCGGCCTGTTCGGTGGTGTTGGGCAACAGCAGCGCGAACGCGTCGCCGCCGTATCGGGCCAGCAGCTGATCCGGGCCGAGCAGCTTCGACCAGGTGTCGCCGACGCGCTGCAGCACGGCATCGCCGGCGCGATGGCCGAGATGATCGTTGATCTTCTGGAACCGGTCCAGGTCGACCAGAACCAACGCGAGTCCCTGACCGGTCCGCCCGGCATGTCCGATGGCGCCGTTGAGCGCGCGATCGAAACCGCGGCGGTTCAGCAGCCCGGTGAGTGTGTCGATATCGGCGTCCGAGGCCATCCGGGTGAGGATGCCGACCACGATGCCGACGCCCACCGTGATTCCGGCCGGGATGATGCCCGACCACCACGGCAGACCCCGGGACGGCACCACCCACAGACAGAGCACGACCGCGAACGCCACATGCGCCCCGGCCAGCCGCCAGGCGAAGAAGATTGCGGCATCCGCGGCGACGAAGACGTAGAAGGCGGCGAGCGTGATCGCGCCGACCGTATTCGGGAACCAGTGCACGGCGATGGTGACCAGCACCGTCGCCACCGCGACATACCCGTGGTGCACCCAGTGCGGCTGGCGAGGACCCCAGATCAGCAGGCTCACGCCGAGCAACAGCGCGACCGCCGCGGCCGAGCCGACCAGCGGGCGGTTGCCCTCGTTTCCCGGTGCGATGGCAGTGATCAGCAGGCCCAGGACCCCACCCATGACGTAGAACGCCCCGGTGGTCCGAGCCATGACCATTGCCGTCGCCAGCGCCGATGCCGCCCGAACCTGCGTGCGGGTATCGCCGCGAGACCCGAGTCCTCGCACGCCGTCCAGCCTAGACAACGCGGTGCATAGCAGTAGTGACAACCGCCGGATTCGAGGCCGAAGTCACCGCGGCGGTGCCGCCATCATCACCGCGACGGTGCCGCCATCACTATCGCGGCGGCTCGAGCAGCTCGCGGCCCACGAACGGGACCAGTGCGGCGGGCACCCGGACCGAGCCGTCGGCCTGCTGGTGATTTTCCAGCAACGCGACGATCCACCGCGTGGTCGCGAGGGTGCCGTTGAGGGTCGCGGCGATCTGCGGCTTGCCGTTCTCGTCCCGGTAGCGCACCGAGAGGCGGCGGGCCTGGAAGGTGGTGCAGTTCGAGGTCGAGGTGAGTTCGCGATAGGTCTGCTGGGTCGGCACCCACGCCTCGCAGTCGAACTTGCGGGCGGCCGAGCTGCCGAGATCGCCACCGGCCACGTCGATGACCCGATACGGGACCTCGATCGCGGCGAGCATCTCCTTCTCCCAGTCGAGCAGGCGGCGGTGTTCGGCATCGGCGTCCTCGGGACTGCAGTAGACGAACATCTCGACCTTGTCGAACTGGTGCACGCGGATGATGCCGCGGGTGTCCTTGCCGTAACTGCCGGCCTCGCGGCGGAAGCACGACGACCAGCCGGCATAGCGCTTCGGCCCGTCGCTCAGGTCGAGGATCTCGCCCGAGTGGTAGCCGGCCAGCGGGACCTCCGAGGTGCCGACCAGGTACAGATCGTCGTCGTCGAGGTGGTAGACCTCGGCCGAATGCTGCCCCAGGAAGCCCGTTCCGGCCATGATCTCCGGGCGCACCAGCACCGGCGGGATCATCATGGTGAAACCGTTGGCGACCGCGCGCTGGGCGGCCAGCTGCAGCAGGCCCAGTTGCAGCAGGGCGCCGTAGCCGGTGAGGAAGTAGAAGCGCGCGCCCGAGACCTTGGCGCCACGTTCCATATCGATCAGTCCGAGCGCCTCGCCCAGGTCGAGATGATCGCGCGGGGAGAAGTCGAATTCGGTGGGCGTGCCCACCGTTTCGAGCAGCACGAAATCGTCCTCGCCGCCTGCGGGCGCGCCCTCCTGCACGACGTTCGAGATCGCGCGGTGGGCGGAGTCGAGTTCGGCGTCGGCGGCGTTCTCGGCGGCCTCGGCCTCCTTCACCTTCGCCGACAACTCCTGCGCATGCGCCAGCAGCGTCGCACGCTCGTCGGGGGACGCTTTGCCGACCTTCTTACCCAGCGCCTTCTGTTCGGCGCGCAGGTTGTCCGCCGTCGCGACCGCGGCGCGGCGGGCGGCATCCGCCTCGAGCAGGGCATCCACCAGCGCCGGGTCCTCACCGCGGGCACGCTGCGAGGCACGGACCGCTTCGGGATTCTCGCGCAGGAATCGGAGGTCGATCATGGGCAATCAGCCTAGTGGGAGGTGTCCACCGCATTTTCTGAGGATCCGGTGAAATCCGAACCGATCGTGGCAGGCCTCGCACGGGGCCTGCCATGATGGACGGCGATGTCCTCCGACGATGGGGCGCCAGCGGCGCCGGAACCGGGAAACGAAGAATCCGACATGCCTCGCCGCAGGCGTGCCGGGGCGACACGTCGCCGCCCGTTGCCGAGCGCCGGGAAACGCCTGGGGCAGGATGGCAAGGCGTTGCATCCGCATCGGCTGCGGTGGGGACTGCTCGCGGTCGCCGTCGGTGCCGTGGTGGCGGCGCTGGTGACGCTGTCCATCTCGGGGTTTCGCAGTTCGCACGGACTGGAGGTGCACGATCCCGGATCGGGCAAACCGCCCGCGGGTCGTGCCGACGCCGCCTTCGGCGCCGCCAAGACCGGCGACTGCCTCACCTGGACCAGCACCAAAACCCTGGATCTGACCAAGGTCAACTGCGCCGACAAACATCTGTTCGAGGTCACCGCCGACATCGACCTGAGCAAATATCCGGGTCGCGAATTCGGGCCGGGCTCGGCCTTCCCCGATTCGCTGCGCTTCGGCGAACTGCGCGACGAACACTGCGCATCGGCCGCGGCCGCCTACCTCGGTGGCCGGCTCGACCCGCGCGGGCGATTCGTGGTCGGCATGGTCAACCCGGGGGAACCGGGCTGGCGCAACGGGGATCGGACCATCCGGTGCGGGCTGCAGTTGGTGAGCGCCACGGGCAATGCCACACAGCAGACCGTGGGCCGGGTGCGCGACAGCGACCAGTCCCGCGTATTCGATCCGGGTACCTGCATCGGCATCAATCAGAACCTGCCGACCAACGAACCGGTCCCCTGCGGCCAGCCGCACGCCTACGAGGTGATGTCGACGGTGGATCTCGGCACCCACTTCAACGGCGGCCCGCCGGCGAACGCCGATCAGGACAAGTTCATGCAGGACGAATGTGGCCGCGCCGCAGGCGATTACCTCGGTGGCCAGGACGCGCTGATCAACAAGACGCTGACCATCTTCTGGGACAACCTCGACGCCCGCAGCTGGCTGGTCGGCAGCCACAAGCTGAACTGCCTGGTGGGCAAGGGCTCTCAGGACGGTTTCGCGACCATCACCGGTTCTGCCAAGGGCGATGTGCTGATCGACGGCCAGGCTCCGGTGCCGCCGCCGAGTTCCGGGCGTTCCACCCCGGCGCCGCTGCCGGGTGCGGCTCCCGCGCCGATTCCGCCGCAGCGCTGACGCCATGCCGGTGTCGATGTCGGAGAGCCGGTTCGAAGAACTGGTCGGCGATGCGCTGGATACGATTCCGCCCGCGCTCACCCACGCGATCGAGAACGTCGTGGTGTTGATCGAACCCCGCAATCCCGAGGATCCGCATCTGCTCGGGCTCTATCACGGCATCGCCCTGACCGACCGGGTGGACAGTCAGTACGGCGGCGCGCTGCCGGACACCGTCACCATCTACCGCGACACGATTCTGGAAATGTGCGACGACGAACGGCAGGTCGTCGAGGAAGTGGCCATCACCGTGATCCATGAGATAGCTCACTATTTCGGGATCGACGAAGAACGACTGCATCAGTTGGGATGGGGCTAGTCTTTACGCGCGTAGCGGGTAAAGTCGAATCGATTCGTGACTCGAGGGAACCGAACCGGGGGCCGTCGCGTCCAATCATCTCGTAGGGGGAATTCTCGTGGTTCCACCGACGGGTCTGCCGGATCCTCTGTGCCGGAACAGCACTGAGGCTCGGGCAGCCTCGACACTTGCATAGCCGCCACAAGAAGGAGTTCGAGTCATGGTTGGTCTGCTCGGTGTACAGCCCGAAGTCGTCCTCGCGGCCTCGGCGGAACTCGATCTGCTCGCCGAACGTCTCACGGCCGCCACTGCTTTGAGCGGTCCGGCCACCCACGTCGTCCCCGCCGGCGCCGAAGAGGTATCCGTCGCCGCGGCAACCCATCTGAACGAGGGCGCTCTCAGCCACGACCGCGCGGCCGCGCAGGCCATCCTCGAGCTGCATCACGCGGCCGCCATCCTGCGTCAGCAGCTGGCCTCCTACATCGCCCAGGACGCGGTCAACGCGGCCGGCACCGCCGCCATTCAGTTCTGACCGGCGCCGATCCTTCACCACACCATTCGTTCAGGGGAGAGACAATGACCGCAGGGATCACCGGAATCTACTGGCTGCCCCGGCTCGCCGAGGGCAACTCGAGTTTGCTGACCGCGGGTCCGCATGCCGTTCCGGCCGCTGCCGCGGCCACGGCATGGGGTGGGCTGACGGCGGCGTGGGTCGACGCGACCGCGACCGTCACCCGGGTCATGGCCGAACTGGGTGTCGGCATGATCGGCCTCAACGGCGCCGTCGCACTGACCAAACTCGCCGGCTTCACCGGCTGGGCCGAACAGCAGGGCGTGCAGGCGGCGGCGATGGCGGCCAAGGCCTCCGCACACGCCACCGCCAATACCGTTGCCACCCTTGCCATGCCGAGCCTGCCCGAAATCGCCGCGGTGGATGCCGCGCGCGTCGCGGCACACGCCCATGGCGGCGATCTGGACGGTAGCGGCGAGGCGGCCGAAGCCGCCAAGGCCGCACTGGATGTGCAAGCCGCCCTGGTCATGGACACCTACGAATCCACCGTCGAGGCCATGACGGCGACTCCGGCCGAATTCCTGACGCCGCCGCCGATCGCGGCGGGCGCCGGACTGGCCGACAGCGGCGCCGAGGCGGCGTCGCAGAACACCAGCAGCGACCCGGTGCAGACCGCCATCGGTGTGGCACAGGCGCTCGCGAGCGATCCGGGCGTGGTCAGCGCCGCGACCCAGGCGGCCAATGTCGCCGGATCGGTGGCCTCGACGGGTGTCTCCACGGTGGGCAATGTCGCCGGTACCGCGATCGCCGCGGCCACCGGCCATGCCGCGCCGGCCGCGAGCATGTCGCCGATGATGATGGGCGGCATCGGTGGTGTCGCCGCCGCCGGTGGCGCCGCGGCCGCCACTCGCGCCGTGTCCTTCGGCGGAAGCACCGTCGGTATCGGCACCGGCGCCGGCACGCTGCAACTCCCCGAGGGCTGGGGCGCCGGCAATGTGATCGGCGGTCCGGCCACGACCGCGCCGGTGGCGGAGACCGCACCCGTCGCGCAGATGGGCGCACCGGCTCCGGCCCGCGCGAACAACGCCGCCGGTAACCCGCTGCTGGGCCGCCAGGTGAACAGCGACGACGACGAGGGCGAGCACCAGGGCAACGACTATCTGCGCGGTGAGCACTTCGCCGACGGCCGGGTCATCGCGTCCGGTGTCATCGGAGCGGACCCGGTCGCGGGAGCGCGCTAAGTGACCGTACTCGGCGCCGGCCGCGGGCCGTCGATGCTCGAGTCCGTCGTGTTGTCGCTCGACGAGATGCAGTTTCTGCTGGAGAAACTGGAGATCGACGAGGTGCCGGTCGTGCTGAATGCGATGGGCCGCTACGACAACGTCGTCGACCACGACCGGGCGATGTCCGCGGCCGCCGAATCGCTCACCGCGCGTGAGCTACTCGTCGACGGGGTCGTCCATCACGACCTGGAAGACCGGCTGCGCGGGCTGTACCGCCCGCACTGGGTGATCTCGATGCGCTGGTACGTCGGCGACCGGGTGAACCGATTCTGCCTCGCCAAGGGCGACAACCTCGATGTCGTCGCTCTGCGCGGGCCGAATTCCTACAGCATCGACGAGGCCGGACACGACCTGCCGGGCACGATCATGGCGGCGCTGGGTCCGGCGGAGGCGCTCGAGCTCAGCGGAATGAACGTCCTGACCGAGGAACTCAAGCCGATCCTCGGTGATGCCGGGGATGCCGCCACCACCGCCCAGCGCCTGGGCCGGGTGGGGCGGCCGCCCCGCGACGCGCAGGCGCTGGCCTCGGCGCTGGTCGAAATCCATTCGCACGCTTCGATCGTCGGCGTGGTGTACAACGATGCCAGCCGCGACATCTCCGATGGGATGATCGCGGTGTACAACACCCGCAACGGGCGATTCATCGGGGTCACCACCCGCTCCGACGACGAGGTCATGTGGACCTCGCTGGCGAGCGGGACACCGGGCCGGCTGCGGACCGCGATCAAGGACCTCATCGAAAAGCTTCCGCTCCGCGAGGATTTCAAGCCGACGACGCCCGGCGTCGGCTAACCCATCGGGTCGTCGGCCTTCGGTTCGACCTGGTATCCGAACGGCGGGGTGTAGCGGCCCCAGCGGACACAGGTCCAACCGCCGTCGGCCGTCGGGGCCAGTTCGATGGTCTCGGTGTTGTCCAAGTGGTTGTTGGTCGTGAACGGCGGTGCGACACCGGTGAGTTCACGGGCCGCCAGTCGCATCGCGGCGCCGTGACTGACCAGGAGCACGTCGCGCGAATTCGAACCGGGGAGCAGATAGGTGTCCCGGAGTTGTTCCAGCACGGGCAGATACCGCTCGAGGACCTCCTCGCCGGATTCGCCGCCCGGCAGCCGGGTATTCAGCTCGCCCAGATGCCAGGACCGGTAGACGCGCTGGAATTCCCGATGCGCCGCCTCGGAATTCTGCCCCTCCAGTTCGCCGACCTGTACCTCGTACACGCCGTCGACCACCTCGGCCCCCACACCGGTCACCGATTCGATATGGCCTGCGGTCTGCTGAGCACGCAGCGCCACCGAGGAATACAACCGCACCGGCGGCACCGCCAACCGCGAGGCGAACGACTTGGCTTGAGCCACACCGCGTTCGGTGAGCGGTAAGCCGGGAACGCGGGTATCCAGAAGTTTCGCGACATTGCCCTCGGTCTCGCCGTGACGGACCAGCACCAACCTGCCGGAACCACGGACGGGATCGAGAGTCGCACCGATTTCGGTCATGAGGCGTCCACCCCCTTTTTCACATCGTCCAACCAGGCCGCCGCCGGCTCGTCGGCGGGCGGCGGCGAACCACTCGGTGAACTGGCCGGCCAGGAGCCCAGGTACCGGATCCGCCCGGCGGTCCGGTGCAGCGCTTTCAGGGCCTCGGCGACGGCGGTGTCGTCGATATGGCCGACACAATCCAGATAGAAGCGATAGGTACCCATCCCGGTGCGCGTCGGCCGGGATTCGATCCGGGTCAGATCGACACCGCGAGTGGCGAATTCGGCGAAAACCCGCATCAGCGACCCGGGTTCGTTCGCCAATTCGAGCACCACCAGCGAGGTGCGATCCGCGCCGGTACGGGCCGGCGCCTCGCACGGCGGAGTGACCAGCACGAAGCGGGTGATGGCCTGTTCGTGGTCGGCGACGCCGGTGGCCAGTTCGATGAGGTTCAGGCGCTCACCGGCCAGCGTGGTCGAGACCGCGGCGTCGGCATGGCCGGCCACGACATCCTCGGCCGCGGCCGCGTTGGAGGCCGACGTGTACAGCGCTGCCTGCGGCATCCGATCCGCCAGCCACAACCGCACCTGCGCGGCCGCCACCGGATAGGCCGCGACCGTGCGCACCCGCGACAGTTCTATACCCGGTTTCGCCACGATCGTGAACGCCACGTCGAGCTCGGTTTCGGCGATGATCTGCAGCCGCGGGCCCACCGCGAGGGCATCCAGGGTCGCCGAGATGGAACCCTCCACCGAGCTCTCGATCGGCACCACCGCGCCGTCGGCCGCACCGGAGCGGATCATCTCGAGTGCCGCGCCCTGACTGGGTGCGGCGATCCGCTCGACCGGCTCGTCGAAGGCCCCGTCCGATTCGAGTCGGGCCAGGGCCATCTCGGTGAAAGTTCCCGACGGTCCGAAATAGGCGATACGCGGCACGGATACGACATTACTGGCAGTTGGCTGCGCGCTCGCCGTTTGCGCGTACCCAGCGGTAACAGCCCAGGTCGGTGGCGTGCAGCGATCAGGGCGTCAGCACCCGCAGCGCCGCCGTCACCGCCTCCACCCGTTCGGTTTCGACGGCCAGCAGCACCTCGCGCAGCGCCTGCACGGCCGGCGCCGACAGGCCGCGCAGGAATTCGATATCGGGGCTGGTCAGTGCGGTCCGGATATTCTCGCCGCACAACGCGGCCACCGTGGCGGCGACGATCGCGACCGCCCGCTCACCCGAGGCGGTCGCGGCGACGAATCCGGTATCGGAATGTGCCACGCCGACCAGGAATTCGGCGACGCGCTCATCGGACAGGTTCAGGTCGAGCACCGGCGCCTGGGGATTCGCCGACGGCGGCCGGACCAGCCCGCCCACCAGATCGGACGGGCCCGTGGTGGGCACGCTCAGCGACAGCAGAACGGGTTCGGAGGCGGGCGTCGAATCGTGCGGCACATTTCCACCGTAGCGAGCGCAATGCTTGCGCAACGACGGGCCGTGACTTAGCTTAGGTTTACCTAATTATCGCCGTATCCGTCCCGGGTTCGTCACTGGAGGTCTGTATGCGCCGCACGATCACGTCCGCCGCTCCATCCGCCGCGGAGCGGATCCGCAGCGCGTGCGCCCATGCCGAGAGTTCCGTCCTGGCCCTGCCCGGCACCGATCCGATTCCCACGACCGTGCATCATCTGCGCGCGTGCGGCGATGTGGTCGTCGCCGTCGCGCGCGATTCGGCGGCGGTCGCCGCCGCGGCGGCCGAGGTCGGTTCGCCGGGGGTGCTGGAGCTGACCGACCACGCACCCCTGGCGTTGCGCGAGCCCGTGCGGGCGCTCGTCTGGCTGCGCGGGCGGGTGCGCGCGGTACCCGGACATGCCCAGCGCGCCTTGGCATCTCAGGTCGCGAGCGAATATCCGCATCCGGGTCTGCTCGATGTCGGTCACACCAGCACGCTGCTGCGAGTGGTGCTGGAATCGGCCGTCGTCGCCGATTCCGCCGGCGCCGAATCGGTCTGCCCGCACGATCTGCGCAGCGCCGACGCCGACCCGTTCTGGGAGCTGGAAGCGGCCTGGCTGCACCATATGGACTCCGATCACGCGGATGTGATCGCCCGGCTGGCCCGCCACCTGCCGGTCCGGCTGCGCGGTGGTTCGGTGCGGCCGCTGGCCATAGACCGCTACGGCGTCACGCTCCGAGTCGAGGGACCCGACACCGATCACGATGTGCGACTGCCCTTCCACGCACCGGTGGACGATGTGCAGTCGCTGAGCCGCGCGGTGCGGATCCTCGCCGGCTGCCCGTTCCTCGACCGCATGCACGGCTCCGATCGCTCCGCCTGAGAGCACGCCGGATACGCGGCACGCGGCCGAGCACCCCTAGCGGCCGAGCACCCCTAGATTGTTCCTATGGTTCCGGGTGATCGTTTCGCAGCTTCCTGGCCCGATCCCGCTGCGGAGCGCGACCGGTTCGTCGTCCGAGTGGAGATCGCGATCGTCCTGGTCGTCACCTTCGGGACGAGCGGGGCCGGTGCGGCACTGTCGCTGCTGGAAAGCGCGCTGGCGCCGGGCGGAATCGGCGGGCAGCAGGTCGCGCTGAATCCCTCGCGGGCCGCGCAGTCGACGATCGATCTGCTGTTTCAGCTGTTGAGCGTCGCACGACTGATCGGCTGGGGTGCGCTGGGACTGTATCTGTTGTGGCGCAGCGGAATCGGGCCGCGACTGATCGGGCTGGCCCGGCTCCGGTGGCGTGGTGACGTGGTCCCCGGCCTCGTCCTCGCCGCGGTGATCGGCCTGCCCGGACTGGGTCTGTATCTGGCCGCCCATGCGCTGGGGCTCAGCGTGACGATCGTGCCCAGTTCCCTGCACGACCACTGGTGGCGATTGCCGGTGCTGGTGCTCTCGGCCATCGCGAATGCCGTGGCCGAGGAGATCATCGTCGTCGGGTATCTGATCAGCCGGCTGCGCACGCTCGGGTGGTCGGAGAACCGATCACTGGCCGCGTCGGCGCTGCTGCGTGGCAGTTATCACCTGTATCAGGGGTTGGGCGGAGGCCTCGGCAACCTGGTGATGGGGGTGATCTTCGGCCGGTACTGGCAGCGGACCGGACGGCTGTGGCCGCTGATCCTGGCGCACGCGACGATCGATTCGGTCGCCTACATCGGCTACACCGCACTGCACGGCCACGTCTCCTGGCTGCCGTAAGACCGGGCCGACCTGCGGGAATCAGCCACGTTCACCCCCGCGGACGCATTGTGCCGACCAGCACAACGCCCCGGTCAGTACCATCTCGGTGGTGAACGGCGACGACCCCCAGCAGTATCCGCGGACCCGCCGGGTGCCGCCGCCGGCGGGCCCGGACGGTCGACGCATGCCGCCGCCGGATCGGCACGGCCACGATCCGCGAGTTCCGCCCGGTTCCGGACGGCCGATGCCACCCGGCTCGGGCCGCCCGCCGAATTCGGGGCGTCCTCCCGGCTCGGACCGGCCGCTGCCGCCCGGCTCGGGCCATCCGCCCGGGCGCCCACCGATCGAACCGACCCAGGTCATCCACCGCGACGGCAACAATCCCCCGCTGGCCTGGTCACAGGTCCCGAGCAGTCCCGCCCGGCCGCGTGGTAACCCGCAGCCCTTCGAACACGGCGTCGCGCCCGGCGGCGAACCGCCCGCCCACGCTCCGACGCAGCGCCCGGTTCCGTACCGGGAACCACCGCCTCCGCCCCCGGCACGTCCCCGCCGCACCGAACGCCCGCCGCGCGAACCACGTGCGCCGCGGACCCGCCGGAAACGGCATTGGGGCAGGTGGTTGCTGATTCTGCTGCTCATCATCGTTCTGCTGCCGGTCGCGGGGGTGATCTATCTGGATCGCTCACTGCACCGCATCGACGCCCTGTCCGCCTATCCCGACCGGGTCGCGCAGACGGCCGGCACGAACTGGCTGCTCACCGGATCCGACACCCGCGTCGGTCTGACGCCGGAACAGGAGAAGGAGCTGTCGACCGGCGACAGCGCCGATGCCGGTGGTGAGCGCAGCGACACCATCATGCTCGTGCACATCCCGAAATCCGGTGCGCCCACCGTGGTGAGCCTGCCGCGCGATTCGTATGTGAGCATTCCGGGTGTCGGCAGGGACAAACTCAACGCGGCATTCTCCGCCGGCGGTCCGAAATTGCTGGTGCAGACGGTCGAGAACGCGACCGGCCTGCGGATCGATCATTTCGCCGAGATCGGCTTCGGCGGTTTCGCGGGCATGGTCGATTCACTCGGCGGGATCGATATGTGCCTGCCCGATGCGATCGACGATCCGAAGGCCGGCATCGACCTCCCGGCGGGATGCCAGCATCTGTCCGGCTCCCAGGCGCTCGGCTTCGTGCGTACCCGTGCCACGCCCCGGGCGGATCTGGACCGCATGAACAATCAGCGGCTGTTCCTTTCCGCGCTGCTGGACAAGGCGACCAGCGCCGGTACGCTCGCCAATCCGTTGAAGGTGTGGCCACTGGCTCGCGATGTGGCGTCCTCACTGCAGGTCGACAAGGGAGATCACATCTGGGATCTCGGCCGGCTGGGCTGGGCGCTGCACGGTAAGACGATTGCCACCACCGTGCCGATCGGTGGTTTCACCGACGAGTCCGGCTCGGGCAACGTGCTGTTGTGGGACAAGGATCGGGCGAGCCGATTCTTCGACGCGCTGGCACACGACCAGGCGATCCCGGACGATCTGCTCACCCGGTAGCGTCGGGGGCATGCCCGGTACCGGCCCCTTCCCCGAACTCCTGCGCGCAGATACGGCACGAATTCACCGCCTCGCAGCAATATCTCGCCGCCGCCGTCTATTTCGACGCGCAGCGACTGCCGCAGCTGGCACGTATTTGCTATGTGGGCGCGGAGGACAAACGCGCCCATGCCTTGCGGATGGTGCAGTATCTGCTCGACCGGGATGTCGCCGTCACGGTCACGGGTACCGACGAGGTGTGTTCGGAATTCGAATCACCCTCGGCCACCGTGGAATTCCTGCTGGCTCGCGAACGGGAGCTGACCGATCTCATCACCACACTGACCCGGACCGCCCGGGATGCGGGCGATTATCTCGGCGAACAGTTCATCCGCTGGTTTCTCGAAGACCAGCTCGAGGAGGTGGCGCGGCTCACCACCCTGGTGGCGGTCTGCGAGCGCGCGGCCGGCAATCTGTTCGACATCGAGGAGTTCGTGGCGCGCGAGATTCCGGCCACACGCGCGCCCGATGCCTCCGCGCCGAAACCCGCGGGAAGCGCGCGGCGATGAAATGCGGGCGAGGCTCGAAATCACAGGCAGTCGACGAATTCACCGAATGCGGCCCGTCGCAAGGGTGCGACGGCGATAACTAAGGCAACACTTGCCTCATTAAGGGTGTACTTGGATGACAGCCGAAGTTGACCAGCACTAATGTCGGGCCCATGTCCAGCCACCCCGATTCCTCGCACAGCAAATTTCACGCCCTGCTCCACGATCAGATCAGGCATGAATTCAATGCCGAGCACCAGTACATTGCGATCGCGGTGTGGTTCGACAACGCCGACCTGCCGGTTCTGGCGAAGCACTTCTATGCCCAGGCCATCGAGGAACGCAATCACGCGATGATGATCGTGCAGTATTTCCTCGATCGGGATATGAGCGTCGAACTCTCCGGAGTCGATGGCGCGCGCTCGCAATTCGAGAATGCGCGCGAGCCGATCCAATTGGCGCTGCAGCAGGAGAAGACCGTCACCGAGCAGATCATCCAGTTGGCCAGTACCGCCCGCGAAGAGGGCGATTACCTGGGCGAGCAGTTCATGCAGTGGTTCCTGAAGGAACAGGTCGAAGAGGTGGCGCGGATGACCACGCTGCTCACCGTCGCGGATCGGGCCGGGTCGAATCTGTTCGATCTCGAGTATTTCGTCTCCCGCGAGATGAGCGGTCCGAGCGATGCCTCGGGGGCGCCCTCGGCGGCCGGCGGAAACATCTGACGCGAGACGAAACGCGAAAAACGAACTCGGCCTGCCGTCCGGCGGGCCGAGTTCGTCGTCTGGAGCCGATGCGAAACGCTTGTCCCGCAGTGGGTTTCGCTAGCGCAGGGTGACCTGGCGCGAGCGCAGTCCGTCGCGCGAGCGCCGCTCGTCGGAATTCATCGGGGCGTCGGAGGCCAGCGCTTCGGCCAGGCGAGCGGCGAATTCGTTTGCGGGGGTGACCCATTCACTCGGGTGGCGTTCGCGGTCCAGATCGAAGACCGGCACCAGCAGGCCGTGCGTGCGGAACGAGCCCGCGAATCGGGAACCCTCGCCCAGGTGCAGTCCGCCCGCGGCGTGCACGCGCGCGAGGGCCAGCATCAGGTCATCCTCGTCTTCGGGCCGGACCCAGCGCAGATGCGCCTTCTCCCCCGCGTCGACCCACCACGCGGCGCCCACGGATTCGGCGCCGAGGGCGAGCCGGTCCGACGGCATGATCGCCTGATCGGCCTGGTCGATCGTCGCGGCGACCTGCGGATCCGGCGTGACGCCCTCCGGGACCCACCACTGGAAGTTCTGGTGGACGGTCAGATCCAGAGGCGCCTTGGGGTCGATCACCTCGGTCAGCGGGGGCACCGCGTCCTGGGCGGCCTCACTTGCCGCGGTGAGCGATGCGCCGGGTTCGGCGGCCTGCGTCCACAGGATCGCGGCGGCCAGATCGGCGGCCGGATTCTCCGACTGGAACTGCACCTGCGCACCGACGAAACCGGTCGGCTCGTCACCGGCACGGACCAGGGCGGCGACGGCGCCGGGCAGCACGGTGGCCAGGGTCACCGGGCGCTCGGCGGAGACGCCGGCGGCCAGTTTCAGGGTCGCGGTCGCCGACGGAACGAACTCGCGGAGTGCGACCAGGTCGCATTCGGCGGCCAGCCCGGCGAAGGGACGCGTGACGGCCGAGGCGGCCTGCTGTTGCGCCGCACGACGTTCGGCGAGGCGCTGGGCCCGATTACTGTCGGGCTTGGGACTGTTGCGCTTGCTCTTACCCACGAACGCAGAACCTACAGGTTCCCGCGGCCACAGCCGCGCAGGGGCGCACCGAATCCGCCGCGCAGGGGCGCCGAATCCGCCCCGCGGGACGCATCGAGTCGGCCGCCGGGACCGGCCGGGTGGATCAGATACCGTCCAGCACGGTTTTGGTCCGGCCGGGATGGTTGGTCGCGACCCAGCTGACGCCCAGCTCCGCGCACAATTCGACGTCCTGGGGATCGTCGACGGTCCAGCAGTAGGTGGCGCGGCCGGCCGCCGCGGCCTTGTCGACGAGTTCGGGATGTTCGCGCAGGGTTTTCACCGACGGGCCGACCGCGGTGGCGCCGACCGTCGTGGCGGCGCTGCCGCCCAGATACCGCGAGGATTCGCCGAGCAGCACGGTCGGCAGCAGCGGCGCGGCGCGGCGGATGCGCCATACCGCGGTGGCGGCGAACGACATCACGACCGCTCGGGAATGGTCGGCCGAGGCCGGTGTGGCGATGCCGAAACGCTGCAATTCGGCCAGCACCTTGTTCTCCACCAGCGCGCCGTAGCGGACCGGATGCTTGGTCTCGATGAACAGTTTGGTCGGCCGGCTGCGCCAGTCCAGTACCAGCGTGATCAGCTCGCTCAGCGTCAGCACGGGTGCGGGGCTGCCGTCACCGCCGAAGTCGAGTTCGCGCAGCTCGTCGAGGGTCATCTCGCTGACCAGGCCGGTGCCGGACGAGGTGCGGTCCACGGTGCGGTCGTGCACACAGACCAGGTGACCGTCACGGGTCAGCCGGACATCGCATTCGACACCGTCGGCGCCCTCCTCCAATGCCAGCTCGTAGGCGGCGAGGGTGTGTTCGGGACGGGTCCCCGACGCACCCCGGTGCGCGACCACGAACGGTGCGCGATTGCCCTGGCTCACTTGGCCATGACCTCCTCTTGTTCGACGCGCTCCGCTTCGGTGTGCTCGGCTTCGGTGTCCGGTGCTTCGACGTGGTCGCCGGCCGACCGGTTGTCGGCTTCCACCGCGGCGACCGGATGGACGGGCTCGATCACCGGCACCGCCGGACCGGTCGCGGGCAACCAGCGCTTGGGCATCCGGATCCGGCCGCGCAGATCACGACCCTCGCACATCCGCAGCACCCACAGCGACAGCACCGCCGACGCGACCGCGACCAGATCGGTGTAGACCGTGAAGATCACACCGTCGGCTTGGCCCTGCAGCGTATCGGCCGTGCGCCAGAACAGCGACGCGATCACCATCACACCGTTGAGAACCCAGACACACCACCAGATCCGCACCGCGCGCAGCGTGCGCGGATCACCACCCAGCTGACGGACCAGTTCGGTGAGGAAAACGCCGGGCCAGACCAGATTGACCACCGGAACGATCCCGCCGCACAGCAGCGCTCGCAGGGAGCGGGGATCGCGGCGGCCGTTGTCGGCATAGGCGCTGCGGCGCGCGCGGACCAGCCAGCCGATCAGGCCCACTGCGGTGACCAGCGCGCAGATCAGCGCGGCGACCGAGGTCGCGTAGACGGTGAGGTCGGAGAAGAACAGCAGCAGCGGCTGGATCAGCCGGGTGCGGTTGCGCAGCAGAATCAGATAGCGGCCGAATTCGGCGACCGCCGCCAGTCCGAACAGGATGACGGTGGCGAGCAGCAGACCGGCCACCCGTTCGGTCAGCCAGTGCAGGACGGCCTGGACCCGGTTCTGCGGCGTGACGGCGACGTGCGGCGGCCGATCCCGGAGTCCCCAGCGCGGAATCTCGGTGTAGCGGGGGGTGGCCGGATCGACCGCGGGCGCCGGACGCGGACGTTCGCCCCGCGGGCCGCGCCCCGGCGGGCGGGCCACCCAGCGGTAGTTACGCCGTTCCGGCGGCGCGTCGACCGGCGCCGGCGACAGCAGCACACCGCGACAGCGCGGGCACCAGTGCATCGGGGTGCCGTGCACCGCCCAGCGGGCGCCGCACCGGGCGCAGGGTTGCACGACCGTACTCACCGGGCTGCTCCCCCTTCCATCCAGTCGATCTTCATCATCGGGTGTGCGGTTGCGCTCGTGGTGTTCGACGGCTCGTCAGTAGATTTTCGCCTCGTGATCGCCCGGGGTGCTCAGTGGGCGTCCGGCCTGCTGCCACGCCACCATGCCGCCGACGACCTGGTAGACCTCGAATCCCACGTACGCCAGATACTCGGCGACCTCGATCGAGCGCCCGCCCTGCCGGCAGACCACGTAGATCTCGGCGTCGTAGTCCAGTTCGTCCAGGCGTGCGGGCACGTCGACCATCGGGATGTGCAGCGCGGCCGGCGCGTGGCCGAGGTGCCATTCGTCGGCTTCGCGGACATCGAGCAGGATCGCGGACGGGGCGCCGGCACCGGATCCGGCACCCGCCGACGGTGCGGCGTCGAATTCGGCAGGCAGATCCTGGACCGGCACCGAGGGGATTTCGGAGCTCGTCACAATGGACGATCCTGCCATGTCCCCCGGATCGGCGGGGAGACCCGGCAGTCGATCGCCTGGGTGAACTCCAGGTTTGTTCCGGCCGTCGATACCGTGCCGCACACCCCGGGCAAACCGACCTGTGTATATCTCACCCCCAGTTATCCACATAATCCACAACCTCATCCACAGGTTGCGACTTGCGAGACCGGTCGGTTCGCATCATCCGATTCGGGAAAACGGAACGGGGGCCGCTCCGGGACTCCCCTCCTCGTCCCGGAGCGGCCCCCGCCGCCGCCTGCGGGCCTCTGCGCTGGTCAACGGCGTATGACCGGCCGCTACGAGAACCCGACACATACTTGGACGGGCCGTCTGACCGATCGGTTCCCTCTCTCCGGCAAAAAAACGACAACACTAGCGAGAAACCGAAATACCGAGCTCGACGGCGGGGAATCGGTAGCCTGACGCTATGGACGCGAGCAGGGCGTTACTCGACGGATTGGATACGGCCGGGCTCAACACCGCACTCGCCGAGGCGACCTGTCTCGGACTCGTGGTCGACGCCGCGGACGCACGACTTCGAATCGAACTGGAGGTGCTCACCCTCCCCGGTGACGGGCAGCCCGCCGACGGCCGGGTGTCGCTCACACTGTCAGGGGTCAGCCGGGTCGCGGCATCCCTGCGCCAGCAGCGCTGGGACGACCTGGAACCGCATATCTTCCCCATCACCCTCGACACCCTCGGGGAGGCCATCGCCGGATTCGGTGGCGGCGCCCTGCACGGCTGGGATTTCATCGACGTCGACGACAGCGGCTGGGCGCTGTGGCGCGAGCTGCTGAGTTTCGACACCACGATCAGCGATCGGACCCCTGCCCACGTCCTCGAGTTCTCCCAGCAGGAGGGCACCGATCCCCGCGAACTGGATGTGCGGGTCTGGTTCGAGGACGTCACCATCGAGACCGCCGACGGAAGTCTGGTCGGTCTCGACGAATTCGCGGCCGGCGCGCGGCGCTGGTGGAAGGCGCACGACTCGTGCGATCCGCGCACCATGCTGCCCGACGTCGCACCTCCGATGTAGGCACGGATCCGCGCCGCCGAAGTGGCGGAACCCGGTATCGGGATCCACGCGAAATGTACGCCGACATGCGTTCAGCGTGAATAAATCTCCGAGCCGGGGCATATCTCGGGCATGCGCCCTCGATCCTGGCCGCGCAGTCGATTTCGGGCCGTGGGAATCTAGGGTGGACCGGACCCGGTTGCATCGAGCGGGTGTACGAATGAAGGTTGGTGTGCTCGACAAGACCGGGTACACGCGCCGACATCATGAGGAAGGGACATCGTGGCTGAGTACACGCTGCCAGATCTGGATTACGACTACGGCGCCTTGGAGCCTCACATCTCCGGGCAGATCAACGAGATTCACCACTCGAAGCATCACGCCGCATACGTCGCCGGCGTCAACACCGCGCTCGAGAAGCTGGAAGCCGCGCGCGAGGCCGAGGACCACGGCGCGATCTTCCTGCACGAGAAGAACCTGGCCTTCCACCTCGGTGGTCACGTGAACCACTCGATCTGGTGGAAGAACCTGTCCCCCAACGGCGGCGACAAGCCGGTCGGGGACCTGGCCGCCGCGATCGACGACCAGTTCGGATCGTTCGACAAGTTCCGCGCGCAGTTCACCGCTGCCGCCAACGGCCTGCAGGGTTCGGGCTGGGCCGTGCTGGGTTACGACACCCTCGGCCAGAAGCTGCTGACCTTCCAGCTGTACGACCAGCAGGCCAACGTGCCGCTCGGCATCATTCCCCTGCTGCAGGTCGACATGTGGGAGCACGCCTTCTACCTGCAGTACAAGAACGTCAAGGCCGACTACGTGAAGGCGTTCTGGAACGTCGTCAACTGGGCCGACGTGCAGGAGCGCTTCGCCAAGGCCGTTGCTCAGGGCAAGGGCCTCATCTTCGGCTGAGCTGATCCGCCTCTCCGCGACCTCAGGCCATACCGTTCCGGTATGGCCTGAGTTGCGTTCGGGGCCGTGTTTCGACCGTGTTACCTGCGATTTAGCACTCTCTGGTACTTGTGTGCCAGACATTGTTCGAGTCATTCTCGGGTACTCCTATCGCACGATAGGCCGAGGACGGGCTCGCTCACCGCGGAGCCGCCCCCGTTGACAGTTCGGGAGGCATCCGATGCGTACGAACAATCCGGTCGGGGTCACGCCGTTCCAGGCCCGCGGCCTGCTGCGTGGCTTCGTGATCTCCGGGCGCTGGCCCGATACGACCAAGGAATGGGCGCAACTGCTGGCGCTCGCGGTGCGGGTGGCGAGCCTGCCCGGCCTACTGACCACCACCACGGTCTTCGGTGCGCGCGAAGAACTGCCCGACGACCCGCATCCGGGCACCGTCGGACTGGTGGTGGCCGAGGGGCCGGTATTGGGCGAGGAAGCGATCGAGCCGGGGCGCTTCGCCGATCATGTGCCGCCCGCGCTGATGATGTTGCATCCGCCCTCGGAGACTAATCCGTCGCTACCCGAATGTGTCGGCGCCGCGTCGGGATGCGTTCTGCTGCCGGGCGTTCCGCATCTGGGGCTGGCGCACCGGGCGGCGTGGGTGGAGGCCGAACTCGACGGCACGGTCACCTCCATGGTCAGCCGCGTGGGCGTGGATCCGATCTCGGATCCCGATACCGCGGTGCTGGCCATGTTGCTCGCCGCCTGAGGTCCACGACGCCCCTTCCCACCCGCGACACGGCGGTCCGAACGAGGTGCCCAGCCCCGGCGAAACCCCTTCGACGGGTACCCGAAACTTTTCGGCCGCATCGCCAAACTTATTGCGCGCATTGCGATTTCGGCAACAGGGAGTTGGCAGCCGGGTAGGGGCAAGGGTAGGCTGAGATACAGCGAAGGGGAGTAGCCCGCAATCGCATGGTCGACATACTGATCCGCTGGACGGATCCGGCCATCCGAACCGGTTTTCCGGTGGGCGAGACCTTCGGCCGACGACAGACCGTTCATGCGGCGTGGTCGGCTGAGGGCGCCCGTCTTCGGCCGATACGCCGGAGACCTGGGAGCCGATAATGATCGCCGCGATACTACTGAGCTTCGGCGTGCTCTTCGTCGCCGAACTCGGCGACAAATCGCAGCTGATGGCCTTGACCTTCGCTCTGCGTTACCGCTGGTGGATCGTGCTGGGCGGTATCACCGTCGCGAGCGTGCTGGTGAATGTGATCGCCGTCGGCGTAGGACATTTCCTGGGAGCTGCCCTGCCCACCGAGTTGATCGCACTCTGCACCGGCATCATCCTGCTGGCGGTCGGTGTGTGGACGCTGTGGGCGTCCCGGCACGAGGAGCCCGATCCCGACGAACCCGTAACCACCGGCCCCACCTCTCCCGGCCGCGCCTTCCTCATCGTGATCTCGTCGTTCCTGCTCGCCGAACTCGGCGACCGGACCATGTTCGCCATCATCGCGCTGGCCTCCAATCACAACTGGGTGGCCGTCTGGGCGGGTTCGGTCGCGGGCATGGTCGCGGCCGGCGGTCTCGCCATCGCGATCGGCATCACGGTGGGCAAGCACATCCCGGAACGAGCGGTCGCGGTCGCATCCGGCCTGCTGTTCCTCTACATCGGTGCCGCCACCCTGCTCGGCGCGGTGGCGCCGGACCTGGGCAAACTCGGCGAATACTCGCTCGCGGCCGTCGTGCCGCTGCTCGGCGGTGCGGTGTGGGGCCTGCTCGGGCGCCCGGATCGGCCCGAGGAGGAGCCGGCGGAACCGCATTCACTGCACGGGCGCTGAGCGGCCGGCGGCCCGGCCCGGTTCGGCTATCGCCGAAAGATCGCGGGCCAGACGGGCCGCGGCCTCGCGCAGTTCCGGCGGCTCGACGACGTCGACCTCGAAACCCAGGCGCACGATGCGGACCGCGAGCCAGTCGAGGTCGTCACCGGCCACCGTCAATACCGACCGGCCGTCGCGATCGTCTTCGACGCGGCCGACCTGGGGCGGAATCAGGTCGCGCACCCGGGCGGAATCGGCATGCACACGGATTCGGGCGAGGTGGCGGTACGGTGCCTCGGCCACCGATCGCTGGACGTAGCCGACCGGGTCCGGATGGTCGCGGGGACGGAAACGCCAGGTCGTGGCCTGCACCTCCCGCATGCGGTCGAGGCGGAAGGTGCGCCAGTCGTCGCGGTCCACATCGCGGGCCATGAGATACCAGCGCCGGCCGGTGGTGACCATGCGGACCGGTTCGACGGTGCGTTCACCGGCGGCCCCGGTGCGGCCGGCGTAGTGGAAGCGGACCCGGACGGCATCCCGGCAGGCCCGGGCGAGGGTCATCAGCAACTCGGCGTCGATCTCGATTCCCGGACCGGCCATGGTCTCGGTCGCGTCGTGGACCGCGCGCACCTCGGCCCGCAATCGAGGCGGCATCACCTGATCGAGCTTCGTCAGCGCCCGCAGCGCCGCCTCGCCCGCGCCCGCGACGGTTCCTCCGGTGGCCAGGCGCAGCGATACCGCGGTGGCGATGGCTTCCTCGTCGTCGAGCAGCAGCGGCGGCAGCCGCGTACCCGCGCCGAGTTGGTATCCCCCGCCGACACCGGCCGTGGCCTGGACGGGATAACCGATCGCGCGCAGACGCTCGACGTCGCGGCGCACCGAACGATCGGTGACGCCCAGTTCGGCGGCCAGTTCGGTGGCCGTCCACGACGGCCGCCGTTGCAGCAGGGCCAGCAGCCGCAGCACCCGTTCGGTAGTCGCCTCGACGGTCATGTGCTCATGGTGGCACGAATTGCGGAAGGTATCTGTCCGCTATTTGCGCGAAGCTGTGCCCATGACCGACTGGAACAAACTGCTGCGCGAGCAGATCGACTGGCACTGGACCAACCAACTCCGGCCCCGGCTCGACGGGCTCACCGACGACGAGTACTTCTGGGAGCCCGTGCCCGGCTGCTGGAACCTGCACCCGCGCGGCGCCGGCAGCGCACCGATCCAGGGTGGTTCCGGCGCGATGACCATCGACTTCGCCTTCCCGCCGCCGGAGCCCGCGCCGTTCACGACGATCGCGTGGCGGCTCGGCCATGTGATCGTCGGCGTACTTGCCGTGCGCAACGCCGCGCACTTCGGGCGCGCGGCCACCGACTACTACTCGTTCGAGTACGCCGAGACCGCGAAAGACGCACTGGCCCAACTCGATTCGGAATATGCCACCTGGCTGGGCGGCATCGAATCGCTGGGCGAAGACGGCCTCGACCGTCCGTGCGGTGCGGCCGAGGGGCCCTATGCCGAACTCCCGCTCTCGGCACTGGTTTTGCACATCCATCGCGAACTGATCCACCATCTGGCGGAGGTCTGCCTGCTGCGCGACCTCTACCTGCACCGGAACCGACAGGAGGCGAGCTGATGGCCCGCGATGTCCAGATCACCTTCGACTGCGGCGATCCCGCGACATTGGCCGAGTTCTGGGCCGACGCCCTCGGCTACCGGCTGCAGGATCCACCACTTGGATTCCGGACCTGGGACGAGGCGCTGGCGGCCATGAACGTGCCGCCCGAACGGCGCAACGACGCTTCGGCGCTGATCGACCCCGAGGGCGCCGGTCCGCGGCTGTTCTTCCAGCGGGTGCCCGAGGGCAAACAGGCCAAGAATCGCGTACACCTGGACGTGCGGGCGGCCCCGGGCCTCAGCGGCGACGAACGGATGGCGGCCTTGGAGGCCGAGGCCGAGCGGCTCGTATCCCGCGGCGCGACCAGGCTGCAGCGCCACGAACCCGCTCCCCCGCTGGGCAACGGGCATATCGTGATGGCCGATCCGGAGGGCAACGACTTCTGCCTCGACTGAGTCGGCATGCCGCGGTGGTCACCAGGGATCGAAATGCTCCCGCGGATCGGTGCGATCGAGGGCGCTGGGGTCGGCGGGCACACCGCCGAACAGATCGCCGCTGCGGCGGACCAACTCGAGCATGGGCTCGCGCAGCTCACGCAGCCCGTCCAGATCATCGGCCGCGACGTGGGCGGTCACCATGGCGCTGAGGGCGGCCACCATGGTGCGGCACGCGAAGCGCTGCTGATCGGTGCGGGCGTCGAGAATGTCCGCGACGAGCGAGACGAACGATTCCTGCAGTTCCGCGCGCCGCGCGATCGCCTTGGGCCCCGCGGCGTAGACCTCGACGAGGAACAGGCGCGCATAGGCCGGTTCGGAGGCCAGACCGTCGAGGTAGGCGTCGAGCAAGGCGCCGATCGGCGGGCCGGCCGGGGCATCGGGCCGGCGCGCAGGATCTCGTGCGGAATCACGGCCGTCCGTGCCGGTCCCGGCGGACCGATCCGGCACCGGCGGCAGCGCATCCTGCATGCGCGCGATCAGCAGTTCCACCGCTCGCTCGTAGGCCGCCTCGAAACAATCCTCTTTCGAGCGGAACTGCTCGTAGAAGGTCTCCCGCGACACACCCGCTCGCTTGAGCACCGCCGCGACCGACGTGCCCACATAGCCGTGCGCGGCCATCGCATCCGCCATCGCCGCGAGGATTCGGTCGCGCTGGTCTTGGACGACCGTTTCCCGCGGGATTCCGTGCCGGCCCCGAGGGAGCCGGCGGTCCGCGGGGGCCGAGGCGGTCATGTGGTTACTCCATCGATCGATCGCATACCGGTTCGCAAACGAAACTAGCTGGTTGTCTTCCATTCTGCGCGGTGCCGGCTTCCCACGCGGCGCACCCCCGGCTGTGACCGCACCCACGCCCGATATGGTGCTGTTGACGGAAGGCCAGTACCCATAGGGCCGTCACTAACGAGAGGACCAAACACCGTGGAGATTTCGGGCTCCGCCGCGATCATCACCGGAGCTGCGTCCGGTCTGGGCGCCGCGACCGCAAAACGCTTCGCCGACCAGGGTGCGACCGTATTCGGTCTCGATCTGGCTCAGTCGATCGAACGGGCCGGCGACAGCGTCCCCGCCGGTGTCACCCTGATCCCGACCGACGTGACCAGCAACGACGAGGTCGCCGCCGCGGTGGCGAAGGTCGTCGAATCCGGTGTGCCGCCGCGCATCGTGGTCAACTGCGCCGGTGTGGGCTGGGCGGGACGCATCCTGTCCAAGAACGGCCCGCACGATCTGGAGCTGTTCCGGACCGTGATCACCGTGAATCTGCTGGGCACCTTCAACGTGATGCGCCTGGCCGCCGACGCCATCTCCAAGACCGAGCCGGTCGACGAGTACGGCCAGCGCGGCGTCGTGATCAACACCGCGTCGGTGGCGGCGTTCGAGGGCCAGATCGGCCAGATCGCCTACTCCGCCTCCAAGGGCGGCGTCGCCGGCATGACCGTTCCGGCCGCGCGCGACCTGGCCCAGTTCGGCATCCGCGTCAACACCATCGCCCCCGGCATCATCGACACCCCGATGCTGGCCGGCGTCACCGAGGAGTACCGCAAGGGCCTCGAGGCCGGTGTGCCGTTCCCGTCGCGCCTGGGCCGCCCGGACGAGTACGCGCAGCTCGCGCAGTACATCACCGAGCACGACTACCTGAACGGCGAGACCTTCCGCATGGACGGTGCGCTGCGCATGGCGCCGCGCTGACGCCGGCTCGCAATTGCGCTCGAGGCCGACACGGAATCCCGTGTCGGCCTTTCGATTTCGCGGCGCAAACGTCCCCGCAGGCTGTGGCCTGCGCTCGGGGCCGGCGGTTGTGAACGGCCACAATTTTTGCGGTGCGGTTTCGGGGCGACTGACGATGAATTTCTCCCCAGCGGGAAATACGGCTATGTTAAAGCCTATTCTACTGGGAAGTAAGTTCATAAGGCCAGGTCGTGACGATGAAGTTGGATCGCAGAGCACAGGACTCGAGGGCGAGTGGATCGCCGAGACGGCGCCGCGGGGGCATTCGTCGAACCGTGGCGCTCGGGGCCGCGGCGTGTGCGGGGGCGACGCTCGCCGGCGTGGCCGCCGGTACCGCCACCGCCACCCCGGTGAGCGAGTTCTACACTCCCCCTGCGCAATTCGCGACCGCGCCGGGATCGGTGATCAAGACCGAGCCGATGCCGGTGTTCATCGCACCGCCCGGACTCGGGCCATGGCCGGTGAGCGCGCAGAAGGTCATGTACACCTCGCAGACCCAGGACGGTGAGCCGGTCGCGGTCAGCGGAACCTACATCGACGCGACTCGCCCGTGGCAGGGCACGGGGCCGCGGCCGACCGTCGTCATCGCGCCCGGTACCTCGGGTCAGGGCGATCAGTGCGCGCCGTCGGAGGCCTTCTCCACCGGTCTCTACGCCGACATCACGCCGCCGAGCGTCTCCGCGAATCAGGAGGCCGTCTCGGCCATGGCCTGGAATTCGCTCGGCGCCCGGGTCTTCGTGACCGACTACATCGGACTCGGCACCCCCGGCGTCCATACCTACGTCAACCGCGTCGAAGAGGCGCACGCCGTCCTCGATGCCGCGCGTGCCGCGAATTCGCTCTCCGGCACCGGGCCGCGCACGCCGCTGGCCTTCTGGGGCTATTCCCAGGGCGGCGGCGCGACCGCGGCCGCGGCGGAACTACAGCCGAGTTACGCACCCGAACTGGACCTGAAGGGCGTCTGGGCGGGCGCGCCGGTGGCCGATCTGTCGGCGGTCCTGCAGAAGATCGACGGCAATCTGATCGGCGGCGTGGTCGGATACGCCCTCAACGGATTCCTGGCTCGCTATCCGGACCTGAAGCCCGAACTGGACAAGCGGGTCACGCCGCAGGCCCAGGAACTGCTCGCGGATCTGCAGAACGAGTGCATCGGCGATGTGATCCTGAAGCACCCGTTCCTGCGCGGCAGTGATTTCACGGCCGATCACCGGTCGATTCTGGACAACCTGCGCGAGGTACCGGCCGCCATCGACATTCTGGATCGGCAGCGCATCGGCACGCTCACACCGAGCGCGCCCGTCCTGATCACCAGCGGCATCAACGACGACACCGTCCCCTACGACCAAGCCCGGCGGCTGGCCGGCGACTGGTGCGGCCACGGCGCGACCGTCACGTTCCGCACCGACAATCTGCCGCCGATCCTGCCCGGTGCGGCGCTGCCCAATCACTTCGGACCCGAGATCATCGACGGGTTCGGAACCGACAACGCCATCTCGTATCTGGTCGATCGGCTGAACGACAAGCCGGTCGCCGGCTGCACCTTCGACTGAGGACCCGGCCTTCGGCGCGCGGCGCCGAAAGGATAAGGCTCGCACGGACTTCCGTGCGAGCCTTACCGTGTTTCCGGAGGTGCGGTCAGACGGTCTTCGTGAGCCGGTCCGCCAGCAGTTGCGCGAAGTGGGCCGGATCCTTCAATTCGCCGCCTTCGGCGAGAATCGCTGTGCCGTAGAGCAATTCGGCGGTAGCGGCCAATTCTCCGGACTTCTCGGCGGTGTCCTTGTCAGCGGAGTACGCATCGCGCAACCCGGTGACCAGCGGGTGCTCCGGATTGAGTTCCAGAATTCGCTTGGATTCCGGCAGGGCCTGACCCGATGCCCGGTACATGCGCTCCAGCTGCGGGGTGAAGTCGAAGACGTCGCCGACGACACAGGCCGGGGAGGTGGTCAGGCGGGAGGACAGGCGGGCCTCCTTGACGCTGTCGCTCAGCGTCTCCTGCAGCCACTTCAGCACATCGCCGAAATCCTTCTCCTGCTGCTCACGCAGCTGTTCGGAGGCTTTCTTCTCCTCCTCGGTCTCCAGATCGACCTCGCCCTTGGCGATCGACTGGAACGGCTTGCCGTCGAAGTCCGGCACCGAGCCGACCCACATCTCGTCGACCGGATCGGTGAGGATCAGCACCTCGAGGCCCTTGGCCTCGAACGCCTCCATATGTGGCGAATTCTCGATCTGCTGCCGGGATTCGCCGGTCATGTAGTAGATCTTGTCCTGGCCTTCGGCCATGCGCTCCACGTACTGCGCGAGCGTGGTGGGCTCGGAATCCGAGTGCGTCGAGGCGAAAGACGAGACCTGCAGGATGGTTTCGCGGTTGTCGAAGTCGGAGAGCAGGCCCTCCTTGAGAACTCGGCCGAATTCGTTCCAGAAGGTCCGGTACTTCGACTCTTTCGCGGTGGCGTCGCCGTCGCCGGATTCGGCCGATTCGGCGCCCTGCATATCCTTGATCGTCGACAGCACCTTGCGCACCAGGCGCTTGCGGATCATCTGGATCTGCCGGTCCTGCTGCAGAATCTCGCGCGAGACGTTGAGCGAGAGATCCTGCGCATCCACCACGCCCTTGACGAAGCGCAGATACTCCGGCATCAGTTCTTCGCAGTTGTCCATGATGAACACGCGGCGCACGTACAACTGCACCCCGCGCTTGTGCTCGCGCATGAACAGATCGAACGGCGCGTGCGACGGGATGAACATCAGCGCCTGATATTCGAACGTGCCCTCGGCCTTGAGCGGAATGATCTCCAGCGGGTCGTCCCAGGCGTGCGAGACGTGCTTGTAGAACTCCTTGTACTCCTCGTCGGAGACGTCGCTGCGCGGGCGCGTCCACAGCGCCTTCTGCGAATTGAGCGTCTGCTCCTCGAGGATGGTCTTCTCGGTCTTCTCCTCGCCCTCACCCTCGGTGACTGTGCGCTCCACCTGCATCCGAATGGGCCAGGAGATGAAGTCCGAGTACTTCTTGACGATCTCGCGGAGCTTCCACTCCTGCGTGTAATCGAAGAGGTGATCGTCCTCGTCCGCGGACTTCAGGTGCAGCGAGACCGCGGTGCCCTGAGGCGCCTCGTCGAGGGTTTCGATGGTGTAGGTCGAGCTGCCGGCCGCGGACTCCCAGCGGGTGCCCTCGGACTCACCCGCGCGGCGGGTCGTCAGGGTGACCTTGTCGGCCACCATGAACGTCGAGTAGAAGCCGATACCGAACTGGCCGATGAGGTCCGCGGGAGCGGAGCCTGCGGAGCGACCCGAAGAATCGGCGTCGGCTCCTTTCATTTCCAGCAGCTGACGACGCAGTTCGGCGGTGCCGGACTTGGCCAGGGTTCCGATGAGGTCGACCACCTCGGCGCGCGACATGCCGACGCCGTTGTCGCGGACGGTCAGCACCCGGGCGTCCTTGTCGACCTCCAGTTCGATATGCAGATCCGAGGTGTCGACCTCGAGATCCTTGTCCCGGAACGACTCGAGCCGGAGCTTGTCCAGCGCGTCGGAGGCGTTCGAGATCAATTCCCGCAGGAACGTGTCCTTGTTCGAGTAGACCGAGTGGATCATCAGTTCCAGAAGCTGATGGGTCTCGGCCTGAAACTCCAGTTGTTCGACGTGATCGGTCACGTGCAGATATTACGACGGACCGCGGGTGGCTCGCGAAAGTCGGTCATCGCGGGAACCTCGGCATCGGCGCTGTGCGCGCGGGGTTGCGCGGGCGCCATCCATTCGCGCAGCACCTGGGTCGCGCGCACATCGTCCTCGTTGTATTCCAGCAGCCGGGTGCGCTGCGACAGATCGGGTGCACCGTCGTAGCCGACCGCCAGGCGATACCAGCTCATCGACGCCTCGCCGCCGGCCTCGGGATCGCGCCAGCCGAATCCGGCGACCGGAGCGATCTTCTTGAGCCCCTTGCCGTTCGGGCAGATGAACTGCTCCGACACCGCCTGGAACATATCCACCCACTGCGGGCTGTCGACGAAGGCGCGGACTTCGTCCGCGCTGGGTACCCCGGGCCGTCCGGCGAAGCGGCGCGCCGACTCGTAGAGCCACTTGTCCTCGGCGGTGCGCGAGTAGCAGTAGGCGGCGAACGTCTTACCCGCCGCGGCCGCGTCGGCGCGCACCGCCATCAACCAGGTCCAGAATTCGGCGAACGAGCGGGCCTCGTCGGCGGTCGGCAGCGGGTCCCAGGTGAAGAAGGGGCGATACACGCCGTCGAGCAGGGTGCCCCACAGATAGGCGCCGTATTCCTGATAGCTCTCCAGGTCGACGTCGACCTCGACGTCGGCCCGGGTGACCCGCACCCGATCCACGCGGCGGACCAGCGGCGCGCCCGAGATCCAGGCGCGCGCGGTCACCACGGTCTCGGCGAACGGCTCGTACTGCCAGTCCTCGGGTTCGTCCGCGGTCCACTCGGCCAGATCGTCGATGGTCTGCACGCCGTGGCGGCGCAGCAGTTCGGCGCGGGAACCGGGTGCGACGAGGCTGACGTCGCGATGGTCCGCCAGCCAGCCCTCACAGCTCACCGCGGGCGGTTCGGTGATACCCGTTCGCTCGACGATCGGCGCCCGGGTCCACCACGGGCACTGCCGGCATTCCGGCACCTTCGACGGCACGGTCGGCAGCTCACCGCGCACCACCGCGATGCGGTCGGCATAACGCCGGTCGTACTCGTCGAGCACCGGGCCCAGGTCGTGCACCAGGATCCGGTCGAAGTGATAGCCGATCGCCCCACCGACCAGGGCGGGACTGGCCAGCCCGTGCCGCTGCAACATCCGGTAGAGGTGGGCCAGCCGCTGCTGGTCTCGCGGTTGGGTGCGGACGCGGACGTGCCGGTCGGGGCGCGGATCCCAGTGGTAGAGATCCGAGGTGGTGGGGTGGAAATCGGCCGAATCGGGCTGGCGCGGATCGGTCACCTTGTGGTTGACCACGATGATCGGGATATAGCCGCCCCGATCGGTGTCGCGCAGCAGGATCTCGCAGCCGCCGCGACGACCGGTATCGGACTCCTGGGGTAGCAGCGCACCCCAAATGCGCTGCGCCCCTTCCGAACACGCGCGCAGTGTGTCCTCGGCGCGACCGCTCGCGGTCTGATCCGGATCGATGATCACCCACGCCTGTGGGTCGGCGGCGACGAGTGTGTCGCGGACCTTGGTGCGATGCGCGGTGGCGGCGTCGCGGCGCTGTTTGACACCCGCGTCCTCGGGCACCCCGAGCAGCCGTTCCGGATGGGTGGCGTCCAGATGCAACCGATGCCGGCAGCCGACCAGTGCGCGCGCGTCGACGTAGGCGATTCGCGGCGGATGTTCACCGGCCTCGGCGGGGGCCGAGATATTCACCGTATCGGCCGAAACCTGCTGCGCCCGTTCCACTTCGGCGGGCACTACGACGGTTCGGCGAGCAGCAGCCCGCCGCTCGTCGCCTCCGCCGTCCTCCTCGCGACCGTCCCGGTCGCCGCTGCCCGAATACACGGTAAGCAGTATGGTCCCTACCTCCGACACTCCCGCGAACCGCCTGCGTGCAGGGTGTACGCGGGGCCGCTACCTCGGCACTCCCGCCGTCCGGAGCTCGGATCGCCACGCGCCCGAACCGCGAACCGTCCGCCGCGGCGGCGCCCTCGGGTCCGCATCCCGCTACAGTTGGCGCAAACCGTGTGGCATGTGGGTATATCAGCATGACGGAACTTCGTGACGGAGGGCTTTCGATGGGGTTGTTCACCAAGCGCAAGCGGCGTGCGGACCGCAAAGCCGAGGCGAAAGCCCTCAAGCACAAGGCCGCGATGGAGGCCAAACTCGGCGCCCGAAACGAACGCAAACGCCAGCGCGCCGAGATCCGCACCCAGCGCGAGGTGGCGAAGGCTCAGATCGCGACCTTGAAGGCGGAGGAGAAGGCCGCCCTCAAGACCGCCGAACGCGCCGACCGCGAACTGCTCACCGCGAGCCAGGTGAAGAAGTATCTGGGCGTGGCGCGCGTGCTGGTGCCGGTGCTGGCGCCGCTGGCCTACCGGGCCGCCACCTTCATCCGCGGCCAGATCGACACCCGCCGCGCCCACCGGCTGGGTATCGGCATCGGCGAACTGGGCAACTTCACCGGCCACGGCGCCCGCCTGCAGGCCCGCATCACCGGTGTCGAATCGACCCTGGCCGGTATCGAGAACTCCGGCGACAAGAGCGGCGAGACGCAGAAGTTCGTGGCCGCCACCCGCGACCGGCTCGCCAGTCTGTCGGCTGCCGTGCGCACCGCCGAGCAGATGCCCGCGCCGCGCCGGCGTGCGGTGCACAACTCCATCTCGCACGAACTGGCCGGCGTCGAAGCCGATATCCTCGCGCGCCTCGGCGTGCACTGACCGACCGCTCGCCATGCCGCATCGTGCCCGGCCCACAACCGGATCCCCGCCTTACCGGCGAGCGGTCCGACGGCCGGGCATCGATGGCCTGCGGGGCGGGCTGGTCGGTATGGCGGTGGTGGTCCTCGCGGTGGCCGCGCACGGATGGGCCGACGGCGGCTATCCCGGATCGGCGACGCTGGCGCTGCTACTGCTGAGCGCGGCGGCCACCGGAACCTTCGCGTCGATGCTGCCGACCAGCGGCGGTGCGCGTGGCCGGATCGGCATCTTGGCGGCACTCGGTGGCGGACAGGCGGTCTCGCATATCGTGCTGAGTCTGCTGCCCGCTCATCGGTCAGGTGAAACATCGTGCGGGAGCGGCCTTTCCGGGCTGATCTCGATCTTCCCGAGCGACTGGATGACACTGGCGCACACCCTCGCCACCGTGGTGTGCGCCGTGCTGATCGTGGCCGTGGAACGGCTGTATGCCGCGGTCTCCCAATCGGTCCGGGCCGTCACCACCCGGCCGCAACCGCCGGTGGATATCACCACGCCCCGGTGGCGGACCTCCGCGCGGGAAGCGTGGCAGCAATGGAGCGCCGGTGCCCTCGGCTCCCGCGCACCCCCGGTACTCGCCTGAACCGATCCTCGACCACAGGCCATTCCTCCGGCATCTCGCCGAGTACCGAGAAAGTCACCCATCGTGAGCTTTACTATGTCCACCTCACTGTCGCGCGCCCTGGTCGCCACGGGCGCCGCCGCCGGTCTCGCCCTGCTCGCCTCCGGCACCGCGGCCGCGCACGTCACCGCCGACGCGCCCGGCGCGGCCCAGGGCGGCTACGCGGTCATCACCTTCCGCGTGCCGACCGAATCGGCGACCGCGTCCACCACCAAACTGACCGTCGCGCTGCCGCAACTGTCCGCGGCTCGCACCGAACCCGTTCCGGGCTGGACCGCCAAGACCGAGAAGAACGACAAGAACCAGTTCACCTCCGTCACCTGGACCGCCAACCCGGGCACTCCCGGCATCACCCCCGAGCAGTTCCAGCGCTTCGCCGTCGCGGTCGGGCCGCTGCCGAAGCAGGACAAGATCAACTTCCCGGCCACTCAGACCTACAGCGACGGCAAGGTCGTCAACTGGAGCGAGCCCATGCCCGCCGGCGGTGACGAACCCGAGCATCCCGCTCCGAGCATCACGCCGGCCGCCGCCGGATCCGACGACGATCACGCCGGTATGCCGAGCGCTGCCGCCGACAAGTCCGACAGCGACGAGTCCGACAACACCGCGCGCTGGCTGGGCGGTATCGGGCTGGTTCTCGGCGCCCTCGGTGCCGCGCTCGGACTCGGCAGCCTGATCCGGAGCCGGCGCTCATGATGCGCCGCATCCTGTTCGCCCTGGTCGGCGCGCTGGCGCTGGGCGCACTGACGATCACGGTCGCCGGTCCGGCCGCCGCGCATTCGACGGTGGTATCCACCGACCCCGCCGACGGCGCGAAGGTCGAGACCGGTCCCGCGCGGGTGAGCGTCACCTTCAACGAGAATCTGCAGCCGAGTTTCCCGTCGCTGACCGTCGTCGGCCCGGACGGGAATCTGTGGTCGAAGGGCAAGCCGGTGGTGGACGGCCCGACCGTCACCGTCGAGGTCGGTGACCTGGGCCCGGCCGGCACCTACACGATGGCGTACCGGGTCACCTCCGCCGACGGCCATCCGGTCAGCGGTACCCGCAGTTTCGAACTGACCACGCCCGGCCACGGCACACCGGGTCCCAAGGCCGATGCCGAGAGCGGCAACTCCGGCGGCGGCGATTCCGGGGGCGTGCCGCTGTGGGTGTTCATCGTGGCCGCGGTCGTGCTGTTCGGTGGTGGACTGGCATTCGCGCTGTTCGGCGGTCGCTCCCGACGGTCGGGCAGCGGCGGCAAACCATGAGGCCGGGGACGGCCGGCAGCAGATCGACCGCACTGCGTTACGCACTGCTGCTGGTCGTCCCGGCCGCCCTCGTCGGTGCCGCCGCCGGATGGGCGCTCGCCGCACCCGATCCGGTACAGGCCGAGGCGCCGGTGCGCACTCTGGCCGACGGGCTGGGCGCGACGGTTCTCGGCCTGGCCGCGCTGCCGCGCCTGCACGACCGGCTGCGGCCCGCGTGGCGGCTGCTGGCCGTCTTCGGCGGCCTCTGGGCGGTGGCGGAATTCGTGCTGCTGGCCACCGAGGCCGCCGAGGTGGTAGGGGTACCGCTCACCCGGTTGCGCGCCGGCGATTTCGGCGACTACCTCACGCATGTCAGCGGGGGCCAGATCGGCATCGCCGTGCTGATCGGCACCGCGGCCGTCGCCTGCTACAGCACACTGGCCTTCCGGCGACCGGACCGTGCGACCGCCGATCTGGTGCTGGTCTTCGCCGCGGTGACGCTGGTGCTGCGCCCGATCACCGGCCATATGTCACAGCAGACGCTGGGCTCGGTGCTGGCCGCGGTCCACGCCCTGGCCGCCGCCGTCTGGTTCGGCCTGCTACTGGCGCTGGCGCTGGTCGTGCGCACCCGCGGTGAGTGGGCGGTGATCCTGCCGCGCTATTCCGGCTGGGCGCTGCCCGCGGTGGCCGCGGTGACGGTGACCGGCGTGGTGAACGGGCTGGTCCGGGTCGGCGGTCCGGCCGCCCTGGTCGATACCGGATACGGCCGCATCCTGCTGGCGAAGACGGTCATGGCCGTCGGGCTGCTCGGCCTCGGCTGGTGGTGGCGGCGCAGCTGGGTTCCGGTGGCCACCGACCACCGGATGACCGCGGACTCCTCGCTGCGCCGCGCCCTGATCGAGGTCGTGGTGATGGCCGCGGTGTTCGGCCTGGCGGCGACGCTGGCGGTGACCGCCTGAGTCCGAGCCCGGGCCGGACAGGCCTCCGAACTGGAGTGATAGCAATTACATCCGGTCCGGGCCGGACTGGAACACGTTACCGTTACTGCATGACCGCAGTGAAGATCGTGGCCGATTGCGCCGCACCGGCCGAGACCGCGTTCGACTACGTCAACGACCATCGCCATCTGCCGGAATTCGTCACCGAGGTCCATTCCTTCCGCCCGATCACCGATCAGGTGGCCGGGCTGGGCGCGACGTTCGACACCGAGATCAAACTGGGCCCCGCCTCGCTGACCTCGCGGTTGCAGATCGTGCGCTGGGAGAAGAACGTCGCGATCTCGGTGAAGGCCGTGACCGGATTCGAGATCGAATCGACCTTCCTGTTCCATCCCCGCGGCGACCGCGACTGCACGGTGGACGCCATCGTCGAATACCGGGTGCCGGGCGGACTCGCGGGCAAGGTGCTGGGCAAGACCATCGAGCCGTTCGTCAAACTGTCGGTCAAACACACCACCCACAATCTGACGACCAAGATCGAGGAGTATCAGCGCACCCTCGACAGCTGAACCGGGCGGGCCCGCGTCACGCGGCGAAGGTCTCAGGATCCGATCGTCGCCCGCATGGCAAGCTTATTTCGTGACCGATTCAGCAAACCTAGTGGCAACCGCCGACCTCGCCGACGAGATCGGCCCCGAGATTCGCAGCTGCGATACGCAATTCACGCAGTTCGGCGGCAATCCGGTGTTCAGCGGGCGCATCGTCACCATTCGCTGCTTCCAGGACAATCTGTTGGTCAAGCAGACTCTCAGCGAACCCGGTGACGGACGTGTGCTGGTCGTGGACGGCGGCGCGAGCATTCACACCGCCCTCGTCGGTGACGTGATCGCCGGCCGTGGAGTCGACAACGGCTGGTCCGGCGTCGTGATCAACGGCGGCGTCCGCGATTCGGCGATTCTGCGCACCCTGCCCATCGGCATCAAGGCGCTCGGCACCAACCCGCGCAAGAGCACGCAGACCGGATCCGGCGAACGCGACGTGCCGGTCGAATTCGGCGGCGTCACCTTCGTTCCGGGCGAGATGCTCTACAGCGATCACGACGGGGTCGTCGTCCGCGCGGAATGAGTCGCCGATCGCCGCCGGGCCGGCCGGCCCCGGGCCTGCCGAACTATCCGCCTGCCACCCGCACACGGTGGCCGGCGAGTGCGACCACGTCTCCGGCATGGAGCTGGCGGCCCCGCCGTAATTCCACCTCGTCGTTGACGCGCACGAGTCCGGCGGCGATCACGGTCTTGGCCTCCGACCCGCTGTCGATGAGATTGGCCAGCTTCAGGAATTGCCCGAGTCGAATGACTTCGTCTTCGATCGGCACATCGACTGGATCCGACATGGGTTACATCTTTACCGCCACGCTCGGCGGGCCGCACGCCGCCCCCGTCCCGGTCGGCACCGGGGTCCGGCGAAAGGATCGAATATGACCGTGCACGAGCAGGACTCGCCCGGTGGCCTTCTCCCCTCGAGCGGCCCCAGCCCGCACACTGGTGCGGTGACTTCCACGCAAGACCAGCTCCACTCGCGCGACCGCAAATCACCTTCGTCACCGGTTCCGCATCGCGCCCACGGTCGGCTGAGCGAAGTCCCCCATCTGGCCGGCCTGGTGCTCGGCGTGTTCTCGGCTCTGTGTGCGCTGTGGAGTATTTCGCCCGGCCTGCGCTACATCACCTCGGTCCCGCGGCACTACCTCGACGCCTACTATTTCGACGCGCCCGACACGAACCTGATGTGGGCGGTGATCGTCGGTCTGCTCGCCGGCGCGACGGCCTCCCGTAAACGCATCGCCTGGTGGCTGCTGGTCGGGTACATGGCGCTGTTCGCGCTCGCCAACGGACTGGATTTCGCCGAGGAACAGGATCCGCACGCGCTGGCCGCGCTGTTCGTCCACCTCGCGGTGATCGGCCTGATGATCGCGGCATGGCCGGAGTTCTACACCCGAGTGCGGCGGGGCGCGGTGTGGAAGGCGCTCGGCGTCCTGGTCAGCGGGCTGGTGATCAGCAGCCTGCTCGGGTGGGGGCTGGTGGAACTGTTCCCCGGCAGCCTGCCGCGCGGTGCGCAGCGCCCGCTGTGGGCGATCTCGCGGGTCACCGCGACAATTCTGGTGGCCGACAACAACTTCGACGGCCACCCGCCGCATGTGGTGAATCTGCTGCTCGGCCTGTTCGGTGCCATCGCACTGCTGGCCGCCGCGCTGGTGCTGTTCCGGTCGCAACGCGCCTCCAACGCGATGACCGGGCTGGACGAATCCGCGGTGCGTGGCCTGCTCGCCCGCTCCGATGTCGAGGATTCGCTGGGCTACTTCGCGACTCGCCGCGACAAGGCCGTGGTGTTCGCGCCCAGCGGTAAGGCGGCGATCACCTTCCGCGTCGAACTCGGCGTATGCCTGGCCTCCGGTGACCCGATCGGTGTGCGGGAGGCGTGGCCGCAGGCCATCGATGCCTGGCTGCGACTGGCCGACGAATACGGCTGGGCCCCGGCGGTGATGGGCGCCGGGGAACTCGGCGCCACCGCCTACCGCCGGGCCGGCCTGTCCGCGCTGCGCCTGGGCGACGAGGCGATTCTCGACACCCGTTCGTTCTCGCTGGCCGGGCCCGAGATGAAGCAGGTGCGCCAGGCCGCCAACCGCCTGCACAAACAGGGCTTCACCGTCCGGGTCCGCCGCCACAGCGAACTCTCGCCGGACGAGATGGCGCAGATGATCGCCCGCGCCGATTCCTGGCGCGATACCGAGACCGAACGCGGCTTCTCCATGGCGCTGGGCCGGCTCGGCGACCGGCTCGACGGCGACAGCCTGCTGGTGGAGGCGCTCGATCGCGACGGCCGGGTGTGGGGCATGCTGTCGCTGGTGCCCTGGGGCCGCAGCGGTGTCTCGCTCGACGTGATGCGACGAGACCCCAAGGGCCCCAACGGAATCATGGAATTCATGATCTCCCAGCTGGCGCTGACCTCGGAACAGTACGGGATCACCCGGGTCTCGCTGAACTTCGCGGTATTCCGCTCGGTCTTCGAGGAGGGCAGCCGGATCGGCGCCGGCCCGGTGCTGCGGCTGTGGCGCAGTGTGCTGATGTTCTTCAGCCGCTGGTGGCAACTCGAGGCGCTGTACCGGTCGAATGTGAAATATCAGCCGCAGTGGGTGCCACGGTTCTTCATCTTCGAGGAACGCCGCCAACTGCCGCGGGTCGCGCTCGCCAGCGCGCTGGCCGAGGGCTTCCTGCCGCGCTTCGGCAAGCAGCCGGATGCCTCGGCCCACACCGGTCTGCATTCCGCGGTGCCGGCCACGATCACCGGGCTGCACGCCGACGGCAGCCCGCCCGAGGCGCCGCCCTCGGCCCTCGAACAGGCCGCCGCCCGCCGCCCCGAACAGGTGCGGGTGCGGATGGACAAGGTGCGCCGGCTCGAATCGGCCGATATCGACGCCTATCCGGTGGCCTACGCCCCGACCCATTCGATCGCCGATGCCCGCCGCTCCCCCAAGGGCACCACGGTGCGAGTATGCGGGCGGCTGTTGCGGATCCGCGACCACGGCGGCGTCACCTTCGCGACGCTGCGCGACTGGTCCGGCGATATCCAGATCCTCATCGACCGGGGCCGGGTCGGCGCGCGCCGCTCGAGTTCGTTCGGCGAATACTTCGATCTGGGCGATCTGATCGAGGTGAGCGGCCAGATCGGCGCGAGCCGCCGGGGCGAGCTGTCGCTGCTCGCCCAGGACTGGCGGATGATCGGCAAATGCCTGCATCCGCTGCCGGACAAGTGGCGCGGACTCGCCGACCCCGAGGCGCGGGTGCGGCAGCGCTACGTCGATATGACGATCAACGTGGAGGCGCGCGAGGTACTCGCCAAACGCAGCGCCGTGGTGCGGTCGCTGCGGGATACGCTGACCGGCTGGGGTTTCCTCGAGGTCGAGACGCCGGTGCTGCAGCAGGTGCACGGCGGCGCCAACGCCGCACCCTTCCGCACCCACATCAACGCCTACGATCTGGACCTGTACCTGCGCATCGCACCGGAGCTGTACCTCAAGCGGCTGTGTGTGGGCGGGATGGAGAAGGTCTTCGAACTGGGCCGGGTGTTCCGCAACGAGGGCGTGGACTACAGCCACAATCCGGAATTCACGATCCTGGAAGCCTATGAGGCGCACAGTGATTACGAGCGCATGATGCATGCGTGCCGCCAGCTGATCCAGAATGCGGCGATCGCGGCCAACGGCGCCTGTGTGGCCCTGCGGCCGGGTGCGGACGGGACGCTGACCGAGGTCGACATCTCCGGCGACTGGCCGGTGCGCACCGTGCACGGCGCCATCTCCGAGGCCGTCGGCGAGACCGTCACTCCCGACACCCCGGTGGATCGGCTGCGGTTGCTGTGCGACAAGGTCGAGGTGCCGTATCAGCCGGGCTGGGACGCCGGGCAGATCGTGCTCGAGATGTACGAGCACCTCGTCGAGGAACGCACCCAGGAGCCGACCTTCTACATCGACTTCCCGACCTCCGTGTCACCGCTGACGCGCGCGCATCGCCGCATCGACGGTGTGGCCGAACGCTGGGATCTGGTGGCCTGGGGTGTCGAACTGGGTACCGCCTACAGCGAATTGACCAATCCGATCGAACAGCGCCGCCGCCTGACCGAACAGTCGCTGCTGGCCGCGGGCGGCGATCCGGAGGCCATGGAACTGGACGAGGACTTCCTCGAGGCACTGGAATTCGCGATGCCGCCGACCGGCGGTCTGGGTGTGGGGGTGGATCGTGTGGTCATGCTGATCACCGGCCGCAGTATCCGCGAAACCCTGCCGTTCCCGCTGGTCAAGCCGCGCACAGGACAGGGCGAGGGACGCTGACCGCGCCGCCGGCGCCGGGGCGCGCGCACCCGTTCGCGAACCCGGAACCCGCGTCCGGCACAGTAGATCCGTGCAGCTTGTTCTCGTGCGTCACGCCCAGCCCGGCCGGGTGCTGACCACCTCCGGTCCCGCCGATCCCGAACTCACCGAACTCGGTGTCGAGCAGGCTCGGCGGGTACCGGCCGTGATCGCCCGGTTCGCCGGGGGCGAGCACCGCATCGCGCGGGTGGTGAGCAGTCCGCAGCGGCGGGCCCGCGATACCGCCGCGCCGACGGCCGAGAAGTTGGGACTGCCGGTCGAAGTGCTCGACGGGCTGGCCGAATACGACCGCGACCTACCCGCGTATATCCCGATCGAAGATGCCAAGCGCGATTTCCGCGCCACCTACGACCGGATCAAGGCCGGACATCTGCCCGAACAGATCGACGGGCCCGCGTTCGTGGCGCGGGTGCTGGGCACGGTGTCGGAACTCGTCGCGGCCGCCGAACCGGCCGATACGGTTGTCGCCTTCGCCCACGGCGGAGTGGTGAACGTGCTGCTCCAGGACATTCTCGGACTCGAACGCCCCCTGACCTTTCCGATCGACTACTGCTCGATCACCCGGATCCTGTTCTCCCGTAGCGGTAATCGCACCGCCGCGACGATCAACGAGAACAGCCACGTGTGGGATCTGCTGCCGCGGAATCGTCCCGCTACGGCGAGCGACGCGATCTGAGCAGAGCGTAGGGGCGGGAGAATCCGAAAGCTGTGCGGGCGGCGGAAATTCACAGCCGATTGCCAGCCCTGAAGCCTGCCGGACACAGCAACGAGTCGTTCCATGGATAACCACGGGCCCCGCCCGGCGGCCCGTGTTCCGAGAAAGGTAGTCCGTTGCTCTCCTCCACGAGTTCTTCGCGCCGCCGGCTGATCGCCCGCATCGCCGTCGCCGGCGCGATCGCGGCCGCCCCCGTCGCCGCGGTCGCGGTACCCGCTTTCGCCGATACCCCTTCCGCCACGCAGATCGACTGGCACGACCACGACGGGTGGCGTCATCATCACGATCGCGATCGCGATCACGATAACGGCCCGTGGCAGTCCGGTCCCGGCGGCTTCCTGCCCGGACCCCCGCCCACCGGCTCGTTCGGCTGACCGAACCGCACAGCCGAGGAACATACGAGGGCCGTTCCCTTTCCGGGAGCGGCCCTCGTCCGCTGTGTGGAACACGGATTCGGTGGTCGTGACCGGGATCGCGGCACCGTGGCCGGTCGCTTCAAAGTTCATTCACAGTTCGCGGACATCGCCGTCCCAGCCGGCGGCGTTTCGATGTACTCGTGAGCCGCCGGGCCGCCCGGTCCGAATCCCCAGCACGGCTCCGTATTTCGCAGACGAAAGGCCGAAACCTTGCAGACCACCGCGAAGCCGAAGAACCGCACCCGCCGCCTCGTGACCCGCGTCGCCGTCGCCGGTGCGCTCGTCGTCGTTCCCCTGTCCGCGCTCGCCGTGCCGGCCTTCGCCGACGCCCCGGCCAACACCCCCAGCGCGGTCGCCATCGACCGCGACAACCACCCCGGCGACCGCGACCACGACGGCGACCACCGCGGCCCCGATCGCGACAACCGCGGCGACAACCACGGCGATCGGGACCGCGGACCGGAGAACCAGCCGGCTCCCGGCCCGCAGCTGCCCCAGCTCCCGCCGACCGGTTCCGCCGGCTGATCCCCGAAAAAACGGTGAAGGCCACCCCGCTCGACGCGGGGTGGCCTTCACGGGCGCCTTACCGGCTCATGCCATTCCGGCGATCCAGTTGTGCATCCAGGAGATCGCGGTCTGGCCGCCGCCCACCGAATAGCTGCCGTAGGAGGTGTGCGTGCCGGACTGGTAGAAGTGCTCGAGCTGTTCCACCCGCTGCTGGTTGGCGTCGTCGGTGAGCTGCGACTGCAGGGCCGCGACACCACCGTGCGCCATCAGGTCGCCGATGAGCGACCCCGCCTCGAGCTGGTAGCGCCACAGGTTCGCCGCGCTCGCGCCGGAGGCCTGCGCCAGGAAGCCGGCGAAGCGGGTGACGTAGTCGGTGTCCTCGGTGGAGCAGTACAGGTCACCGGCCGCGCAAATGGTGCGCACCCGGTCGCTGAGGAAGCCGAATCCACCCACGCGCGGACCACCGGCGCCGGCGCCGCCGACCACCGGGCCGACCTGGACGTCGGTGGGCGAACGACGCGGATCGGAGATCAGGCCGACACCCGAAACGCGGTCCGGCGGAACGGCGCCCAGGCCGGTGCCGATCTCGGCGGCCAGATCGCCCGCGGCATCCGCACCCTGGCTGTAACCGACGATCGCGTAGTGCGTACCGGCGCAGCGGGCCGCCATCGCCTGGATGAGGCCGCGCGCGTTGTCGGTCGCTTCCTTCTTGGAGGCGCCGTAGACATCGCCCTCCCACGGGAAGGCGGTCGCGGCGTAGCTGACGTAGTCGACGTCCGTCGAACTCGGCAGGCCGCGCGTCACACCCGACAGCATGCCGGGGCCGACCATATGGTCGGGCTTGTGATCACCGGTCTCCCAGGTGCCCGGAATCGCGACGACATACAGGCTCGGGCAACCGGGATCCGCGCTCGCGGAACCGCTTCCGACCGCGGTGCCCGACACTGCCATACCAGCCAGTACCGCGACTGCCGCCCCGGCGGCCGCGACAACCTTCTTCAACCGCATGCTGCTCCAGTTCAAGCCAGCCCTCGCCGGGGCTCCCCATATGTATTCGCCGCTGATGATGCCGCCGCCACATTGCCGCGCGGTAAATTCCCGGCGAAGCAAAAACCGCCCGCGTCCGTGACCTCGGGAACGAGTTCGGACGCGGACCAAGAGCATTTACGACATACCGGTGCTCAGGATAACGGCGGCACGGTGGAACTGCCATCCGAGCTCGAAATCCCGTCCGATTTCCGATGTTTGGGACGCGGGTACACGTTTTCGCAGTACAGGGCGAAAAAACAGGCGTCCACGGGCTCGAAAGCCCGTGGACGCCTCGTATTTTCGATTGTTCGACCGACAGTCGGCCCCGCCGTCCCGGCCGGGACTCAGCGCTGGGCGACCGCCGTCGGAGCGATCGGCGCCGGCAGCGCGGTCTCACCCTCGAGGTGCTTGTCCACCGCCGAGGCGGCGGCGCGGCCCTCGGCGATGGCCCACACGATCAGCGACTGACCACGCCCCATATCGCCGGCGACGAAGACGCCGGGAACGGTGGTCTGGAAGTCCTTACCGCGCTTGACGTTGCCCCGCTGGTCGTAGCCCACGCCGAGATCCTCGAGCAGACCCGGCTTCTGCGGGCCGACGAAGCCCATCGCCAGCAGGACCAGATCGGCCTCCAGGGTGAAGTCGGTGCCCTCGACCTTCTCGAAGCGGCCGTTGACGTTACGGACCTCGTGCGCCTGCAGGCCGGTGACCTTGCCGTCCGCACCGATGAACCGCTCGGTGTTCACCGAGAAGACGCGCTCGCCACCCTCTTCGTGCGCCGAGGAGACCCGGAACATCAGCGGGTAGGTCGGCCACGGGGTCGACTCGGCCCGCTCCTGCGGCGGCCTCGGCATGATCTCGAACTGGTGGACGCTCGCCGCGCCCTGGCGGTGCGAGGTGCCCAGGCAGTCGGCGCCGGTGTCACCGCCACCGATGATGACGACCTTCTTGCCCTTGGCGTGGATCCGCGGCAGGCCCTCCTCGTCGGCGACCGGGTCGCCCAGCTGAACCCGGTTGGCCAGCGGCAGGAATTCCATCGCCTGGTGGATGCCGTCCAGATCGCGACCCGGAATCGGCAGGTCCCGCGCGATGGTGGAACCACCCGCGAGCACCACCGCGTCGAACTGCTCGCGCAGCTGCTCGGCGTTGATGTCGACACCGACGTTCACGCCCGCCTTGAAGATGGTGCCCTCGGCCTCCATCTGCGCCAGGCGGCGGTCGATGAAGCGCTTCTCCATCTTGAATTCCGGAATGCCGTAGCGCAGCAGGCCACCGATGCGGTCGTCGCGCTCGAACACCGTGACGGTGTGGCCGGCGCGGGTCAGCTGCTGGGCCGCGGCCAGACCGGCCGGACCCGAACCCACGACCGCGACCTTCTTACCGGTCAGGCGGGTCGGATAGACCGGCTGCACCCAGCCCTCGTCGAAGGCGTTCTCGATGAGTTCGACCTCGACCTGCTTGATGGTGACCGGATCCTGGTTGATACCGAGCACACACGACGCCTCACACGGCGCCGGGCACAACCGCCCGGTGAATTCCGGGAAGTTGTTGGTCGCGTGCAGACGGTCGATGCCCTCGCGCCAGCGATCCCGGTAGACCAGGTCGTTCCACTCGGGAATCAGGTTCCCCAGCGGGCAGCCGTTGTGGCAGAACGGGATACCGCAGTCCATGCAGCGGCTGGCCTGGGTCTGCAGGGTCTGGTGGGAGTAGTTCTCCTCGTAGACCTCTTTCCAGTCCATCAGGCGCAGCGGTACCGGACGCCGAGTGGGCAGTTCCCGGCTGGTGTGCTTCAGAAATCCCTGTGGATCACCCACGTGCGGCCTCCGTATTTTCGCCTCTCACAGCCGTCCGTGCGTCTTGCACGCGTCTCACGTTATCCACGTGCGGCCTCCATGATCGCCTCGTCGACATCCCGCCCGGCCTTCTCAGCCTCGGAGATAGCGAGCAATACCTTCTTGTAGTCGCGAGGCATAACCTTCACGAAGTGGTTCACCTGCTGCGACCAATCGCTCAGGATGCGTTCGGCCACTGCCGAACCCGTCGCGTCGCGATGGCTCGCGACGACGTCGCGCAGCCAGGTGAAGTCCTCGCCCTCGAGCTGTTCGATATCCACCAGCTCGGTGTTGAGGTTGGCTTCGAACGTGCCGTTCGGGTTGTAGATGTAGGCGATACCGCCCGACATACCGGCACCGAAGTTGCGCCCGGTCTCGCCGAGGATGACGACCCGGCCACCGGTCATGTACTCGCAGCCGTGATCACCCACGCCCTCGACCACCGCGGTGGCGCCCGAGTTACGCACGCAGAACCGCTCGCCGACCACACCGCGGATGAACGCCTCGCCGCTGGTGGCGCCGAACAGGATCACGTTGCCCGCGATGATGTTCTCTTCGGCGACGAAGGACTCCGGGGCGTTCAGCGACGGCCGCACCACCAGGTGCCCGCCCGAAAGGCCCTTGCCGACATAGTCGTTGGCATCACCGAACACCCGCAGGGTGATACCGGCCGGGACGAACGCGCCGAAGCTGTTGCCCGCCGAACCGGTGAAGGTGATGTCGATGGTGTCGTCGGGCAGGCCGGCGCCACCGTAGAGCTTGGTCACCTCGTGGCCGAGCATGGTGCCGACCGTGCGGTTCACGTTCGTGATCTTGGTCTCGAACTTGACCGGCTTGCCGCGCTCGAGCGCATCCGCCGCCTGGGCGATGAGCTGGTTGTCGAGTGCCTTGTCCAGGCCGTGGTCCTGACTCTTGGTGCAGCGGCGGTCCTGGTACATGAACGCCGTCTCGACATCGTCGAGGATCGGCGACAGATCCAGCTTGCTCGCCTTCCAGTGCTCCTTGGCCTTGGTCGTGTCGAGCAGGTCGACCCGGCCGATGGCCTCGTCGAGCGAGCGCAGACCCAGCGAGGCCAGCAGCTCCCGCACCTCTTCGGCGATGAACATGAAGAAGTTCTCGACGAATTCGGGCTTACCGGTGAAGCGCTGGCGCAGCACCGGATTCTGGGTCGCGACGCCGACCGGGCAGGTGTCGAGGTGGCAGACGCGCATCATGACGCAGCCGGAGACCACCAGCGGAGCGGTCGCGAAGCCGTACTCCTCGGCGCCGAGCAAGGCGCCGATCAGCACGTCGCGGCCGGTCTTCATCTGGCCGTCGACCTGCACCACGATGCGGTCGCGCAGACCGTTGAGCAGCAGGGTCTGCTGGGTCTCGGCCAGGCCGAGTTCCCAGGGGCCGCCCGCGTGCTTCAGCGAGGTCAGCGGCGAGGCGCCGGTACCACCGTCGTGGCCGGAGATCAGCACGACGTCGGCGTGGGCCTTCGACACACCGGCCGCGACCGTTCCGACACCCGGCTCCGCGACAAGTTTCACGTGAATCCGAGCCTGCGGATTCGCGTTCTTCAGGTCGTGGATCAGCTGGGCCAGATCCTCGATCGAGTAGATGTCGTGGTGCGGCGGCGGCGAGATCAGGCCGACACCCGGCGTCGAGTGCCGCACCTCGGCGACCCACGGGTACACCTTGTGCGCGGGCAGCTGACCGCCCTCACCGGGCTTGGCGCCCTGGGCCATCTTGATCTGGATGTCCGTGCAGTTGGTCAGGTAGTGCGCGGTCACACCGAAGCGACCCGACGCCACCTGCTTGATCGCGCTGCGCCGCCAGTCGCCGTTGTCCTCCGGCTCGAAGCGGGCCGGCGACTCGCCGCCCTCGCCCGAGTTGGAACGGCCGCCGAGGCGGTTCATCGCGATGGCGAGGGTTTCGTGTGCCTCCGCCGAGATCGAGCCGTAGCTCATCGCGCCGGTGGAGAAGCGCTTCACGATCTCGCTCGCGGGCTCGACTTCCTCGATCGGAATGGCGTGCCGGCCCTCGGTCTTGAACTTGAACAGGCCGCGCAGCGAGGCCAGGCGCTCGGACTGGTCGTCGACCAGCTTGGTGTACTCCTTGAAGATCGAGTACTGACCCGAGCGGGTCGCGTGCTGCAGCTTGAACACCGTGTCCGGGTTGAAGAGGTGGAACTCACCCTCACGCCGCCACTGGTACTCACCGCCGATCTCGAGTTCGCGGTGCGCGCGCTCGGTGCGGTTCTCCAGGAAGGCGATCCGGTGGCGGGCGGCGACCTCGGCGGCGATGTCGTCGAGACCGATGCCGTCCAGCGGCGAGGTCAGGCCGGTGAAGTACTGATCGCACAGCTCCTGCGACAGACCCACGACCTGGAACAGCTGAGCGCCGCGGTAGGAGGCGATGGTGGAGATGCCCATCTTGGACATCACCTTCAGCACGCCCTTACCGGCCGCCTTGTTGTAGTTCTTGACCGCCGCGGCGTAGTCGGCCGCCTTGTCGCCGGTGCTGCCCGGCATCTCCAGCGCGCCGCGCTCGAGCATGTCCTCGATCGACTCGAAGGCCATGTAGGGATTGATCGCGGCCGCGCCGAAGCCGACCAGCATGGCCATGTGGTGCACCTCGCGGGCGTCACCGGCTTCGACCACCAGGCCGACCTTGGTACGGGTGCGCTCGCGCACCAGGTGGTGGTGCACCGAGGCGGTGAGCAGCAGCGACGGAATCGGCGCCAGCTTCTCGTTGGATTCGCGATCGGAGAGCACCACGATCCGGGCGCCACCGTCGATGGCCGCCGACACCTGGTCGTTGATGGCATCGAGCGCCTTGCGCAGGCCCTTGCCACCCTTCTTGACCGGGTAGAGGCCGCGCACGACCACCGAACGCAGCTCGGGCCGCGAACCGTCGTCGTTGATGTGGACGAGCTTGGCCAGCTCGTCGTTGTCGAGAATCGGCTGGGTCAGCGTGATGTGCCGACAGGACTCCGGCCCCGGATGCAGCAGGTCGGCCTCGGGGCCGATGGTGCTGCGCAGGCTGGTGACGACCTCCTCGCGGATGGCGTCCAGCGGCGGGTTGGTGACCTGGGCGAACAGCTGCGCGAAGTAGTCGAACAGCAGGCGCGGACGCGAGGACAGCACGGCGATCGGGGTGTCGGTACCCATCGAACCCAGCGCCTCGCCACCGGTCTTGGCCATCGGCGAGATCAGCAGGCTCAGTTCCTCGGTGGAGTATCCGAAGATCTGCTGGCGGATGAGCACGCGGTCGTGCGACATGTGCTCGTGCGGACGGTCGGGCAGCTCGGCGAGCTTGATGATGCCCTCGTCGAGCCACTGCTGATACGGCTGCTCGGCGGCCAGCTGCGACTTGATCTCGTCGTCGCTGATGATGCGGCCCTGCGAGGTGTCGACCAGGAACATGCGGCCGGGCTGCAGACGGGCCTTGCGGACCACCTTCGACGGCTCGATGTCGAGCACGCCGACTTCCGAAGCCATGACGACCAGGCCGTCCTCGGTGACCCAGATGCGCGACGGCCGCAGACCGTTGCGGTCCAGCACCGCGCCGACCACGGTGCCGTCGGTGAAGCACACCGAGGCCGGGCCGTCCCACGGCTCCATCAACATCGAGTGGTAGCGGTAGAAGGCGCGCTGCGCCGGATCCATCGACTGGTGCCGCTCCCAGGCCTCCGGGATCATCATCAGCACGGCGTGCGGCAGGCTGCGGCCACCGAGGTGCAGCAGTTCGAGCACCTCGTCGAAGCGGGCGGTGTCCGAGGCGCCGGGGGTGCAGACCGGGAAGATCTTCTCCAGCCGGTTGTTGCCCTCGTGGTCGGTGCCGAAGATCTCGGAGTTCAGCAGCGCCTCACGCGCGCGCATCCAGTTCTCGTTACCGGTGACGGTATTGATCTCACCGTTGTGGGCCACGCGGCGGAACGGATGGGCCAGCGGCCAGGACGGGAAGGTGTTGGTCGAGAAGCGCGAGTGCACGATGCCCAGCGCCGACTCCACCCGATCGTCCTGCAGATCCAGGTAGAACGCCCGCAGCTGCGGGGTGGTGAACATGCCCTTGTAGACGAAGGTCTGGCCGGACAGGCTCGGGAAGTAGACGGTCTCGCGGCCGACCGCACCCTCGCCGGCGCCCTGCTTGCCGAGCTCGTGCTCGACCCGCTTGCGCACGACGTAGGCACGCCGCTCCAGATCCATTCCACTGAGCTGCTCGGCGGAATCGGTCGGCGAGGCGATGAACAGCTGCCGGAACGTCGGCATGGCGTCGCGCGACAACGCACCCAGGGAGGACCCGTCGATCGGGACCTCGCGCCAGCCCAGAACGGCCAGGCCCTCTTCCTTGACGATCTTCTCGACCAGGTAGCAGGCGCGCGCGGCCTCGCGGCGGGCCTGCGGCAGGAACGCGATACCGGTGGCGTAGGAGCCTTCCGGCGGCAACTCGAACGTGGCACCGCTCTCGGCCAGCGCCGCCCGGAAGAACTTGTCCGGGAGCTGGATCAGGATGCCCGCACCGTCACCGGAGTTGGGTTCCGCACCCGCAGCACCACGGTGCTCCAGGTTCAGCAGTGCCGTAATAGCCTTGTCGACGATGTCGCGGCTACGACGGCCATGCATGTCGACGACGAACGCGACACCGCAGGAGTCGTGCTCGTTCGCCGGGTCATAGAGCCCGATCGGTCCAGGTGACCTGTGGCCAGGAAGTTGCGTCATGCCTCTGCCTTCAAGAAATAGGCGCCTTCAACGAAGAGGCCCTCGATTTCGATGCCCTCTTCCGATGGCCCTCGTCGAAACGCCTCCGCCTAGACTGCGTCCGGACGTTGCGGCGACCAGCGGCGCTGATGGTCATCCCGTGCAGTCAAACTCTCCAGTTGTCCACCCGCTTCGGTTTCGTAGTCGGGTGCTCGGTGGTAGCGGAACTCTGAAGAGTTCCTTACCCACCGCGCCGTGCTCGCCCGCTAGGCTGATGCTTGCGGCTCGTGGCCGAGTCCGGGCGACGAGTCGGACATTTCGCGTCCGACACTTAGAGCAAACGATAAGTCAGGACCGGAGCCCAACCAACTTAGGTTGTGCTAAATACTCCGTCTACCTGGGCATCTACATCGGTCCTCCACTACCTGCGCGTTCTCCAGTGTAAAGCAGGCAGCGCGGATCGCTGAGTCGCGTTCGCCACTGCCGTCGATAGCGCCTGGGCATCGGTCACGAGCTGGGAGCCCAGTCCTGCGCAACGCTCTCACCTGCGTCGAAACAGATTTCCCCGTACGCGGCGGCGGCAAACCGGGGTGTAAGGCGGCTAACTCTCCGGACACCTGGAGGAGACATTCCGGATACCGGAGCGACAAGCCACGCCAATGTGCGGACCGTACGGCATCGTTTGCAAATGTGGAGTTCAGCACATTCTCGGCAAACCAAGATCGAGAATGACTGTGGTTTATTTCACATCCGTTGCGGGACAAAGCGTTACGGTCGCGCGGACCAGGGCGGCACCGTGCAGCGCGTCGACCCGGCCCGAGGTCAGCACCGGGACCACCGCGGCCGCGAGCTGCTGCGCACAATCCGGTGCGGTAAGCACCGTGCGGTGAGCCGCGAGCTGATTCAGGATCTCGCCGTTGACCTCGTCGATCACCGGCCGCACGGCGGCCAGATCCGACGCATCCGGCGCGGGCGCGGCCGCCGGATCGAAGCGCCACCGGGTGAGTAGTCCGTACTGCACGGTCTTGTTGGCCTCGATCTGTCCGGTGAACACCTGCCGCACCCAGTCCTGCGGCAGCCCCGACCGGGCGCCGGCCGCGGCCATCGCGTCGTAGACCTGCGCCTCGCGCGCCGGATCGTCGACCACCGGAGCCTGCCCGGTCCGCTGCGAGGCGGTCCATTTCGCGGCGGCGACGGCATCGGCGGTGTTCAGGCGGCGCAGCACCAACTCCACCAGCGGACTCAGTGCCGACCGGTCCTCCTCCGCCGGAGCCGCCTGCGCCTGCGGAAGTACTCGCTCGGTGGTCATCGGCGCCACGATCGCGAATGCCGAGGTGACGAGCAGGGCGGCCGCGACGAGACGGGTACGCCGGCGCGCGTGGTGACGATCGAATCGCGACAGTGCCTCGGTGTCGACCGCCGGATCGTCGGTTTCGCCCGCATATGGTCCTCCCCCGATCCGATGAATACCGACTCCCCGGGTCGCTCGCACGTTCCGCCCTCCTGTCACCGCCGCACCATCGTGTCGATCGGTGCCGCCCTACCCGAGAGTAGGGTTTCGCTCCGCGGCCGTCTGTGAGGCTCACCACATCGATGCCGCCGCGCTCGGTGGTTCTTCGCTCGGCCTGTCACTCTGAACCTGATTGCGCGCGACCGCGGCGCTCGGCGGATGGCCCGTCCCGCTCGCGCGCGGGGGCACACCACCGCCCGGACCACGATGCAACGACCGTTTCGCCCGGTGGCGACAACGATTGGGACCCAGAGGATGTGAATCCGTTGACCGATCCCCACGTCTTCGAACAGTCCCCCACCGAAAGTTCGGCATCCGGACCCTCGGGGTCCGGCTCCCGCACGACCGAATCGCGAGCGAGGCGGTCTCCCGCCGCGGTGCTGACCTGGCTCGGTGGCGCCCAAGCCGGCCGCGGCGACCGGCACGAGGGATCGACGTACGCCGTGACCGGTGGGGTGGTGCTGCTGTTCGCGGTGCTGTCCGGGATCGTCGTCGCGGCGGCCGGTGTGGCGGCGCACTGGCCCGCCGTGGTCGTGGCGATCGTCGCGCTGCCGGCGACACTGCTGGTCGGCGCGATCTCGCGAGCCTCGGCCACCGCGCCACTGTCCGCCGGTCGCGGCCGGGCGGAGCGGATCGGGCGGATCGCGGTAGCCGTGATCACCGGTGTCCTGGTGGCCGAGCTGGCGAGCACGGTGATTCTCGCCGGATCCGTCGACCGCACGCTCGACGATCGGTCCCGCCGCGATGCCGACTCCGCCGCGACAGTGGTCACCGCCCGCACGGAACTCGACCGAGCCACTGCCGAACGCAGCGCACTCACACAGACCATCGCCCAGGCGCAGGCCGATATGGATCAGGCCCTCGTCGTCGCCCGCTGTGAATACCACCCGACGCCGCAGTGCCCGCAGACCAAGATCACCGGGGTGCCCGGCCGGGGTCCGGAATCACAGACCGCCAACGCGATGCTCGACGATGCCCGCGGACGGCTCAACACCGCCGAGGCGCGCGTCCAGCCCGTGGACACGGAGATCGCCACCCGCCAGAGCGCCCTGGAGCAGGCCCGCACCGCCGCCTTCCACACCGGAGATCGTGGTCTGGGCGCGCGCTGGCTGGCCATGAACGACTACACCACCGGACATCTGGGTGCGCTGCTGTTGCGCCTGCTCACGATCGCGATCGGGGTTCTCCTCGCCCTGCTGCCGCTGGTGCTGCGGTCCTGGCGGGGCGAATCGTCGTTCGACCGCGCCGTGGCCGCGCGCGCCGAAGCCGACCGCGCCGAGCGGGAAGCCGATACCGCGGTCGCCGTCCAGCGGGCCGAACACCGGGTGGCCACCGCACAACTGGCGTTGCACGCCGATACCGCCATCGACCGCGAGCGCCAGCGCAAACGGGTGATCGCGGCGATCGGCAACCTGGAAATCGGCATCACCGAACCGCAGCGCCGGGCGGTCGCCGAATTCGAGGCGCTGGCCGCCCTTCCGCCGGGTGCGCAGACCGCATCCGCGACCTTCCCGACCACGGGCGCATTGCCCGCTGCCGAATCCCCGGCCCGAACCGACTCGACACAGGAGGCGACCGTGACCGCACGGAATCTGCCCGCACAGCTGCCCTCGGCCGGCCTCGCGCCGCATTCGCCGGCCGCGGTGCCCGCCCCGCGCGAGGACGCGAAAAAAGGTGGCGGGCTGGAACTTCCGGTGATCGGCACGGTGCCGTTCACCGATACCGCCGCGCGCTGGATCCGTCCACTGGTCCCCGGATTCGTCACCACCGCGCTCGATCGGACCATCGACACCGCGGTCGCACCGTTGCGGACCGTCCGTCAGGTCTTCGAGGAGGCGGAGGAGATCACCTTCACCCTCAAACGCACCCGCAAGGTGACAGTGAACTCCGAGGATTCGCTCGATCCGGCGGTGGGCTACGGACATCCGGGCCACCCGCTGCCGGATGCGCCCTACGCCCAGGTCACCGCTTCGTACCCGTACGACGCCTACCAGCACGACCCGCGTTACGCCGCCTACCGGCACGACCCGCGCTACGCGCGCTATGCGGCCCTCCCGCAGCGGAATCCCGCCGCGCACCCCGATCTGCCGGAATCCGGCCGATACGGCGAGCTGCCCGCCGGCGAGACGACCGAACTCGGCTACCGCGCCCCACGCGAACTGCCGCCCGGCTCCGGCCGCGACTGACCGAACCCGACCGGACGCCCCAGGCGTCGCGGTCACGTGTTTTCGGCCGAACCGGTCATATCCACCCGGTTGCGTCACCCGCCGGGTGGCCGATCGGATAACCGTCATACGTCCGGGTCCGTGGATAGACTCGGCCCGTGTTTCCAGTCGTGACCGATCGGGAGGGGCGATCGTCCGCCCACCGCGTGGCGCCGCCGCGCGGTGCCGACGACCGCGACTCCGGCGGTGGAGACGACGCCGAACGCATCCCGGTGCGACCGCTGACGTGGCGGGAGTTGGCCGACCTGCCCTTCGCGGTATTGCAGCATCGAATCCGGCCGATCGCCGGGTTGGCGGGTGCGGGTCTGGCCGCGGCCCTGGGGATCGTCGTCGGGGTCACCGCGCTGGTGTCGCTCGCGACCGACGATTCGAGCGCCGGAACCGCCTGGGCGGCAATTCTTTCCACAGCCTGCTGTGCATGGGTGTTGCGGCTGTGGATAGTCGGCGTCACCGTGCCGATCGGGCTGGCCGTCGTCCGCAACCGGCCTATCACCGCGCGCACCGCCGCCGCGCGCCTGCTCGCGGTGTCCGGTCGGCTGCTGCTGAACCAGGTGATCTCCACAGCGATCGGCGTCGGCATCCTCCTGCTCGGTACGCCGCTGATCATCACGCTGATTCCGGCGGTGATCTGGCTGGCCCGGGTGCGCGGTACGCGATGGCCGATCGTGCCGGTCCTGTTCGCCGAATCGACGCCGTACGCGGCGGCGGTCCGGCGAGCGAAACTGCTCGCCACCGGACGGGCGATGCCGCTGGCCGGACTGTGGCTCTATCTACGCGGCGTGCTGCTGGTGCTGGCGGTGCCGGTCGCGGGACTTCTGGGCTTCCTCTCCGATATCTCCGGAACCCATCGCTGGGCGGTCGTCACCTTGCTGTCCGGTGCGGCGCTGCTGATTTCGGCATTCGCCGCGGCCGTCGACGCCGCGACCGCCGTGGTGGTGTATCTCGACAGGCGTTGCGGCCGGGAGGGTTTGGATATCCGGATACCCACCGGGCAGGCGGCACGGTGACCGACGACGCACGCGCGGATCGGCCCGCGGCGCCGCCACCCCCGACGCTCGGGGCGGCCGCCCAGCACCGGGCCGCGGCCGAATCCGCCGCCGGACACCACGACTTCGATACCGCACTGCGCGAACGCTTCCGCGCCGTCGTACGCGGCCTCGAACAGGGCGGCGTACTCGAGGTCCGGCGTTCGCGCACGGCCCGGGAGACCGCCTCGGCCGCGGGGCACGCGCTTCCGGACGCCTCGGCCGAATTGGACTACGCCGCATACAGTTTCGACGAGATCGTCTACGGCGGCCGCACTGCCACCCCGGACGGATATCAGCGCCTCACCTCAGCCGACCGCTATTCGCTGGCGCCGCCTCCTCCGCCCGACCCGGTCGAACAGCAGCGGTCCGAACGCAAGCGCGCCGGCCGCCGCCGCTTGCCGCCGCTGCCACAGTTGGTACGCGACAAGCGCTTCTGGGCCATCGTGCTCGGCGCGCTCGTCATCGCTCTGGTCGGGTATCTGCTGTTCCGGCTGGCCACCGCGCCGACGGCCCCGCCGCAACCTACCCAGCCGCACTCACCACCGCCGCCCGATCACCCGGATATCCGCCCGCCCGACGTGGGCGCGGGCAGCGATTCGATCTTCCAGCGCTTACCGCCCTGGCTGGCCTACGGCGGGTTGCAGGCGCTGATCTTCGCCGCCGTCGTGGTCTGGTGGCGCGCCCGCCGCCGGGGTGCCGTGGTCGGCGAGCCGCGCCCGGTGCAGGTGGCGGCCGGTGAACTGCTGGCGGGTCAGGCCGCGCTCTACCGCAGGACCAAGGATCGCGACCATGTCGCGGCGAAATTGCGCGCGGCCACGCTGCGACGCGTCCGCGGCCGCGTGAATCTGCGCGCCGATGCCGCGCCGGAGCAGGTGAGCGCGGTGATCGGCGCCCGGATCGGCGTCGATCCCGGCCGCATCGCCACGGCCTTCTACGGCCCCGTCGCCGACGACTCGGCGCTGGAATACGTGGCGGCACAACTGGACTGGATCGAATCGGAAATAGGATGACGGAGACCGGATGACCACGGCGCAGACCAACCACATCCCCACGGCCGACCAGGCGCTCCGGGCGCTGGGCGAGGTACGTGCCGAGATCGGCAAGGCGGTCGTCGGCAACGACCACGCCGTGCTGTACCTCGTGCTCGCCCTGCTGTGTCGTGGCCACGTGCTGTTGGAAGGTGTGCCGGGCGTGGCGAAGACGCTGCTGGTGCGCGCCCTGGCCGCGGCGCTGGAACTCGACCACACTCGGGTGCAGTTCACTCCGGATCTGATGCCCGGCGATGTGACCGGCTCCCAGATCTACGATCCGCATTCGGCCGAATTCACCTTCCGCCGCGGGCCGGTCTTCACCAACCTGCTGCTCGCCGACGAGATCAACCGCACGCCGCCGAAAACCCAATCGGCACTGCTGGAGTCGATGGAGGAGCGGCAGGTGTCGGTGGCCGGCGTCCCGCAGCCGCTGCCCGATCCGTTCGTGGTGATCGCGACCCAGAATCCGATCGAACAGGAGGGCACCTACCCACTGCCGGAGGCGCAGCTGGACCGGTTCCTGTTCAAGGTGGACATCCAGTTGCCCGGCCGCGACGACGAATTCCGCATCCTGCAGCGCCACGCCGCCGGCTTCGACCCGCGCGACCTGGGGGCAGCGGGCGTGCGGCCCGTCGCCGGAGCCGCGCATATCGCGGCGGCACGGGCCGCCGTCGCGCAGGTGACGGTCAACCCGGAGGTGCTGGCCTACATCGTCGATCTGTGCCGCGCCACCCGTACCTCGCCCGCGGTTCAGCACGGCGCTTCCCCGCGCGGCGCGACCGCGGTGCTGGCCTCGGCAAGGGCCCTGGCGTGGCTGAACGGCCGCGCCTTCGTCACTCCCGACGATGTGAAAACCGTTGCGGTGACTGCTCTCCGGCATCGTCTGCAGTTGCGTCCCGAGGCCGAACTGGACGGCGTGACCGGCGAAGGCGTGATGTCCTCGCTGTTGGCCGCGGTCCCGGTTCCGGTGTAGCGCAATGATCGTCACGGGTCGGCTCGCGGTCTGCGCGGCGGTGGCTGCGGTGGTGGTCGGTGTCGCGCTACCGTCCTGGGCCGGCGTCGTCGTACTGACGAGTGTGCTGGCCGTCCTCGTCGCGATCGACGTGATCGCTTGTCGCGCCGATGATCTCGAGTTGTCGCGGGTTCCGCTCACCACAGTCCGCGTCGGCCACACCGCCACCGTCGAGCTCACCGTGCTGAACCGCGGCGCCCGCGCGGTGCGGGCGCGGCTGTGGGACGACTGGCCGCCCAGTGCGCAGGCACCGGCCGAGACCCACCGGTTGCAGCTGCCGCCGAATACCACCACCCGGCTGGCCACCACCGTCCGCCCGGCTCGCCGCGGCGATCGGATCGCGGGTCCGGTCACGGTTCGGTTGTTCGGACCGCTCGGCCTGGCGGGGCGGCAGTTCCGTCGCACCGTGCCCGCGACGGTGCGTGCGCTGCCGCCGTTTCGGACCGAACGGATCCTCGCCGCCAAGGTGAAACGGCTGCAGCATCTGGACGGCCGATCGGTCGCCACTCTGCGTGGTCCGGGCTCGGAATTCGATTCCTTCCGCGAATATGTGGCCGGTGACGATGTGCGGTCCATCGACTGGCGAGCCACGGCCCGCGCCACCGATGTGCTGGTACGCACCTGGCGTCCCGAACGCAACCGCCACGTGCTGATGTTGCTGGATACCGGCCGAATCAGCGCCGCCCGGCTCGGTGAGCAGACTCGGCTGGACACCGCCGTCGAGGCCGCGCTGCTGCTGGGCGGACTGGCGGCCGCGGCCGGGGATACCGTCGACCTGCTGGCCTTCGATCGCGAGATTCGCGCCGAAGTCCGGGGCGCACGCGGAAAGGCGGTGCAGCCCAAGCTGATGCACGCCCTCTCGGGCGTCGTGCCCGCGCTGCTGGATGCCGACACCCCGGCCATGGTCCGCACCGCGGTTCGCCACACCCGCCGCCGCAGCCTGGTGGTCTGGTTCACCAGTCTGGACGGGGCGATGGTCGAAGAGAACCTGCTGCCGGTACTCCCGGTGTTGAGCAGCCGACACCGGGTGCTGCTGGTGTCGGTCACCGATCCGGAGATCGCGGCGACCGCGACCCGTCGCGATACCGCTGCCGAGGTCTATGCCGCCGCGGCCGCCGAACATCTGCTGACCGAACGCGCGATCGTGCGAGAAACCCTGCAGCGCCAGGGCATCGACGTGGTGGCCGCGGCGCCGGAGCGAGTCCCGGAGGCGCTGGCCGACGAGTACCTGGAACTGAAGCGGTCCGGAGCCCTCTGAGCGTTCACGCTCCCGGCCGGACCACCGGTGCGTACGGCTGCGCCGGCCCGGCGGGTGGCACCCACTGCTGGGGCATCGGCCAGAATGGCAGGCGTGGCGGCGGCAGAATCCGGCGTTGCCGCTCCCCGATGACCGCGCCGAGGATGTGCAGCGGCGGATATCCGGCCGGTGGCGCCACCCGCAGTTGATCGCACACCGCGATCACCAGCGCCGCACCGAGTTCCGCCTGCACCTGCGGGGTGAGCTGCGGGAAGCGGGTCAGATACCGCCGCACGGGCAGCGCTAGATCCTCGGTGAGACCGGACAGATCCAGCCGGCCCACCCAGTCGACCAGCCAGGGCGGGGCAGTGGCCAGCGCGGGCATGGGAATTCGCGCCCGATCCGACACCACGACGGTGCCGGCCAGGATGTCACCGACCCGGCGCGCCCGCGGCGAACAGAGCGAGGTGACCACCGCGACCAGACCGAACCCACCGAGATTCCAGAAATCGACGAGGGCACCGGCGAGGCCGCGGGTCAGCGCGTGCCGGAAATCGACGGGCCCGCCGTCGCTGCGCACCACGCGCAGGCCCAGCGCCAGTTTTCCCACGGTCCGCCCGCGCATCAGTGTTTCGCTGACGACCGGATAGCCGACGAGGACGGTCACCATCGTCACCAGCACGGCCACGTCGACCCACGCGCCGTCGGGTTCGAATCGGAACAACACGGCGAAGACGGCCGACAACAACAGCAGGCCGAGCACGAGTTGCAGCACCAGATCTATCGCGAAGGCCGCGGCCCGGGTGGGGATGCGCGCGATCGGCAACTGCAGGGAGACGGCCTCCCCGGTGGTGAAATCGGCCATGATCGCTCCAGTATCCCGAATCGGGCGCGTGCGAACTAGCCTTCGAGAGGACCGGGCGGACACGGGAGAATCGCCGCGATACCCTGCGAAGCTCATTGCGGCGATTCGATCGGGTGCGGGTGTCCCGCAGGAGCACAGGAGGAGCCGATGGACGTCGATGCCTATTCGTTCGCGCAGCGGCGGCATTGGGATCGGCTCGACCGGCTGACCGCGCAGCGGCGGCTCAGCGGCGCCGAGGTCGACGAATTCGTGGCCCTGTACCGCCGCACCTCCCAGCAGCTGGCGCGGCTGCAATCACATTCGCCCGATCCGGAGTTGATCAACGGTCTGAGCGCGGTACTCGCGCGGGCCCGGGGACGGCTGCTGGGCGCGCGCACCGACACGTGGTCGCAGATCGGCTATTTCTTCACCCATCGGTTCCCCGCCGCGGTGTATCGAGCGTGGCCTTGGTGGGCCTCGGTGGCGGCGGCGTTTCTGGCCGTCTCGGCCGGTATCGGCATCTGGGTGTCCGGCTCGGGTTCGGCGCGAAGGACTTTGGGGCTGCCGTCGAATGCGGAATCGCTGACCGCCCCCGGCGGCCGCTTCGAGTCCTATTACTCCGAACATCCCCACGACGCCTTCGCCGCACAGGTGTGGACCAACAACGCCTGGGTGTCGGCCATCGCGTTGTTCACCGGCATCCTGATTCTCCCGGCGGCCTATCTGCTGTTCATGAACGCACTGAACGTCGGAGTCTCCGCGGGGCTGATGGCGGATGCCGGGCGGCTCGACTCGTTCTTCGGATTCCTGCTCCCCCACGGCATGCTCGAGCTCACGGCCGTCTTCGTCGCCGGCGGCGCGGGGCTGAAACTGGGTTGGACGCTGATAGAGCCGGGGCGGTCGTCACGCGCCGAGGCGCTGGCCCGGCAGGGACGGGCGACGGCGACGATCGCACTGGGGCTGGTGGCGGTCTTATTGGTCTCGGGCCTGATCGAGGGTTTCGTCACACCCGCCGACTGGCCCGCGCCGGTGCGAATCGGTGTCGGGCTGGTTGCCGAGCTCGGATTTCTGACCTACGTCTTCGGCCCGGGGCGCCGAGCGGTGCAGGAACGCGCGGCGTTGCGGTCCGCGACGGATGCGAGCGAGCGCATATCGAGCTAACGCCGGGGCGGATTCTGCTGAGGCTGAGAAAATCCCTTGCGAGAGGGCGGGGATTCGAAGGATCATCGGAGTGCCGATTTGAGATCCACTGGCCGCAGCGAGTCCAGCTCAGCTGCGGCCAGCGTTACCGTCGACTCTACACAATCGTTATCCCTGCGCAACCTCCTGCACACTCCGTCTGCCCGGCCGTAACCGAGCCGAAACCCACAGTCCGACAGCATCTCCGGAGACCATTCGCAAATACCTGGCGGGCGGTCGGAAATAACGGTCCCACGCATACCGCAACGCTCCGGTAGCCGGGATTTTTCTGCTAATTCGGCCGTTACTCGCGGTGCCGGATACCCGGACCGCGATGATTCTCCGGCGCGTCGCCTGTTGCTCACCCGTTCGTCATCACTGCAGGTCAGGGACTCAATCCACCTGCGGCCGACCAGCTATACCCACCTCTCTCGGCCAGCAAACAAACTTCAAGTTTGTTACTGCCGGAGTTTCCAAGTCTGCTGTCAGGTAATTCTCAGATGGTTGCGTATGCGCTTCCATTGAATTGCACAGTTATTTCGACAGCGAACTCGAACGACATTTTTTCACCGGTGATATCCGAAGCGAATAACGACCGGTCAACCGCCGAAAGTGCGGCGAAGATCACACCGGCACGCGCGCCCTCGCTCGAACCTGCGGGTATCCGACCTGCCGGACCGCGATACTGAGACCCATGACCGCCGAACAGCAACCCACCCCGGTCGTCACGCAGGCCGCGGAACGGTTCGAAATCAGCGTGGACGATCGGCTCGCCGGATTCACCGAATACCTCGACCACGACGGGCAGCGGATCTTCTACCACACCGAAATCGACTCCGACTTCGCCGGACGCGGCCTGGCCGGCGCCCTGGTCTCACAGGCACTGGACCGTACCCGCGAGGCCGGTCTGCGGATCGTGCCGATCTGCCCGTTCGTGGCCGGCTACATCCAGAAGCACGAGGAATTCGCCGACATCACCGACGCTGTCACGCAGGACGCCGTCGACTACGTGCGCACGCAGCGAGGCCGCTGACAAACGTCCCCGGAAACGATGCCGTCAGCGCACCCGGTTCGCGACCGGAACGTTCCACGCCTCGGGCAGATTGCGACTCGACACCTCGGCGATATCGCGCAATCGCCCGAGGGGAGTTCCCAAGCGGCTCAATTGGATAAGGCCCTGCGCGGTCATCACCACGGTGGCGCTGTAGGCGGCCAGGGTCGCCGCGTCGAGTTCGGCGCCGGATTCCTCGGCGGCGCGGCGTAGCCGCTCGGCGACACTGCGTTCCATGGCGGCGGTGGTCCGATTCCCGATGCTGATCACCTCGGGCAGCCGCGAGCCGAGCTGGGCGATGCTGTTGAGCATCAGGCAACCACGCCGGTCGGGCTGCGAGACGCAGTCGTCGATGATCGCCTCGAACAGTGCGCGCACGGCCGCGTGCGCCGAACCGGGAGCCGAGGTCACCACCTCCCGGACCAGGCGGGCGCGGCCCTCGCAATAGCGTTCGAAGGCCGCGAGGAACAGTCCGCGCTTGCTGCGGTAGGCGGCGTAGATGCTGCCGTTTCCGATGCCACTGGCCCGCGAGACGTCCTCGACCGACGTCTGCTCGAAACCCTGCGACCAGAACAGTTCGGTGGCGGCGTCGAGCAAGGCCGATTCATCGAACTGTCGTGGCCTCCCCATGGCGCCCACCGTATCAATCCCACTGCGACCCCGGCCACAAAGCTTGTTCTGGAGGCGTGACTCCAGAATGATGGCGGGATGGCCCTCGAACTTGCTCAACTACCGCGTCGGCGGGTAGGAATTCTGGTCTTCGACGGCGTCAAGATGCTCGACTTCACCGGTCCCGCGGAAGTGTTCGTCGAGGCCAACCAAGCCTGCCCCGGATACGAGGTCGTGCTGGTGTCGGCGGACGGCGGCAGCGTGCAGACCTCGATCGGCGCCCGGATCGAATGCGCTGTCGCGGCAGCCGACGCGGGCGCCTTCGACACCGTCGTGATTCCGGGCAGTGAGCTGCCGCCCTCGAAATTCGTCACACCCGAACTGCTCGCGGCGGCGCGGCGACTGTCGTGGAACACCCGGCGTCTGGCATCGGTGTGCAGCGGCGCGTTCGTCCTCGCCGAACTGGGCCTGTTCGACGGACGCCGGGCCACCACGCACTGGAAGTTCGCCGCCCATCTGGCCCGGCGCTATCCCGCGATCGACGTGGCCGCCGACGACATCTACGTGCGTGACGGAAACCTCTACAGCTCGGCCGGAGTGACCGCCGGGGTCGACCTGGCGCTGGCGATGGTCGAGGAGGATTTCGGCCCCGACATCGCGCGCCGGATCGCCCAGCTCATGGTGGTGTACATGCAGCGCGCGGGTGGGCAGTCGCAGTTCTCGGCCTCGCTGTCGGGGCCGGCGCCGCGCAGCCCGCTGGTGCGCAAGGCCGTCGACCTCGTCTGCGCGAATCCGGCCTTCCCCCATACCGTTCGGACGCTGGCGGCACACGCCAACGTCAGTCCGCGCCATCTGACCAGACTGTTCCGCGCCGAATTGGAGCGCTCCCCCGCCGAGTACGTCGCCTTCATCCGCTTCGGGGTCGCCCGCGACATGCTGCATGCCGGCTTCGGAGTGACCGAGGCGGCGATGGCCGCGGGCTACGGCAGCAGTGAGGCGATGCGCCGCGCGTTCGTCGCCCGGCTCGGGATATCGCCCAGTAAATATCAGCGCCGGTTCCGATCGACCGGTTCCGGCGAGACACCCTTGGTCGCCGCCGTGTCTTGATCCGGTGTTTTCGCGTCCCGTAGCGAGGGGCGCGCCGCCCTCCCACCAGCGGAAACTGGTCGGGCGCCGCGTTGTTCGCAGCCGCACACCCGCTGAAAGGAAAAACCCGATGACCGGAAATCCGCTGGGCGTCTCCCTCGAGCCGGCCGCGCAGGAGTTCGTCGACGCGACCTCCCAGCCGCCGTTCCTCTATCAGCTGCCGCCCGAGGAGGGCCGCAAAGCCGTTGATTCGGTGCAGGATTCGCCGATCGAGAAGCCGGCGATCGACGAGGAGTGGATCACCGTCGAGGGCGGGCCGACCGGGTCGGTGCGGGCCCGCATCGTCAAGCCGCGGGGTGTGACCGACATCCTGCCCGTCATCGTCTACACCCACGGCGCGGGCTGGGTGTTCGGCGATGCGCACACCCACGACCGGCTGGTACGCGATCTCGCCGTGGGCGTGCACGCGGCCGTCGTCTTCCCCGAATACGACCGCTCCCCCGAGGTGCGCTACCCGGTGGCCAACGAGCAGTCCTACCGCGTCGCGCAATGGGTGTGCTCGAACGGCGCCGAGAAGGGGCTCGACACCACCCGCATCGCGATCGCCGGCGATTCGGTGGGCGGCAATATGGCCATCGCGCTGACCCTGATGGCCAAGGAGCGGGGCGACGTCTCGTTCGTCCAGCAGGTGCTGTTCTATCCCGTCACCGACGCCAACTTCGATACGCCTTCCTACGAGCGGTTCGCCGAAGGCTACTTCCTGACTCGGGAAGGGATGCGGTGGTTCTGGGACCAGTACACGACCAGCGAAGCGGACCGCGCCCAGATCACGGCCTCGCCGCTGCGCGCCACCACCGAGCAGCTCGCCGGGCTGCCGCCGGCGCTGGTGATCACCGGTGAGGCCGACGTCCTGCGCGACGAGGGCGAGGCCTTCGCCGCCAAACTCCGTGACGCCGGCGTCCCCGTCGTCCAGACCCGCTACGGCGGCATCATCCACGATTTCGTCATGGTCAACTCCATGCACGACACCAACGCCGCGAAAGCAGCCGTCGCCCAGGCGGTTTCGGTGCTGCGGGCGGCCCTGTACCCGGCCTGACACACAAAAAGAAGAGCCGCAGATCGAATCCGATCTGCGGCTCTTCCTCTGTGGGCGAAGGGGGACTTGAACCCCCACGTCCCGAAGGACACTGGCACCTGAAGCCAGCGCGTCTGCCATTCCGCCACTCGCCCGAGCGACTGGAAGACAGTATCACGCGCTCGGTTCGGGCACGAAATCGCCTGCTCACGAGGGTTGCGGACGAGTATTTTCGGGTAATGGGAACCGTGGGTGGACGGTCGTGAGTTACAGGGGTGGAGGATCGTGGATATCATGCAGTGACCGTGTCCGTTCGACGACACGCCCTATCGGCATGTCGTGTCGCGGGATCGTGACGCCCGGACGACACAGACGATCAGCTGACGTAGACATACAGCGTAGGCAACGAGGGCGGGCATCGAAGGGAGGCCGGTATGGGCATCGTCTCGCGTTTCGAGCGACGTCTGCAGGGCGCCGTCGGTGACGCCTTCGCCAGGGTCTTCGGCGGCAGCGTCGTTCCCCAGGAGGTGGAAGCGGCGCTGCAGCGCGAGGCCTCGGATCGCCTGAGCGAACTCGACGGCGGGCATCTGCTCGCCCCGAACGTCTACATCATCACGGTCAACCCCACGGACCTGCAGGAACTCGACGCAGACCACGAGTTGACCACCCGCGCGTTCGCCAAGCATTTACAGGACTACATCCGCGATCAGGGGTGGCAGACCTACGGTGAAGTGCACGTCGAATTCGAGACATCCCCTACGCTGCACACCGGACAGTTCAGGACGCACGGCCGGGTCGACCCGGATGCGGGCCGCCGGAACCCCCCGGCGCCGCGCCGGCCGCCCGATCGACCTGGACGACCCCCACAACGACCCGCACACCCGCAACCAGGAGCTGGCCCCATGACGCAGAACTCAGGCTACGACCCCAGCCGAGAGCCCGCGGAGTCCGATCCACGCAACCGCGGGTACGCACCCCCGCCGGGGGGCCGCCCCGCGCCGCAATATCAGGACGACTACGGCCGGGGTGGCCAGTATCCCGGTGCCGGTGAGTACGCCGCGCCGGAATCGCAGCCTGCCTACGGCGACTATCAGCAGGGCGGCGGCGACTACCAGAACGGCTACGACTACCAGCAGGGCGGCGCGGCCTACGGTCAGCCGGGCTACGAGCAGGGCAGCTACGACCAGAGCAGTTACGACCAGGGTTACGGCCAGCAGGCCTACGCCGACCAGGGGTACGGCCAGCAGCAGGCGTACGAACAGGGCGGCTACGAGCAGAGCGGCTACGACCAGGGTTACGGCCAGCAGGGCTACGCCGACCAGGGGTACGGGCAACAGCAGGGCTACCCGGAGCAGAACTACGGTCAGCAGCCGGGCTACGGCCAGGCCCCCGGATACGACCAGGGTTATCAGGCTCAGGCCGGCTACGGCCAGCAGGGCTACGCCGACCCCGGCTATGCCGATCAGGGGTACGCGGACCAGGGCGGTTACGGCGCCGAGGATCAGGCCTACGGACAGCAGCCGGCCTACGGACAGCAGGGCGGCTACGCAGCGGCTCCGCAGCCGGCGCGCGGCGGGTCCGGCTATTCGGCCACCCTGCACCTCGACGACGGCAGCGGCCGCACGTACCAGCTACGCGAGGGCAGCAACATCATCGGGCGTGGCCAGGACGCCCATTTCCGGCTTCCCGACACCGGGGTGTCCCGCCGCCACATCGAGGTGCGCTGGGACGGTCAGGTCGCGATGCTCTCGGATCTCGGTTCCACCAACGGGACGCTGGTCAACGGCTCGCCCGTCCAGGATTGGCAGCTCGCCGACGGAGATGTGATCCGGGCCGGGCATTCCGAGATCCTGATCCGAATCGTCTGATCCCGTAAGCTCGCCGGTGCAGGTCACGATGGGGCGCGAAAACCGCTCGCCCGTATCGTGATCGCAACCGGTCATCGGCCCTATTATGCTGCCAACATTCGCTCGGCAGCCGGGCCGTGCTGACCAGCACGCCGGTTGGGGGACGAAACGCCACTACGGGACCGGTCGAACAGGAGGTGGAGCGCCGTGCAGGGACTGATCCTGCAGTTGACCCGTGCGGGGTTCCTCTTGTTGTTGTGGCTGTTCGTGTGGGCGGTGCTTCGCACCTTGCGCAGCGACATCTACGCGGCATCAGGCATTCGGATCCAGCCCCGACCCACCCGAGGTTCGGTGGTGCTGCCATCCTTCAGCCGTGGCCAGAAGGGCGCCAAGTATCTAGTGGTGACTCAGGGTTCACTCGCCGGCACTCGGATCACGCTCGGCACCCAACCGGTGCTCATCGGGCGTGCAGACGACTCCACGCTGGTACTGACCGACGACTACGCCTCGACCCGGCATGCACGGTTATCGCCGCGCGGCGAGGACTGGTACGTCGAAGACTTAGGATCGACCAACGGGACCTACCTCGATCGAGCGAAGGTCACCACCCCCGTCCGAGTTCCGCTCGGCACCCCTGTCCGTGTCGGTAAGACTGTGATCGAGCTGCGATCGTGACTCAAGTTCTCCGCTACGCAGCGCGTAGCGACCGTGGTCTCGTCCGGGCGAACAACGAGGACTCCGTCTATGCCGGTGCACGCCTGCTGGCGCTCGCCGACGGCATGGGCGGGCACGCCGCCGGTGAGGTGGCCTCGCAGTTGATGATCGCCGCGCTGGCTCATCTCGACGACGACGAGCCCGGCGACGATCTGCTCGGCAAACTCGACCGGGCGATTCGCGAAGGCAACGCCGCGATCGCCGACCAGGTCGAGGAGGAACCCGAACTCGACGGTATGGGCACCACGCTCACCACCATCCTGTTCGCGGGCAAGAAGCTCGGCCTCGCCCATATCGGCGACTCCCGGGCCTATCTGCTCCGCAACGGCGAGCTCGCCCAGATCACCCGCGACGACACCTTCGTCCAGTCGCTGGTCGACGAGGGCCGGATCACCCCGGAGCAGGCCCACACCCATCCGCAGCGGTCACTGATCATGCGGGCACTCACCGGAAACGAGATCGAGCCGACGCTCATCGTCCGGGAAGCCCGCGCCGGTGACCGCTATCTGCTGTGTTCGGACGGCCTGTCCGACGTGGTGAGCGACGAGACCATCGCGAACACCCTGCGCGAGGGCAATACCGACGAGGCGGCCGACCGGCTCATCGAATTGGCCCTGCGCAGCGGCGGTCCCGACAATGTGACCGTCGTCGTCGCCGATGTGATCGATCTCGACTACGGCCAGAGCCACCCCATCGTGGCGGGTGCGGCCTCCGGTGAGGACGAGGACACGCCGCCGCCCAACACCGCCGCCGGGCGTGCCGCCGCCATGCGTCCCCCGCGAGCGGCACCTCGCCGGGCCGCGGTCGCGGCTGAACCGCCCGAGCCGCGCAAGAGTCACAAGGGCCGCTGGATCGCGCTGGCCGTCGCCCTGGTCGTGGCCGTCGTGGTCGGACTCGTGGTGGGCTACAAGATGATTCGCAGCAACTACTACGTGGGCGCCGACAACGGCAACGTGGTGATCATGCGCGGTCTGCCCGGCTCGGTCCTCGGCTATTCGATTCAGGATGTGGACCAGCTGGTCTGCGTCGACTCGCACAACAAGGTCACCCTCATGCGCCCCGGCGCCGGGTTCCCCAGCGGGTGTAAGCAGCTGGCCGTGGCCGATCTGCAGCAGACCGGCCGCGACAAGGTCAACAACGGCCTGCTGCCGCCGGGTGGATTCGACTCCACCCGCGGTCAGCTGGAGAAGCTGGCCGCCACCGATCTGCTGCCCGTCTGCGTCAAGCCGGCGCCGCCGGTCGCCCCGCCGCCGCCCGCCGAGGGCAGCACCGCGGCCCCGGGCAGCCCGGCTCCCGCCACGCCCGCACCCTCCCCCGCGCCCAACACCCCGGGTACGGCCGCGCCGAACCCGACCAATGCCCCCGCCCATTCCGAGCAGCCGGCACCCACCACCGCGGCGCCGGCCCCTCAGACTCCGGGGGAGAACTGCAGGAAGGCGGACTGATGTCCGCACCGGCACCGCCGTCCGCTGGAGCGTTCCCCAGTCCACCGGGCGGGTTCGCTCCCGCGCCGCCACCCTCGACCCGCCGCAACGTCGAACTGTTGCTGCTGGGTTTCGCGGTGGTCATCACCACGGTTGCGCTGGTGCTGGTGGAGGCCAGTCAGGATCAGGAAATCACCTGGGATCTGGCCAAATTGGGTTTCGCCTATCTGGCGCTGTTCGGTGTCGCCCATCTGGCGGTGCGGCGGTTCGCCCCGTTCGCCGATCCGCTGCTGTTGCCGATCGCGGCGCTGCTCAACGGACTCGGTCTGGTGTTGATCCATCGCCTGGATCTCGCCGACGAGCAGACCGCGATCCACAATTCGTGGTCGATCCCCTCCCCCGACGCCAATCAACAGGTGCTGTGGACAGCGCTGGGGATCACCCTGTTCATCGCGGTGCTGGTGCTGCTGCGCGACTACCGCACCCTGGCCCGCTACGGCTATACGCTCGGTCTGCTCGGCCTGGTGGCGCTGATGATCCCGGCGCTGCTGCCCGGGAGGTTCTCCGAAACCAACGGCGCCAAGATCTGGATCCGGTTACCGGGTTTCAGTGTGCAGCCGGGTGAGTTCGCGAAGATCCTGCTGATCATCTTCTTCGCCTCGGTGCTGGTCGCCAAGCGCGATCTGTTCACCGCGGCCGGGCGCCACGTCCTGGGGATGGAGTTGCCGCGACCGCGCGACCTCGGCCCGATTCTGCTGGTATGGGCGGCCTGCCTGGTCGTGTTGTTCTTCGAGAAGGACCTCGGCACCTCGCTGCTGATCTTCGCGACCGTGCTGGCCATGCTCTACATCGCGACCGAACGGGTGGGCTGGCTGATCGTCGGCGCCGGACTGCTCGCGCTCGGATTTTTCCTCGCCTACAACGCCTTCGGCCACGTGCGGGTGCGGGTGTCGACGTGGTTGCACCCGTTCGACGACTACAACAACACCGGTTACCAGATCTCGCAATCGCTGTTCGGTCTCGCGACCGGCGGCCTGGCCGGAACCGGACTCGGCAGCGGACGGCCCTCGCAGGTGCCGTTCGCCAAGACCGACTTCATCGTCGCCACCATCGGTGAGGAGCTGGGTCTGATCGGGCTCACCGCGATGCTGATGCTGTTCGCCGTCTTCGTGGTGCGCGGCCTGCGCACGGCACTGGCGGTCCGCGACAGTTTCGGCAAGCTGCTCGCCGCCGGATTGGCGTTCACCATCGCCATTCAGGTATTCGTGGTGGTGGGTGGCGTCACCAAACTGATTCCCCTGACCGGACTCACCACCCCCTTCGTGTCCTACGGCGGCTCCTCGCTGCTCGCGAACTACGCCCTGCTGGCGTTGCTGGTCAAGATCTCCGACGCCGCTCGTGCGCCGGCGCCGGCTCGCCGCCGGGAAGCCGCGCCGATCGCCGAAGCGCAGACCGAGATGATCCGCGCCGAGACGCCCCGACCCGAGAAGGGAGAGCCGGCATGAACACCCCGCTCCGCCGGGTCGCGATGGCCGTCATGGTGATGATCGTCGCGCTGCTGGTCAACGCGACCTACGTCCAGGTGATCAAGGCCGACAGCCTGCGCAACGACCCGCGCAACTCCCGGGTCCTGCTCGACGAGTACAGCCGCCAGCGTGGTCAGATCTCGGCGGGCGGCACGGTGCTCGCCAGTTCGGTGGCCACCGACGACCGCTACAAGTATCTGCGCACGTATCCCACCGACCCCTCCGCCTACGCCCCGGTGACCGGCTTCTATTCGATGCAGTACGGCAGCACCGGTTTGGAGCGTTCCGAGGATTCCGTGCTCAACGGGTCCGACAGCGCGCTGTTCGGCCGCCGCCTGATCGATATGATCTCCGGACGCGATCCGCGCGGCGGCAATGTGGTGACCACCATCAATCCGATGATGCAGAAGGTCGCCTACGACCAGCTCACCAGCAAGGGTTACACCGGTTCGGTGGTGGCCATCGAACCGAGTACCGGCCGCATCCTGACCATGGTGTCGACACCGAGCTACGACCCCAACCAGCTGTCCACGCACGACGGCGCGCGTGCCACCCAGGCCTGGGAATCGCTGAGCGCGGACCCTGGTCAGCCGATGTTGAATCGTGCGGTGTCGCAGACATATCCGCCCGGTTCGACGTTCAAGGTCGTCGTCGCCGCGGCCGCGCTGTCGATGGGGATCAAGCCGGAGGACGCGTTCACCGCGGCGCCGAACATCACCCTGCCCGGTACGAACACCACGCTGGAGAACTACAACGGCACCCCGTGTGGCGGCGGTGCGACCGCGACCATGCACGACGCGTTCCGGCTCTCGTGCAACACCGCCTTCGCCGAGATCGGCATGAAGGTGGGTGCGGCCAAACTCAAGGACGAGGCCGCGGCCTTCGGCATCGGCCCGCATTCGGGCATTCCGATTCCGGTGGCCGACAGCACGGTCGGGCCGATTCCGGACAACGCGGCGCTCGCGCAGACCAGCATCGGACAACGAGACGTGGCTCTCACCCCGCTCGACGATGCGGTGATCGCGGCTACCGTAGCCAATGGCGGTGTGCGGATGGAACCGCATCTGGTCGACCGGACCCAGGGTCCCGACCTGCGCGATCTGTCCACCACCAAACCGGTGTCGGTCGGGCAGGCGATCAGCGCCCCGGTGGCCAGCCAGCTGACCGGACTGATGATCGATTCGGAGAAGGCCACGGCCGGGGGCACCCAGCCGCGGCCGTACCAGATCGCTTCCAAGACGGGCACCGCCGAACACGGCAGCGACCCGCGCAACACCCCGCCGCACGCCTGGTACATCGCGTTCGCGCCGGCCCAGAACCCGAAGATCGCGATCGCGGTCATCGTGGAGAACGGCGGCGACCGTGCCCTGGCGGCGACCGGTGGATCGGTGGCGGCGCCGGTGGCACGGGCGGTGCTGGATGCCGGATTGCAGGGGGGCTGAGAACAATGAGTAAGCGAGGACCAGGACCCCAGGTGGATACGCAACAACGTCGTGATCGGCGAACCTACCGACGGGGGCGGCCATGCTGAACAACGGTGCCCTGATCGCCGATCGGTATCGGCTGCAACGTCTGATCGCCACGGGCGGTATGGGCCAGGTGTGGGAGGCATTGGACACCCGCCTGGACCGCCGGGTCGCGGTGAAGGTCCTCAAGGCCGAATTCTCTGCGGATCCGACGTTCCGGCATCGGTTCAAGACCGAGGCCAAGACCACCGCCCAGCTCAACCACCCCGGTATCGCAGGCGTCTACGACTACGGCGAGACCTACGATCCGCAGGGTGGTGAAACCGCCTATCTGGTGATGGAGCTGGTCCAGGGCGAACCGCTGAACGCGGTGCTGAACCGGCTCGGCCGGCTCTCGGTCGGCCAGGGGCTGGACATGCTGGAACAGACCAGCCGCGCCCTCGAGGTCGCCCATGCCGCGGGCGTCGTCCACCGCGACGTGAAGCCCGGCAATATCCTGGTCACCCCCACCGGCCAGGTGAAGATCACCGACTTCGGCATCGCGAAGGCAGTCGACGCCTCACCGGTGACCAAGACCGGCATGGTGATGGGCACCGCCCAGTACATCGCCCCCGAGCAGGCCACCGGAGAGGACGCCACCTCGGCCAGCGATGTGTACTCGCTCGGCGTCGTCGGCTACGAGGCGCTGTCGGGCCATCGGCCGTTCACCGGCGACGGTGCCCTGACGGTGGCGATGAAGCATGTGCGCGAGGCGCCCCCGCCGATGCCGGCCGATCTGCCGCCGAACGTGCGCGAGCTGATCGACATCACGATGACCAAGGATCCGACGCGCCGCTATCACAGCGGCGGCGAATTCGCCGATGCCGTGGCCGCGGTCCGGGCGGGTCGCCGCCCACCGCCGCCGCGCGGAGGTGCGGTGCCGCAGACCGGTGCGACTCGCGTACTCCCGCCCGGTCCGACCGCGGTGATCCCGCGCAACGACTACGACGGCGCGACCGTCCGCTACCCGGCCGCCGAACCCGCCCGGGTGGGCGCGGCGGCGGGTTCGACGGCCATGATGCCGGGTCCCGGCGGCCCGGACGAGGACGGCGGGAAGTCGGGATTCACCACCGGTCAGAAGGTGATGGCCGGGCTCGGCGCCGGCGCGGTGCTGCTCGGCGGCCTGGCCGCTTGGGTGCTGCTCAGCGGTAAGGCGCCGGATTCGACGGTGTCGCCGGTGAAGTCGACCACCTCCGTCGTCGCGCCCCCGCCGCCGACCACGGTATGGACGACGACCGAGGAGCCGACCACCACCACCCAACCGGCCCCGCCACCTGTGGTGACGACGACCCCCGAGCCGACCACGACGACGACACCCCCGCCCACCACGACCACCACGGCACCGCCGACGACCACCACCACCCGGGAGCGGCCGACCCGCACCACACGCCCCACAACACGCCCGTCCTACCCCTCGCTCGACCTACCATTGCCGGGGGCCGGCGATTCACTGCCAGGGGTCGGCGGTACGCACGAAGCCGACAGCAGTAGATACCCTGAAACCTCCTCACAAGGAATGCCATGACGACCCCGAAGGATCTGTCTTCTCGCTACGAACTGGGCGAGATCATCGGATTCGGCGGTATGTCGGAGGTACACAAGGCTCGTGACCTGCGGCTGGGTCGCGACGTGGCGATCAAGGTGCTGCGCGCCGACCTCGCTCGCGACCCCACGTTCTATCTGCGGTTCAAGCGCGAGGCGCAGAATGCGGCGGCGCTGAACCATCCGGCGATCGTCGCGGTGTACGACACCGGCGAGGCCGAGGTGGACGGCGGCCCGCTGCCCTACATCGTGATGGAGTACGTCGACGGCGAGACGCTGCGCGATATCGTGCGCGGTAAGGGCCCGCTGCCGCCGCGGCGGGCGATGGAGATCATCGCCGATGTCTGTGCCGCACTGGATTTCAGCCACAAGAACGGCATCGTGCATCGCGACATGAAGCCGGCCAACATCATGATCAACCGCCAGGGTGCGGTGAAGGTGATGGACTTCGGCATCGCGCGCGCCATCGCCGACAGCTCGAATCCGATGACCCAGACCGCCGCGGTGATCGGCACCGCGCAGTATTTGTCACCGGAACAGGCCCGCGGCGAGCAGGTCGACGCCCGGTCCGATGTGTACTCCGTCGGCTGCGTGCTGTACGAAATCCTCACGGGGCAGCCACCTTTCACCGGCGACTCGCCGGTCGCCGTCGCCTACCAGCATGTCCGCGAGGATCCGAAGCTGCCGTCGTTGGTTCATCCCGGCGTACCGCGCGAACTCGATTCGGTCATCCTCAAGGCGATGAGCAAGAATCCGGCCAACCGGTATCAGTCCGCGGCCGAGATGCGCGCCGATCTGATCCGGGTGCTGGGCGGCCAGAAGCCGCAGGCCCCGATGGTGATGACCGAGGAGGACCGCACCACCTTCCTCGGCAGTATGGATCCCGAACCGCGCAGTTACCGCACGGTCGAACGCAACGACGGCGACGACGAGCCGGAACCCGAATCCGAGGGATCCAGACGCAAGTTGTGGATCGGCATCGGCGCGGCCGCGGTGGTCGCCGTACTGGTCGCGCTGTTCTGGGTGTTGATCGGTCCGGGCAGCCGGCCCGATCAGGTCGCGATCCCCGATCTGGCCAACAGACCCGCCCAGGAAGCCCAGAGCGATCTGGAGAAGCTGGGCTTCGACGTCGCCATCCAGCAGAAACCCGACGGCAAGGTCGCCAGCGGCAATGTGGTCGCGACGCAGCCGCTCGGCGGCGCTCGGGTGGACAAGGGGTCCACGGTGACCCTGCAGATTTCGACCGGACCGCAGCAGGTGCCGGTGCCACAGCTGACGAAACTCACTCAGCAGCAGGCCGAGCAGAATTTGAACGCGGCCGGGCTGCTGCTGGATCCACAGATCCAGCGGGGCGCCTCCAGCCCGGAGGACAAGGACAAGGTGATCGCCGAATCCCCCGCCGCCGGCACCAAGATCGATGCTGGTTCCAAGGTGACGATCACCCTCGGCAAGGGTCCGGACCAGGTTCGCGTGCCCGATGTGGTGGGTCAGTCGATCGATGTGGCCGAACCGAACCTGGCCGACAGCGCTGGGTTCAAGGTCGTGATCCAGAAGGTCAGCTCGTCGCGGCCCGCCGGTGAGGTGTTGTCCACCGATCCGGCCGGCGGCTCCATGGCCGACAAGGGTTCGACCATCACGGTCCAGGTCTCCAGCGACCAGATCACCATGCCGTCGCTGACCGGCCTCACCCCGTCGCAAGCCGTGGACAAACTGCGCTCGGTGGGCTGGACCGGCGGCGTGGGCCAGATCAGCCAGAGCACGCAGGGCACATTCGACGCGAGCAATGTCGGCCGGGTGATCGATCAGCAGCCCCGACCGGGTTCATCGGTGGCGCGCAACGCGACCATCACGATCGTCACGGGAGTGCTGGGACCGCCCTGATCCGGGCCGGCGATCACAGCGCGAGGTGGCGATTCATCGACATGGCTTCTTCGGCCAGGTCGGGAAGTTCGACCACCTCGACGCCGTGTTCGCGCAGGTTCTCCACGCCGACACAGTTCTCCACGAAGGTGCGCGGTTCCCGCCACGCGATGACGACGCGCGGAATTCCGGCGGCCAGGATGCGGTCGGCACACGGTGCGCGGCCGACCGAGGCCCGGGTGGAACACGGCTCGAGCGTGCTGTAGATAGTGGCCTGAGCGAGCCGAGGGTCGGCGCCGAGTTTGTTCAGCGCCGATTCCTCGGCGTGCACCTTCGCGTCGGTCTCGCGGGAGTAACCGTGCGCGAGTTCCACGCCGTCCGGGCCGACGATCACCGCGCCGACCGAGAAAGCGGTCGCACTCGGCGGGCACAGCCGGGCCAGGCCGATCGCGTGATGCATCCAGAATCGGTGCGCCCCCGGCCGGCCGGGGACACGGCTGGCCGACTCGACCGACTCCCACGCATCGGATTCGGTCGTCACTGTGAGTGTTCCATCGTCGGCGAACTCCCATCGGACGGTGTCTGCTTCGGCAGATAACGCAGCACTGCGATATCGCCGAGACGAGTGATATCCACCAAAGCCATTCTGCGCCGAGAACCCCCGGGAAAGTCGGCAGGATGCAGAAATTTCGGGGCCCCGCTGTCCCCGACCAGCACCGGGGCGACCGCCATCAGTAGTTCGTCGGCCAGATCCGCCGCGAGAAACGCGGTGTGGATGCGGCCGCCGCCCTCGACCATCAGGCGGCCGATCCCGCGCTCGCCCAGATCGTCGAGCAGCGCGCCGAAATCGACGGAGTTGCCGAGGGCGACGACCTCGGCGCGGCCTGCGAGCCGATCGCCCAGCCGCGCGCGCCCGGCCGTGGTCGTATAGACCAGTCGCTCCCCACCCTGTTTCCACAGCCGCTGTCCGGGGTCGAGTTCACCGCTCGCGGTGACGATGACGCGCACCGGGAATTCGGATTTTCCCGCCGCGATCCGAGCCTCGCGACGCCGCTCACTGCTCAGCGACAGCCGGGGATCGTCGCGCCGCAGGGTCTCGGCGCCGATCAGAATGGCGTCGGCCTCGGCACGCACCTGGTCGACGCGATCGAAATCCTCGGCATTGGACAGCAGCAGTCGTTGCGGGCCGGCGTCGTCGATATATCCGTCGACACTCGTGGCCACCGACAGCACGACATAGGGCCGGGCCATCAGCGCCGCCGGGTCACTACGACCGCACCGGGCTCATGCATGCGCAAACTCCTTGTCACGGTACGGCTTTCGCGTGCGGCGCTACGAGCCCGTCAGACCAGCGCGGCGACCTCGGCTTCGAGCGTCTCGACCAGGCCCTCGGCCGGCCGCTCTCCGCACACCTCGAGCCAGTTCGCCAGCATCCGGTGCCCGCCCTGGGTGAGCACCGATTCGGGATGGAATTGCACACCGTGAATCGGCAGGTCGCGATGCCGCATGGCCATCACGATGCCGCTCTCGGTCCGCCCGATCACCTCGATATCACCGGGCAAGGTGTCCTCGAGCACGGTCAGCGAGTGATAGCGGGTGGCGGTGAAGGGGTCGGGCAGCCCGGCCAGCACTCCGGAACCGATGTGGAAGACCGAACTCGTCTTGCCGTGCAGCAGCTCGGGGGCACGAGTCACGGTCGCGCCGAACGCCTCTCCGATCGCCTGATGTCCCAGGCACACCCCGAGCAGCGGAGTCCGGTTCCGGGCGCACGCGCGGACCAGTTCGATGCTCGCGCCGGCGCGGTCCGGTGTGCCCGGGCCCGGGCTGATCAACAGGCCGTCGAAATCGGCGGCAACGGCATCGGTGTCCTGCAGCCGGGAGTCGTCGTTGCGCCAGACGGTCGCCTCGGCACCCAGCTGGCCCAGGTATTGGACCAGGTTGAATACGAAGCTGTCGTAATTGTCGACGACCAGAACACGCATGGTTCGAGAGTACGTGGCGCCACCACCGATACGCAGCTGAGATAGCCTTTAGGCAGACCTGCACGCCGAATACGAGGACGTCATGCCCAAGTCGAAGGTCCGCAAGAAGACCGACTACACGATCAACCCGACCAGCCGCACCCCGGTGAAGGTGAAGGGCGGTCCGTCGCCGGTCTGGTACGTGGCGATCATGCTCGGCTTCATGCTGGCCGGCCTGGCATGGTTGCTGGTCTACTACCTGGGCGCCGACCACATCCAGTGGATGAGCGATCTGAACGCCTGGAACTTCCTCATCGGCTTCGGACTGATGGTCATCGGCCTGATCATGACGATGCGGTGGCGTTGATCGTGCTGTCGCACAGATGGCGTTGATCGCGCTGTCAGACGGGCGTTGATCCTTATTACACGTGTGTGATTCATGCACACCTGTGGATGACTCTGTGGACAACTCGAGGAGCAATTGGGGACCGTGAGCACACCACCCGAACACCCCGAGTCCGACCGCCCGGGATCCAGCCCGGAATTCGGCAGTTCCGAGTCGGCGCCCCGGCTCGAGTGGTCCACCCCCGCGCCCGCCTTGGCCGCGGTCACCCTCGGCGGAGTGGCGCTGGCCGTGGCCGCCGCGTTCGCCTCCGACGCACCGAGTCGGCTGTTGATCGGATTGGGTGCGGCACTGCTGCTGTGCATGGCCGGACTGGGCTTCCGTCAACGCCCGCGCCTGACCGTCGTGCCCGGGAAACCGGCCCACCTGGTGGTTCGTGGCCTGTTCGGCCCGGTCAGTTACGGACCCGAGCAGATTCTGCGGGCACGGGTCGTCGGTTTCCGACGGCTGGGCCGGAGCATCCCCAATCTGGAACTCGATGTCGACCACAAGGGTGAGGAACGGCTGGTGATCTTCGGCCGCTGGGACCTCGGTACCCATCCTCAGGACGTCCTGGACGTGCTGACCGTGCACGGTCTCGTTCCCGCCGATCCCCGCACCAGCTGACAACCGGGCGGGCCGCTGTCGAATCAGGCGGTCACGGAATCAGGCGAGAACCGCCGCACCCGCACCGATCAGTGCGAGCGCCAGGACGGCGAGTCCGGCTACCGCACCCCATCCGATCCATCGGATCGAATCCCGCGTGCGCGCCCGCAGCCATTCCGGCAGGAACAGGATGCCGGCGGCGGCGAGCGTGCCCGCCACCAATCCACCGAGGTGGCCCCACAGCGAGATGCCGGGCAGGGACACGCTGATGAGGAGGTTGATCGCGATCAACACCAGCATCTGCACCGGACTCTGCCGCAGCCGCAGCAGAATCACGGTCATCGCGCCGAACAGACCGTAGATGGCGCCGGAGGCACCAGCCGTGGCGGAATCGGTCGCCAGCCACATGACCGCCGCCGATCCACCGAGCAGCGACACCAGATAGATCGCGAGGAAGCGCGAACGTCCCAGCACGAGTTCGGTATCGCGGCCGAGAATGTAGAGCGCGAACATGTTGACCACGAGATGCAGCGGCCCGTAGTGCAGGAATCCGGAACCGAGGACGCGAATCCACTGCCCCTGGGCAACCCACTGCGGTGCGAGCACCCAGTCGTAGAACAGCCGCGACAGATGATTGTCGGTGACACTGTGCGCTTGACTCGCGGTGACGGCGAAGATCGCGACGTTGATCGCGATCAGCGCATAGGTGACATACGGCGTGCGGCGAGCGGTGGCGAACGGACCGCCGACGGTCGGCTGTACCGGCCGAATATCGGTGCGGCCCTGCGCGACACACTCCGCACAATGCTGTCCGACGGCGGCCGGTTGCAGACATTGGGGGCACGCCGGCCGCCCGCACCGCGTGCATGCCAGTCCGGTGGTGCGATCGGGATGGCGGTAGCAGGTCGGTGCGGGCGGTTGCGGATTCACGAAACTCCGATGGGTCAGCTCAGGGTGATGCTCGAGATGACGACCGGCTCCTTCGGCCGGTCGTTGCGGTCGGTCGCGGTGGTCGCGATGGCGTCGACGACCTTGCGCGAATCGGCGTCCACGACTTCGCCGAAGATGGTGTGGCGACGGTTCAGATGCGGCTGCGGACCGACGGTGATGAAGAACTGCGAACCGTTGGTGCCGGGTCCGGCGTTGGCCATGGCCAGCAGGTAGCCACGGTCGAAGCGCAGTTCGGGGTGGAATTCGTCGGCGAATTCGTATCCCGGCCCACCACGGCCGGTACCCGTCGGGTCACCGCCCTGAATCATGAAACCATCGATCACCCGGTGGAATACGCTGCCGTCGTAGAACGGTCCGGAGGTGCCGCCGCTGGCGTTCTTCGTCGTGTAGGCCGCGCTGCCGTCGGCCAGGCCGACGAAGTTGCGCACCGTCTTCGGGGCGTGGTTACCGAAGAGCGAGATCTTGATGTCGCCGAGGTTGGTGTGCAGGACGGCCACGGCGGTCTGATTCGGTGAGGTCACGCCGAATATCGTGCCATGTCGGCTGTCCGTACTCGCGGGGCGCGCCTAGCCGGTGTGCGCCGCGTCGTCGGTGGAGGCCGCCGTCTCGGGCGCGGTCGCTTCGCCCGCATATCCCAGCCGCGGCGGTTCGGCGGCCGGCTCCGGAAGCTGCGGGCGACGCGAGGCGGCCACCCATGCGGCACCGCCCGCGGCGGCGGCAACGCCCGCCGCGATGAGCCGATTACGCAACCGACCGGATTTCCGGGAACTCCCCAACTGCATGGCACCATGCTGTCACAGGCACGGGCCGCTCGCAGTAGCGCCAGGTGAGAGGCTCACCGGCTGACGGACCGCTTGAACTGACGCAGCGCCAGCGGCACGAAGATCGCCAGGATCGCCACCACCCAGATCAATGTCGTCGCCACCGGATGCTGCAGCGACCACACATCCGGCGTCGGATTCGTCGGACTCGTGTTGCCGAACAGATCGCGCGTCGCCTGCGTCACCGCCGATACCGGATTCCATTCCGCGACGACGCGCAGTGGCGTCGGCAGCACCTCGCTGGGCACGAAGGTGTTGGCGATGAAGGTCAGCGGGAAGATCACCATGAAACTGGCGTTGTTGAACACTTCCGGCGCCCGCACCAGCAAACCGACCACGGCCATGATCCAGGAAATCGCGTAGGCGAACAGCAACAGCAAGGCATAGGCGAGCACGGCCTCGAGGAAGGACCCGTGGATGCGCCAGCCGACGAGCAGACCGGTCACCGACATCACGACCAGGCTCACCACGTTGATGGCGACATCGGCCACGGTGCGCCCGACCAGCACCGCCGACGGTGCCATCGGCAGTGAGCGGAACCGGTCGATGATTCCGCGCTGCATATCCTCGGCCAGGCTGGTGCCGGTGAACGTGGCGCCGAAGACCGAGGTCTGGGCGAAGATGCCGGCGATCAGGAATTCGCGGTACGAAGTGCCCTGCACGCTGATCGCCGAGCCGAAGATGTAGGCGAACAACAGGACGAACATGATCGGCGACAGCGTCGAGAAGATCAGCACGTCGGGCACTCGTTTGATCTTGATGACATTGCGCTTGGCAATGGTCAGGCTGTCCCCGGCCACGGTGGCCGCGCGTTCGGCAAGGGTCGGTCTGCGGGTGTCGGCCGCGGCGGTGATCATCTGCTCTGTCCTTCCGTGGCTTGTTCGAGGGTCTGCGCGGCATCGGCCGGGTCGATGGAGTCGGCGGCCTCGTGCCCGGTCAGAGTTAGGAAGACGTCGTCGAGCGAGGGCCGTCGCAGGCCCACGTCCTGGATGCGCACCCGGTGCGCGGACAGCCGCTCGATGGTGTCGACCAGGGCCTGCGAGCCGTCGTCGACGGGAATGGTGAGCCGCCGCAACCCCGGTTCGACGTGGATATCGCCGACCGCCAGCCCGGCCAGTGCCTGCTGGGCGACGGCGAGCGCGTCGACATGCTCGACCGTCAACTCGATCCGATCTCCCCCGACCGTAGCTTTCAGCTCGTCGGCGGTGCCGCGCGCGATGACCGAGCCGTGATCGATCACCACGATGGTGTCGGCCAGCCGGTCCGCCTCCTCCATGTACTGCGTGGTCAGCAGGAGGCTGGTACCACCGGCGACGAGTTCCTCGATCACATCCCACAGGTCCATCCGGGCCCGTGGATCGAGCCCGGTGGTCGGCTCGTCCAGGAACAGCACCGGCGGATTCGCCACCAGGGCTCCGGCCAGGTCCAGCCGGCGCCGCATGCCGCCGGAGTAGCCCTTCACCGGCCGATCGGCCGCCTCACTGAGCCGGAAGCGATCGAGCAGTTCCCGGGCACGCTGTTTACTGCGCTGAATGCCCAGGTGGTACAGCCTCCCCACCATCTCCAAATTCTCGAAGCCGGTGAGATATTCATCCACGGCCGCGTACTGACCGGAGGCGCCGATGTGGGCGCGTAGCCGCTGCGGTTCGCGCAGCACATCGATACCGGCGACCGTGGCGCGGCCGGCATCGGGGGTGAGCAGTGTGGTGAGCACCCGGACCGTCGTGGTTTTCCCGGATCCGTTGGGGCCGAGCAGTGCGGTCACCGTCCCCTCGGGAACCGCTAGATCGAGCCCGTCGAGAGCGACGAGCCGACCGTACTTCTTGACCAAACCCTCGGCGATGATGGCGTCGGGCATGCTTTTCCCCTGCCGTTCGATGTGGATGTGAGGTTCGCTACTTGCCGTGCAGTATTGCCCACACCACCGACAAGTTCATCCGAATAAACCCATATCGGACATCGACCGAGCGGGGGAGCCCCGACCCGGGCAGAGGACGGAGGTGGTCGCATCCCGGGGATCCGGCGGTGCTCGGGGGTGCCGGCGGGATGCGACCGACTCGATACTCCCGCGCCCGGCCCCGAAGGTCGCGAGTAGCGCGCTACTCGAGTGCAGCCCGCACGGCTACCTGCCGTGGCGCTCACGGGGCCTCGAGGGTGTGAAAACGCCCACCGTCGTGCGCCGCCACACCCGCACAGCTACCGAATTCGACGCTCGCGAAGGCGGCCCGCCACGGCCGATCGTTTCACGTGGAACAAGTTTATTCCTTTGCGTTACAACGTAATTCACGAATGCCTCCCCGACGACTATCAACCCTCCGGCAAACCGGACGACGCGCCCCGCAACACGCCAGAGAAAAAAATTCCGAAACTAGCGCCCCTCATGCAGACACAAACGAGAATCGTCGCGTAGGATCAGTCACGTCGGCCCCTCCCCCCCGGGCCGACTACGCGGGCCTCGGCTAACTCCCCCCCTTCGCCGAGGCCCGCTTCCAATTCCGGGACTTTTCCGGTCGGCGTCTACGCCGCCTCCACCCTTGTGCGACAGCGTTTTCGGATCCGACGACAGATGCGGTCAGCTACCGTTCCGCCGCAGCACGTGCGAACCCAAACGGTTGATTCCGCGCACCCGCACAGTGCGCAGACGCCGCAGCGAGAACTCGGCTTCGTCCGCCAATTGTGTTGCCGCGCCGTCGTCCACCAGGACCGTGCCCGGCCGGGCGACCCCGGTCAGCCGCGCCGCTGTATTCACCACCGACCCGTAGAGATCACCGAAACGTTGCAACACTTGGCCATAAGCCAGCCCGACCCGCAGTTCAGGGGTGGTTCCGGCACTCGTCGTGGCCTCCTGGATCGCCAATGCGATCCGCGCGGCCGCCACCGCCGATTCGGCCGCGAACATCACCTCGTCGCCGACATTCTTGATGGTCCAGCCGCCGTTCGCGGTGATCGCGTTCGTGGTGACGGATTCGAACGACTCCAGCAGATCGTCCAGTTCGTCGGCTTCCAGATGCCGGGTCAGCCGGGTGTAGCCGACCATGTCCGCGAATCCGACGGCCAACTCCCGCAACGTTTCTCCGGTGCCGTCACCGGCCAGCGACCGCGTCAGCGCCGCCGCGAGATGACGCCGCCACGCGTAGGCCTGCAGTTGCTGCAGCGCCGATACCACCTCGGCGGTCGCCTCCCGGGCGACCTTGTCCTGGTCCACCGCGGGATCGCCCGCCGTGATCGAACGGATCCGGTCGGCGATCTCCTCCGCGACCAGATCGACCTGCCATTCCGCCAGCCGCGCCATCGACTGCCCGAGGGTGCGCGCGGCCGCCTGCTGCCGGCGCACATCGGCGCCGGCCAGCGCGTCGAGACTTCTGAAGTTCCGGACCGCGTTCACATCGCCGTCGGTGAATTCGACCGCGGCGTCGTCCTCATGAGCCGGGAATCCGAGCGAAACCCACAGCCGCCGCGACAGATCGGCCGGTACGCCCGACAGTTCCGCGACCTCGACCCGGTTGTAGCGGCGAGATCCCTCCAGTAGATAGGGCTCGACAACCGACTGAACCAGCTTCGACAGCTCCGGAGAGGTCATAATTCCGACGATACGGATCCCGCCGAGGCCGGGCCGCCGGCTGATGATTCGTCACAGCCGGTTGTCACAGCCCGGCGAAGCGGGGGTCAGACGCGGTCCGGGCCGGGCTGCCAGGTGGCGACCGCCCAGATGACCACGACATTCAACGCGATCACCAGGATCGACCATGCCGGGTAGTAGGGCAGCCACAGGAAGTTCGCGAGGATGGACAACGCCGCCAACGTGATTGCCACGATCCGGCCCCACGTGGTGCCGGCCATGAGACCGAGGGCGGCGATGACCAGCAGGATCCCCAGCACGATGTGGATCCATCCCCAGGTCGTGGTGTCGAACTGGTAGACGTAGTCGATGCCCACGACGAAAAGGTTGTCGTTGGCGACCGCCGAAATTCCTTCCAGGATCGAGAGCACACCGACGGTGATCAGCAGGATCGCCGCGCCGATCGATGTTCCGGCGGCGATGCCCTGACGTACGGGATGCTCCTGCGGGGTTGTGGTCATGGCAGAACTCCTTCCCAGCCGAGAGGTCTTCCCCTGAATGTGCCCAGCGCGGTGCGCAATGGCTTCACCCGTGACGGGTGAGTGTCGGACGCCGTCGCCCCGCAGGACCGGTTCGCGGCCGGATCTCGAGCTCATCCCGGGCGGATGAGGCGACTACCAGCGGTTGTGCCCGAGCCTGGAGACGCGCGTGCACCCCGGCCGAGGAGGTGAGTTGGTCGTTGTCGATCCGCTATCAGTTCGTCATCGATGGTGAATTGTCCGAACGGGCGCTGGCCGCATTTCCGGAATTGAGCCGCAGTGACCATTCCTCGGCGGGGACGACCACACTGTTCGGCACCCTCTCCGACACCACGGCCATGCGTGGCGTGCTGGCACGCATCGATTCGCTCGGCCTGACACTGCTGGGGATGGCGCAACTTCCCGACTCCGCCGGCTGAACTCGTCGGCTGGGGTCGTCGGGTGGGGTCGCCGCCGCCTACGGTTCCTCGTCCGGATCGGGCGCCCGGTCCTGGATCAGGACGTTGACCCACCGTGTGGTCGGATCGATATCGAGCAGCAGCGCCTTCATCAGCAGCGTCAGCGGAATCGCCAGCAGCGCACCGAGCGCGCCCAGGACCCACGACCAGAAAACCAGCGACAGGAACGTCACGGTCACGCTGAGGCCGACGGCATCTCCCACGAATTTGGGCTGGATGATCGACTGAATCACGAAATTGATCACCGAATAGACGACGATCACCCACAGCATCAGCATCGGACCGCTGTCGAGCAGCGCCAGCAGCGCCGGCGGAATCAGGCCGATGACGAAGCCGATATTCGGAATGTAGTTGGTGATGAAGGAGAGCAGCGCCCACAGCACCGGAAGCGGCACGCCCATCAACCACAGGGCGCCGCCGTCGAAGATGGCGACGATCAAGCCGAAGACCGTGGAAACCACCAGATATTTCCGGGTGCCGATGGCGAATACACCCAGCGCATAAGCGATTTCGGGTCGCGTCTTGGCCACCACCGCCAATTTTCGATCGATCATCATGCCGTCGATCGCCATGAACAGCAGCAGTGCCAGAACGAAAAACAGATTCGAGAAGATCCCGAGCGCGTTGCTCAGTGCGACCGACAGCAGATCGACGACCTTGCCCACATCCAGACCGTTGAGGGCGTTGTGGATCTGCTCGGTGTCCACCCCGAAATCGGCGAGCGTACCCCGCACACCGTTGAGCATGTCGTCGAGTTTGTCGGAGTATTTCGGTAGTTCGGACGCCAATTGCGCGACCGAGAGCACCAGCGCCCCGATCAGTACGAGCAGAATCAGAACGACCAGGAACAGGGCCGCCACCATCCCGATCCACGGCCGCCAGCCGCGCCGTTGCACCCAGGTCTGCACCGGCTGAACGGCCATGGTCAGCATCAGCGCCAGGAAGGTGGGACCGAGCACGCCGGCGAACGCCTTCATACCCATGACGGCCACCACGGCCCCGGCGACCGAAAGCATCACGATCAGACCGCGCGGTAGCGACCATGTCGCTCCGGACGCGGGCGGCGGAGCTTTTCGCTCGGCCCGCGCGGGCCGATCTCGTCGCAATTGCATCGGAATTACCTCGCCGCCGCAGACCGGTGTGTCGATTCTCCGACCGACACTACGGCTCCGACCGGCCGGTTACGTCCTGCGCCACGGCCGAATTCGACGGCCCGAGACCGATTCGAAATCATGATGGGACGCACATTTTGACCGAATTCAGCAAATGATTAGTGTACGTTTCAGTTTGGAGAAAGCAGGCTTCACCGACACCGCCTTCGGCGAAGGCACAGCTCCGGGAGGCGCTTTGGACGCTTCGCCCAGAACAACGCGATCGCTAGCCGATAGCTCGAACGTTGCCGCCATTCGTAGTGGCCTCCAACTCGGCGTGCCGGAACTCTCCTTCGTACCGCTGTCGCTTCCCGCTGCCCACGCCCGCATCGACGAGGCGGCGGCGACCGGCGCCGGCCAGACCGTATTGATCTGCGCCCCCGCGGGAACCGGCAAGACCGTCCTGGCCGCCGACTGGGTGGCGCGACTGGCACCCCGGCATTCCGCCTGCCGGGTGGGCTGGCTGACCTTCACCGGCCGCCGCGGTGAGTCGGCCGATCTGTGGCGTGCGATCGCCGGAGTGCTCGACCTACCCGTCGGATCACCCGACCGGGACCCCACCGGCCCCCTCGCCGAACCGGCGACGCTGGTGGACCGGTTGACCGACCGAGCCGAACCGACCGTTCTCGTGCTCGACGACGCCCACCTGCTGACCGACCCCTTGGCCCTCGCGGGTTTGGAATACGTCGTCGAAAACGCACCGCCCACATTGACAACCATCGTCACCGGCCGGTTCGATCCGCCGCTGCGATGGCACGGCCTCGAGCTGAGTGGCAGGCTCACCCGGCTGACGGCGCGCGAACTCGCGCTCGACGACGAACACACCGCGGCCCTGCTCGACCAGCACGACATCCACCTGAACGCGGCCGATATCGCCGGCATTCAGCGGCTGACCTGCGGCTGGGCCGCGCTGGTACGAATAGCCGCGATCTATCTGGCCGCGAATCCGCAGGACCGGCCCACCGCCTTGGCGGCATTGGCCAGCGCACCGCATGCCATCAGCGACTTCCTCGTCGGCGAGCTGCTGGGGGCGTTGCCGGACGATGCGCTGCACTTCCTGCTCGCCACCGCGGTGCCCGAGGAGTTCAGTGTCGCGCTGGCCACGGAGCTGGTCGGCGAATCCGCCCCGGCCACGCTGGAATATCTGCTGCGCAACAATCTGCCGGTCACCTGCGTCGCCCGCCACGGCGAACTGTGGCACAGCTACCACCCCATGCTGCGCGCCTATCTGCTCGCCGAAGCCGCACGCTCGCTTCCGGACCGGCTGCAGCGCATTCACCGCAGCTGTTCGAAGTGGTTCATCGATGCCCGGATGCCTTCCGCCGCACTGCATCACGTCCTCGCCGTGCCGGGACATCCACAGCTGTCGCGGTTCATCCGCGAACACGGCCCGAGGTTGGTGTTCGGCGGGGACGGGCCGTCCTTCTTCGCCCGATTGGACGACGTCGGCGAACTCGCCGACGATCAATTCGTCCAACTGCTGCGCATCGCCGAGGCCGTGGGCCGCGGAGACGTGGCGGCCTGCACGGCCTACCTGGATCGCCTCGAAGCAGAACCCTGTTCGGCGTCCGCACTGGTGCCCGCGTCCTGGCTGACCGCGCTGCGCTGCGCCGTGGCCGCCGATGTCGCGGTGCTGACGGGCGCCGAACCCGCCGCTCCCGATCCGGCGACGCCCACTCCGACCGGGCATGCCGAACTGGACTGCTACATCATCCTGCAGCTGGCCAACGCGCACCTGCACCGCGGCGATGTCGCGCGCGCGGAATCGGGGCTGTGGCAGGCGCTCGCGCTGGCCGAACATGCCGGACTGGGTCGCTTCGTCGTGCCGGCGGCGACGCGACTGGCGTTGTGCGGCGGTATCGGCGGCCATCTCACAGTGATGTGCAAGCGGGCCGAACATGCCGTGGCGCTCGCCGAGAAATACGGACTGCGAACACATTCCGCGATGACGCATGCACAGGCGATGATCGCGTACACCCGCTATCTGCAGGGCGATCCGATCGATGTGCACGGCCAGCTACCGCCCGCCACGACGAGCGGCCTCTCTCCCGCGCCGGCCGCCGACCGTCAGGCGCAGGCGATTCTGCGGCTGATCGAATTCGATTCCGCCACAGATCGTTTCCTGGCTGCCGATACGCTGCGGATTCAACTGCTCGACATGTTCGCCGAACCGACACCGGCGCGCTCCTCGGGCAATCTGGTCCTGCATACGGTCCTCGCCCTGCTGCGGATCCAATCCCGCGTCGGCGCACAGACTCTGGTCGAGCGAGCGGTCGCGGTACTGGGCCATATGCCCGAGGTCGTGCTGGCCCAGGCATGCCTGTCGGAGTATGCGCAGACCTCGTCGACGACACTCGAACTGCTCCAGCCACTGCTGCGCCGGACCGACGGACTGCCCCCGCTCACCGCCGTCACGGCCTGGCTCCTGTACGCCTCCGCGTCCGCCCATCTGGACCGCCCGGTCAAGGCCTACGAGGCGGTGGCGCAGGCGCTGACTCACGCCGCCGACGACCGGATCGTGCGCCCGTTCCTGGAGGTGCCGGGAACCGTTGCGTTACTGGACGGTTCGGTCGGCCGCTTCGGTCACCACGACCGGCTGGTCGATCTGATCCGGTCTCACCCGTCGGCCCGCGGCGCGGCGCACATTCCAGGATTGACCGAAACCGAGATGTCGGTGTTGCGCCAGCTGCCGTCCGGGATGACGACGCTCAATATCGCCGAGGGCATGGGCGTTTCGATCAACACCGTCAAAACACACCTGCGCGGAATCTATCACAAACTGGGCAGCGGTTCCCGGGCCGAGGCCATCGCGCGGGCGCGCGAGCTCGGTTTGATCTGATCGGAATCTCCGGATTCGCCGAGGAATTCGCCGATCGCGGGCCAGGTCGAGCCGGCCGCGTCGGGACCCACCATCAGGCCCAGATGTCCGCCGGTCACCTCCGCGAATCGCACGTCGGCGGCACCGGTGAGCAGCTCGACTCCGCGGCGGGTGGAACGGGCGGGCACGAGCATATCGGTGCGGCTGCCGATCAGCAGGACCCGGCAGGTCAGTTTCGACAGATCCACGACGAGATCCGAGCGCAGTCGAATCACGCCGTCCGCCAGCTCGTTTCGCAACACCAGACTGCGATAGATCTGCCACAGCGAACGGCCGGGATAACCGGGCATCGTCGCCATGAAGCGGTCGACCGCTTCCATCCGGGCCAGCGCTTCGGTATCCGCGGCATGCCGCGCGATGAACAACGGACGGGTCAGCTCCCGATCGAAGGCCTGTAACCGGAACCCGAGCCGGACCAGCTCGCGCGGCGCCCCGCCGAGCAACCGGGTCGCCAGGGCGACGCCGCGTCCACCGGTCAGTCTCCCCGCCATCCGGACCGGTACCAGAAACGGCGTGTGGCGCTGGTCGAAGGGCGTGGCCAGGCCGGTGACCGATGCGATCGGCAGATCCGCGTGTGCCGCCGCGGCGATCATCGCGAGCGCGCCGCCCAGCGACCAGCCGATCACGTCCACGGGTCGCCCGTGTTCGGCGGCGACCGGCGCACCGCCTCCGGCACGATGCCGTGGGTCCAGTGCTCGAGGCCGAGATCCCGGTCGCCGTAATCGAAATCGCCGTAGTCGACCACGTACGGCTGCTTGCCGATGCCGAGCAGATAGCGCACGAGACTCTGGCCGTCGCGCAGGTCGAAGCAAGCCGGCGTGACCGCGAGCGGCGGCACCAGCAGCACCGGATTCCCGGTGCCGGGTTCGTCGCGGTCGTACCGCAGCAGTCGATTGTGCGGCTGTTCGCTGATCGGCGTGGACGGCGCCGGCCGGTAGGGCTCGATTCCGTCGCCGAACGACACCGCCCAGATATTGCGCGCCGCGCGCGGCAGGTCCGCAACGATCGCGACCACGGACTGTTCCTTCCACTCCCGGCCGCGAGTCCCGCAGCACGCGCCGGACCACCGGCGCCTCGACGAACGATAGCGTTGCGATCGTAGGCAAGCAGCACATCTGCCCGCTACGCGCAGTTACATATAACACGTCCGAACGAGCCGATGAGAAATCGCGCTCACCGGCCGAACCAGCGAGTCAGCGCGGTCGCCAAACCTTCGGTGCCGTCGGTGGCGGCCCAGGCGACGTAGCCGTCCGGACGGACGAGCACGCCGGCCGCATCGCGGGAGCCGGACCCGTCCGAGGCGTCCAACGGCTTCGCCGTGACGATCCGGATCCGGTCCTGCCACGGCGCCGCCGCGGCGCGCAGCTGCGCGGAGTCGGCGAAATCGAACAGCACACCCTGACCGTTGGTGAAGTGCTCGGCCACGCGGGTCCCGTCGGACAGATCCCGATCGGGAGCGATGGTGCCGATCAGCTCGTGGTCGCCGCCCAGGTGATAGCGGTGCAGCACACCGGAGATCCGCTTGAACACGGTGGTCGCGCCGTGCTGCGCCGGTCCAGTCGCATGAGCGCGACCTGCGCCCGGGTCCATTCCAGCACCCAGGCGCCGATCGGATACCGCTCATCGCCGATTCCGAGATTCAGGCCCTGTCCGCCGAACGGTGAATGCACATGCGCCGCATCACCGGCGAGCAACACACGGCCCTTGCGGTAGTCCGGCACCTGACGGGTGTTGTCGGTGAACCGGGTGGCCGAATGCACCGCCGAGACCCGCACGGGCACCCCGGAAACGCGGCGCAGGCTCGCCTCCAGTTCGGCGGCCGTGATCGGCGCGTCGCGATCGATCGGCGGTCCGTCGAGTTCCACGGTCAGGAAGCGGCCGGGAGTCGGCCCGTAGACGTATATGCCGTGCTCGGTGTCGTGCCAACCGGATTGCAGCCCTTCGGTTTCCGACATCTCGACCACCGCCTGCCGTCCGGTGATCTCCGGCCCGATGCCCGGGAAGTCGAAGCCGGCGAGTTTGCGGACGGTACTGCGTCCACCGTCGCAACCCACCAACCACGAGGCACGTATCTCCTCGCCGCCACAGCTCCCGGCACTACCGCCCTGGGCGGCCCGGCAGCGCACGGTCACGCCGTCGCCGTGGTCGGTCAGATCGGTCACTTCCACGCCCCGGCGTACCACCACGCCGAGTTCCGCGGCGCGCACACCGAGAATCTCCTCGATGCCCTGCTGGCTCACCAGGACGGCCCGGCCCGCGGGCCCCACCCCGGCGAACGCCGGGTCTTCGGCGTCGATCAGGTCGAACGACAACATGATTCCGGCGAAATGTCCCGCGATCGGCGGCCGGTTCGCGGCCACCCTCCGGACGTGGAACGCCTTCATCCGCTCGATCGCCGCGTGCTGATGCGCCAGCAACTCGGGCAACAGTCCGCGCCGATCGAAGGCCTGAGCCGTCGGCACATTGATCGCGCCGGCCTTGATGGTCCGATCGATCTCCGTCAACCGCTCCACGACCAGCACCTCCACCCCGGCCAGCCGCAATTCACAGGCCAGCATCAGTCCGACCGGGCCCGCGCCGGCGACCACCACATCGAATGTCTCGCTCATGACATCGACCCTGCCGCCGACCGCTTGCAGCGCCCTTGCACCGCGGATGCGCGAACCGCGCAAGTCTCAGGTGAGCGCCACCAATTCGTGCAAGGTGGTGCCGGTGCGGCGGACCGGTTCCGCACCGCCGAGCACGGTCAGTTCGAAGGTGGATTCGAATCGGAAATAGCCCGGATGTCCGATCAACTTGTGCGCCAGCGGTTTCAGCAGCCGGGTGCCCACCAGCGGAATATCGTCGAGGAGATCGTGGGCGTGAATCACCCGATCCACGGTCAGCCGCAATTCGACCCGATCGGGTACGCGCAGTTCGATCCACTCCGGATAGCCGCGCCCGGCGGTCGCGTCGAAACGCGCTGGTCCCTCGCGCAGCGTCGTTTCGCCGGTCGAGAGAACGATGCGGTCGTGGTGGGCCAGCATGAGCGGCGCGATCTCGTGCGCGCCGCGTCGCTGCTGGGTCAGCACGTCGGCGAACAGCAGCGAATAGTCCTCGACATACAGCCGCCCCCAGTGCCAGCGCTCGATGATCTTGCGCATATCGCCGACACCCCAGTTGTGATCGGCGTACCCGCGACCGGTGACGGACCGCTCGACGCCGCCGATGGTCACGGTGCCGCTCACCCGTGCGCGCGGCGCGCCGACAACCCAGCCGAAGGAATCACCGCCGCCGAAATGCGTCTCCCCCTTACCGGGCATCCAGCTCGGCAGTTCGTTGTCGAAGCGCAGATCGAAAACCAAACCGTCCTCGGCCAGTCTGAGGTGATGCGTCGGCAATCCGTCGGGCCGGAATTCGGTGTAGGCCCGGTTGTCTCCGATCCGCACATCACACGACTGCGTGTCGAACGACGCCTGATTGCGGGGATATTTCCGCGAGACCTGCCGACGGGTGCCGTCCGGTTCGTAGACCATCAGCTCGACCCAGGGACGCGCGTGCGGGAAATCCTCCGGGCGGCGTTTGGTGAGGAATCCGACGACGGTATGCCCGCTGTCGAGATGTGCGTCGAAATACCAGTGCTCGAAGGCGAGCGAACTCGCCGCGGGATGCAGTGCGTTGTGGCGCGGTTCGACCGTGGTGAGTTCACCGTCCCGGCGGCCGGGACCGTTCCACGCCTCCACAATGGCTGTGTCGTTCATCGCCGCAACGCTCCGCTCGCATCGAATTCCGCTTCTCTGCCCTGCATTTGGGCCCGGTACCAGTTCTCCCGGTGCCGCACCATCACCTTCTCGTGCACCCGCCCGACCGGCGGTATCCGGCGCACGAATTCCATCGCGGTGATAAGCGGAAACCGCAGCACCGGAATCAGCAACCAGGGAAAGGCCGGGGGCATACGGTATTTGCGCCGCGTGCCGGGCGCCATGTACATCGCCGAATACACGGAGTTGATGCGGTAGTTGTAGGCGGCGCGCAGCCGGCTCACGCCGCGGTGTTCGGGGCGGGGAGCGAACGCGGCGGGATAGGACTCGATCAATTCCGCTCCGTGCGCACCGGCGTCGTAGGAACGCGAGGCGATGGTCATCGCCAGCACCCGCAGCGAGTCGACCACGGTTTCCGGATGCCACTGCAACCGCACGCCCAGCAGATATCCCATGTACTTCTGAAAGTGCAGCAGCGCACGGATTTCCGACGGCGTTGTCTGATATCCCAGCGCCCACAGCCCGAGGCCGGGTGTCACACTGCCCGCGATCAGGGTCAGCAACTGATAGGTCTGGCTGATCGGCAGCCCCCACTTGTCGATATCCCATTCGGGATGGCCGGCCACCCGCGCCCGCACCGACACATGCATCACGCGGACCTTCAGCGCGGTGGCGCGCCCGGTCGACCCCGGGGTGAGCAGCGCATTCGGCTGCGAGACGTCCATCCAGAATCGGCAGGTCTCCAAATACCTGCGCAGCGCACTGTTTCCGGCATATCCGCCCGCCAGCGACAGCGGAGTCGCGACCGCCGATTCGGTGTACATCTCCAGTGTTTCCGCACCCGCGAAGCTGAACAGCATGGTGCCCCAGCGCCGCCAGATGGCCGCACCCTGTTCGACCAATTCGGGACGCACCCACTCGGGCACGGTGTCGAATTCGGCGAACAGTTCGCGCATCGAATCCGGCGCCTCGGGAACGGCATCGATTCCCTCGGCCAAGGCCCGGTCCAGCAGTGCGCGGCCCTCTGCCGAACCACCAGGCCCGTGCATCACCTCGGCGACGAATCGTTCGGCGACCGGATCACCGGCGAACAGATCCTCGGTGAGAGCCCGGGCCTGCTCGTCGGTGGGAAAGAGTTCGGCCCCGGTCACTTTCCGCACGATCGCTTCCAAGCGCTGGACGGCGGGCTGCTGCTTCGCCTCCCAATACCGGAAAGCGCTGGGGCATTTCAGGGTTCGTATCTGTGTCGTCATTTCACCGCACCGTTCGGAATCGCAGCATCATGTCGTGGTCCTCGTGATCGAGCAGATGGCAGTGCCAGACGAAGCCGCGCAGATCCGAATCCCGATGCGCGGCATGCTCCGCCGAATGCGCCGCACCCGGCATGGGCGCGGTGAGTCCGGTAAAGGGCGCGTCCGGATCGAATCCGAGTTCGTCGGCGGTCGGAAAGCGCACCACGATCCGGGTGACGGTGCCGCCGTCGACTCGCACCACATCCTTGCGGCCGCTCTCCCACGGCGCCGGCGGCTGCGGCGGCCCGGCCAGGAAGCCCTCCGGATCGGGAGCCCACCGGGTGCCGATCGCCGGTTGGGGATGAGCGAGTTGGTAATCCACAGTGCGCAGCGGCGTACGGCTCAGGATGCGGAAATCCACCAGGTGGATGTGGATGGGATGGGGATCGGGCGTGATGTTGACGATGTTCCACACCTCGGTCGTGCCCTGCCGCGGCATTTCGATATCCGTATCCGAATAGCGCAGGTTGTTCAACGACATGATCGCGGGCGGCATCCGCAGTTCGTACGGCTGGCTGACCGTGAGGGTCCGCGACAGAGTCGGCACCGGCACCGGCGGCAGCAGCGCGGGCTGTCGCGATCCACCGCGCAGCGTCTGCGGGACCGGCCCGCGCAACCCCGTGCGATCCTCGGCGCGAAAGCGGCAGAACACCGGCATCGCGACCTCGCCCAGGATCGACGCCTGGAACACCGGTGGTTCGTCGTTGCACAGTTCGACCGTCTCCCCCGGCGCGAGATCGGCGAAATCCACCAGGAGATCCACCCGTTCGGCCGGAGCGAGTCGCAGATTGCGCACCGGCACCGGCGCATCCAGCAGTCCGTGGTCGTTTCCGATCACCCAGAACCGCATCCGATTGCCGAAGAACAGATTCCACGTACTGAACGAGGCGGCATTGATCGCACGGAACCGATACAGCCCGCGCGCGACCGGCAGCTGTGGCCACACCACCCCGTTCACCACTCCGACGTCGCCGACGGCACCGCCTTCCCACGAACCCGGTGACACCACCGCGGTCGAGCGCAGACTCTGGCGGCCGTCGGGGGCGAACAACTTCTCCTGCAGCACCAGGGGTATTTCGAACTCCCCCGCCGGCAGTCCGAGCGGATTGTCCGGAGCTCCCGTGTCGAATTCGTCGCGCAGCAGCATCATGCCCGTCAATCCGGCGTAGACATTCGCCCGCGTGATCCCCATCGCGTGGTCGTGGTACCAGAGGTGACCGGCCGACTGCCGCAGCGGGAAGTCGTGATCGAGGTGCTGTCCCGGCATGACCAGTTGTTCCGGGTGCCCGTCACTGGCGGGCGGAGTCACTCCGCCGTGCAGATGCAGCGAGGCGGGAACCGTGGTCCGGTAGCTCTCCGGCACCCCGTGCAGGGTGGTGTCGATATCGGCCGCGAACGGATGAGCGCCGAGCCGGTTGTGGAACCGGACGGTCAGCGGTCGGCCGGCCTCGTGTTCGACGGTCGGGCCCAGATAGGTCTGATCGTTGTATCCGAAGGCGGGCACCGCGGGCATATCGCGGTGAAAACGATGGCTGGTGGTGGTCGCGACGAGGTCCAGGTGACTGCCGATGACGACGGGCGGCCGCGGGAGTTCGTCCACGAACGGCCGCATCGGGGGCGAGTGGAACAACAGCGGGCTCTCGAATCCGCCCGGCGCGGGATCGGCCGTGGCTGTCGCCGCGCGCCCGGCCACCGCGGCCGTCAGACCTGCGCCGATACCGCGCAGCATCGCACGGCGGCCGATCGGTCGATACATCCCTCGCACCTTCCGAGGTGACATCGATCGTCACCCGTCGCAGCGACCATACCATTGAGTACAGTGGACGGTACTCGTTTGAACGGTGAGAAGGTGGGCCGTGCGCATGTCGAATCCACAGCGGGCCGGCTCCCCTACGATCGGGTTATGGACCTGGGCGACTCGGCGGTGAATGGATGACGGCACCGAAGAAGGCCCCGGTCACGTCCAAGAAGGCGGTCTCCAGAAAAGCGGAGGCACAACATCGCAACCGCCGTCAGACGACGCGGCTGTCGTACGACGACTGGGTGAACGGCGCGCTGGATCTCCTCGCGCGCGAGGGTGTGACCGCGATCCGGATTCCCCGGCTGTGCGAGGAACTGGGTGTCACCAAGGGCAGTTTCTACTGGCATTTCGACGATCTCGAACAATTGATGGCCGCGATGGCCGACCGGTGGGGCGAAATGCAGAGCGAGGCGGTCCGGGCCCTCGCCGCCTTGGATTCGATTCCGGTCGAGTCCCGCATCGAACAGATGGCGGCCATGCTGGTGGATCCGAAGCACTGGATGGTGGAGGCCTCGGTGCGGGAGTGGTCACGCACCGACGACACCGTGGCGGCGGCGGTCCGGGCGCTGGATCAGCGCATCTTCCGGACCGTGCAGACGGCGATGCTCGATCTGGGGTTCGAGCCGGGACAGGCGCGGCTGCGCGCGGGCGCGATGGTATATCTGGGGATCGGGTTGATCCACGGCCGCGACAATCTGCCGACCCCGACGCCGGAGGAAGTGCAGGCGGTCATCGACCTGCTGGCCCGGCCGTGAATTTGTGGAGCTGTGGGATTTGTGGAGCCTAGGGGAATCGAACCCCTAACCCCTGCCTTGCAAAGGCAGTGCTCTGCCAATTGAGCTAAGGCCCCGGTGAGCGTGGCGGCTCAGCGCGCGGTCACCTCGTGCCACAGATCCGCCTCGCTCCGCTTGCGAACCTTGGTGACGGCGAAGACAACTGCGGCAATGGCACCGATCGTCAGAAGAAGTTTCATGTCGTCCACCCTACTGTGCCGCGACCGCCCCGGCAGCCACGGCTTCCGGCACCGACGAGCGGTACCGGCGGCGCTGAGTGAGGTGGATCGGCGAGACGGAACCGGCGAGAGAGACGGATCGGATCCCCCCGGATCGTGAGAAGAAGAAGTGGAGCCTAGGGGAATCGAACCCCTAACCCCTGCCTCACAAAAGTCGAGCTAAGGCGGCCGATGCAACGTTTCCGCCGGTAGCAACAGGAATTTCACGAGAATTCGCGCAATTTTCCGGCGCAAACGATACCTGTTCCCTGCTGACGCCGTCAACATCCCATCCCTGCTACTGACGGCGTCAGCAGGCCGATCGACCACACGGACAGGTCCCGGTAGGGGCGTCGTATTCGAGAATGCCGACGCTCGGCGCGCGTACTTCACGGACTCATGCAGATGACGAGTAGGCACCCTCTATCAGGGTTGTGTGATGTGCGCCATATTTCTGTCGCAGACGAGGAGGTACATGCCCGATGGGTGACACAACTGTGCGTTTTACCTATCGACATGCTCGGAGTGGAGGTGTTCGATGGACGCAACCATCTCGACACCGGCTACGAGCAGAGACGTTGTTGCGCACCTGCGATCTTCCCGGCGCAGCGGCGGTCGGAGGGAATCGGAACCTCATGAGCGTCGATATATCTTGTCCCTCTTGCGGTTACGACGATTGCGTGCAGAGCGTTCCTGCGATCCGCGCTTCGGGCACCTCGACGGTTTATGGCACCGACTACTACTCCGGTGTCGGTGTGAGTTCGTCGGGTCTGGTGCCGGTCATGGGCTCCTCGCTCGTTGAGCGAACGCAATCCAGTTATCTCGCACAATCACTCGCGCCCGAGCCCGGATTCCGGGGTGCTGGTCGCCTCACCACCCTCGCACTGGTGCTGAGCTTGCCTGCGGTCGGATATTTCGCCGCTGGGGGCGTGCTAATAAGCCGTCCACACCCCGACGTCTCGGCTGCTTCGATTTTGATCGGCGCTTTTGGTTTTGCGCTTTTCCTCGCGCTTCCGTCGTTGCTGATTTTGTGGTTCGCGTTCCGGCGGTTGCGACGCTCGGCCCGGATTCGGCGCGGGGCTCCTGCGGCGTATGCGGTGTGGCGGGCTGGGGTGTACTGCCACCGATGTGGCATGTGCTTTTGGCCCTTCGCGCCCGCCGCCGGGATCCCAGTGCGGCATCCGGTCCCTCCAGGCGGTTTCCAGGGGATCGTCTGGAACGCCGGGGGTTACCTCAACGACGCGTGATCTCTCCCGATACAGGGTCGCAGACCCCCGCCACCGTAGGCCGGTCGGAGCTCGCTTGCGCGATCGTCCGTTCGGCGATCCCCTCGGCGGTCTATCTCTGAACGTCGGTTACGGCGATTGTTCTGCCGATCCCGTAGACCGCCGCGGCTCGTTGAGCGGTGACTCGCTCTCACGATGTGCCGCCTGCACGCCTGGTTCCGGCTTTTCCTGCCCGGCGGCAAGTAGTTGACGCGCGCCCCTGAGGCTGATTTCGAGTAGTTCGGCGATCTCGTCGGTGCTACATCCGTGCTCGTTCATTCGCGCCACGGCCGCAGCCTGCCTGGTGTGGTGTACCGCGATTTCAGCTGTCGCGGTCTGTTCGAGGTGGCGGATCTTGTCGTGCAACGCTGTGATGCGGCGGTCGCGGCGTTGTTCGATCGTTGAAATCGCTTGCCACGCTGACCAATACTGCCGCACGGCGTCGCTGACATTCTGTTCGCGGCGACGTTCGAGCGCGCGGCGGCGATCCATTACTTCCCGCGAATGACGTAGCTGGCCAGCGAGTTTCCCGGCGTCTTGTCCGCGTTTGCTTCTGCTCGTTCGGGGGTCGTTCATGTCGGATCTCCGAAATTCTGGGTGAGATCAACCCGCGCCTCGCAGTTCAACGATACGCCCACCGCCCGCCATCCAGCGGCGCCGCATCCGGCACAACGCTGTCAGAGGCAGCCACATCAGCCGTCAACTCGTGGTCATGTCTCGCTTCCCTTTTCTCTACTGCCCATTGCTGCCGAAAGGAGTCCTTCGTGGCCGAAAGTCAGCTCGACGATGTCGCTGATGTCGCATCGGTGGTGTCTCGGTGTCTGTCCGATCTCGAGCCGGTGTTCGAGCAGATCGACTGGGCCGAAGACGAAATCGCCCGCGCGCAACGACGCCATCCGCGCCACCGCAACACCCTCTACCACTCGTTCGCGCTGTTGATGCCGACCCATGAGCGGATGCGCCAGGAATTCGTGTACCGGTCGCACTGCCGTGAACTGCTCGACCGCGTCGCCGCCGGCCTGTCCCCCGTCCCAGGGACCGCGGCCGAGGTCGCGCTCGCGGTCATGCAGGCCAGCCAGAAAGCACCGCTCAACACGGCCGCATTCGGACTCTACGTGCGCATGTGGATCCAGGCCGGATTCCCTCACGTGGACTCGGTGACCGACTCACACGAGCACTACGAGGCAATCGCCAAATCCCGCATCGACGATCTCGAAGCCGAGACCCGCACCCGCCTGTCCGTGGCCGACCGCGTCCTGCGGGCCATCGAGTGTCCGGGTCGCCACCACGGCCAACCGGCCGATGAGTGTGAATACGCCCGTCCAAGCCTGGCCGCCTGAGCGAAGCTCGAGGGTCCTATCGGGTGCTCCCGTTGCTCCTTGCTTGCCCTGTCCCTGTCTCTGTCCCTGTCCCGCGCCGGTCGACTCCCCCTGTCGGCCGGCCGGCGCGGCGTCCGATACGGAGTTGTGCATCGCGAATGGGACTTGCGTACCGATACCGATGACCTGGTGTGCGCGCGGTGCGCGGGCGCGTTGTTCGCCGCGTGTTTCAGCTGCGGGCGGTTCAGTGCCGACAGCCGTTACATCTCCGGCGGACACCGCGCCTGCCCCCGCTGCGCCAGCCGATCCCGCGCGTGCCCGGAATGCGGCACCCTCGTCCAACCCGGACACCGGTGTGACGCATGCGCCCACCGGGGGAAGGTGTGGAACTACACCTACCGCCCCGACCCCCGCTTCCACGGCACCGGACCGCTCTACCTCGGGCTCGAGTTGGAGATCATCGTCCCCGAACACCGCTTCGACACCTGCGCCGGACTCGCGACCGACCACCTCGGCGACCTCGGATATTTAAAACGGGATTCTTCCATCAGGCCGTCCGGGTTCGAGCTCGTCAGCCATCCCATGGCCTATCGATACGCGATCGACGAGTTTCCCTGGCCGCTGCTCGAACAGCTGCACCGACTCGGATGTGAAGCCGATGCGTCGGTGGGGCTGCATGTACACGCCAGCCGAGCGGGGTTCGACAACCCGGCGCATGTGTATCGATGGCCGCGCTCGCGTTCACCGCTGCCTCCATCGACTACACCCGCGGCCTGCGGGTCGCCGACATCCGCGCCGGCGCCTGGGACTGGGCCCGCTTCGCCACCTGGGTCACCACACGCCCCGACTACCAGCCACTGACCGCGGAAATGGAGAACCTCGAATGTGCCTGCTGACCTACTACCCCGCCGGCGCTGCGATCGACACCCGCGCGCTGCGGTTCGGGGCCGAGGCGAACCCCGACGGTCACGGCTTCGCGATCGTCACCGGCGGGCGCATCATCACCGGGCACGGCACGAACGCCGGCACCGTCATTGCCACCTTCGCCCGCACCCGCGCCGGCCACCCGGCCGGGCCGGCGTTGTTCCACTCCCGCTACGCCACCTGCGGCGCGATCGACCTGTCCAACTGTCACCCCTTCCCACTCGGTGGTGACCATCGAACGATATTGGCGCACAATGGCACTCTGCCCAAACGGGTGCATCCGCGCGCGTATGACCGGCGTTCTGATACCCGGATCGCGGCCGAGGACTACCTGCCGGGCCAGCCGTTCGGGCCGATCGACACCGTGGCCGGGGCGCGGGGGCTGTCGGGGTGGTTGGGGTCGAGCAAGTTGGTGATCTTGACCGTCGACCCGGCCTACGCCCACACCGCCTACCTGTTCGGTGAGCACGCGGGCCAATGGGTGGGCGGGATCTGGTATTCCAATCGCTCCTACCTGCCGCCCGACCAACGGTGGCTGGCCCGGCGGCGGACGGTGTGCGGGTACTGCCTGGACCGCGATCTCGAACGCACCAGCCGCTACTGCCGCGCCTGCGGCTGGTGCTTCGGCTGCCACCATGCCCTCTCCTACTGCGCGTGCCTGCCCACCCAGACCCGGCCTGCTCCCACCGCGGCCCCCACACCCGGCTGGACCTGACCCGACCGCCAGGCCCGCTCGACCCGAGCTGCTTGGCACCGCTTTCCTCTCGCGCCCCGCTTCGCGCCGCTAGCCCGGCCCGCAGCGGGGCGCCGTCGTCTGTCCCCCACTTTCTGGAAGGACGTGAATCCTGTATGCCCGCATCCACGCTCACCGATCGGCGGTGTGAGGACTGTTCACACCCGATCGACGACCACACGACCGTCACCACCGTCGAAGGTGATCATCTGTGCCGCGCGTGCGCCGACCGGCTCGACACCTGCGACGACTGCGCCACCCCCACCAGAGGGCGCCGCTCCACCGTGCGCGGCACCGAAGTGTGCACAGATTGTTCGATCGGCTGGCGTCGGTGCCGCGATTGCGACCGCTTCGACAGCGACCTGATCCGTGTCATCGGCCATGGCGATGTCTGTGACGACTGCGCCGACAGCTACCTGGTCTGCGATGACTGCGGCTCACGCTCCGATGGACTCAACGAGACCGAATCCGGGGCGGATGTGTGCGGGCGCTGCGAGGACGCCGACTACCACCGGTGCGCCGGCTGCGAGATCCTCATCCGCTGCTGGGAAGACTACTGCGACACCTGCGCCAACCAACATCCCGACCACCACGGCATCCACTCCTACAGCTACAAACCCGAACCCGACTTCCACGGCAGCGGACCGCTGTACCTCGGACTGGAACTCGAAATCAAAACCCCCCGAGGCATTTTCGACGACGCCGCCGAACTCGCCATCGACCATCTCGGCGACCTCGGATACCTGAAGGAGGACGGAAGTATCCAGCCGTGCGGATACGAGCTCGTGACGCATCCGATGTCGTATGAGTATGCGTGCCAGCAGTTTCCGTGGTCGCTGCTGAACCGATTGCGGATGCTGGGAGCCTACACCGACACCAGCGTCGGCATCCACGTCCACGTCTCCCGCGCCGGGTTCTCCTCCCCCGCGCACACCTACCGGTGGCTGAAGTTCGTCTACCGCAACGAGTTCCACGTCAAGACGCTGGCGCGGCGTGACTCCGAGGAGTGGGCGATGTTCGATCCGGGTGCCCGCGCTCGCGCCGCTGCCCACGCCAAGGGTGAGACCGGAGGCGCGTTCCGGTACCAAGCGATCAATGTCTGTCCCGAGGACACGTTCGAACTGCGGGTGTTCGCCAGCTCTCTGAGCACGCGGGAGGTGCAGGCCGCGCTCGCCTTCGCCGACGCCTCCGTCGAATACACGCGCACCCTCTTGGCCGCCGATATCGCGCGCCGCCGTGGATGGGAATGGGCGGCGTTCACCGCGTGGCTGGCCGCCCGCCCCGAATACCGCTGCCTGACCGACGAATTGGAGGCCCTCGCGTGTGCATCCTGACCTTCTACAAACCCGGCCAGGACCCCGACCTCGACGCCCTGCACGGCGGCGCGCTGGCCAACCCCCACGGCCACGGGTACGCCATCCACACCGGCGACACCGTCCTCGTCGGCCACGGCATGAACGCCGAACAGGTGATCGCCGAATTCGCCGAACAGCGCAGCACACGTCCCGGCGGCCCGGCGTTGTTCCATTCTCGCTACGCCACCCACGGCGACCGCGACATCAGCAACTGCCACCCCTTCCTCGTCGGCGGCGACCAGCGAACCGTGCTCGCCCACAACGGCGTCCTACCCGACAACGTGCACCCCTCCGCGGGTGACGCCCGCTCGGATACGCGCATCGCGGCCGAAGATTTCCTGCCGACCAACCCGTTCGGGTCGCTGGACAGCTGGGCGGGGCGGGAACGGTTTGAGCACTGGCTCGCCTCCAACAAGGTCGTCATCTTGACCACCGATCCCGCCTACAAACACCCCGCCTACATCTTCAACGAACACCATGGGCACTGGGTCGGCGGCACCTGGTACTCCAACGACAGCTACCTGATACATGAGTGGGCCAGCGCCGACACCGACTACATCGGATTCTGCGAATACTGCGGCGCATTCGAAGACGACCCTTTCGGCCCGCACTGCGGATACTGCGGATACTGCGCCGACTGCGCGCACCCCTTCCCCCGCTGCGCATGCCCGCAATTCGACGGCGCCGACCGCTACGCCGACCTGTTCGGCCTGCAATCCCACTGACCGGTCCCGCCACCGAGCGATGTGCTCTCGGACTCGAAAGGAGTAGCACCCGTGCGCAATTCCACCGCACAACCGTTGAGCCGCGACGAGACCGTCGAGGTCCTGCTCGACGCTCTCGACCCCTACATCGCCTCGACGCGGCATGCACTCGGGGTCGCGCACACGATGGCCACCGTCATCGGCGGTGAGCCACTGAAACTGCTCAACAACGCCATCGCCGACTACCAGACGAGAGAACGGCTCGTACGCACCGCCGGTCGCGCACTGCGCGCACATCCGCCTCCAGGCCCTGGGACGGCTGAGGAGCAGTGATCGTTACGGCCCCGCCGGCGCATGGACCGCCGCCAGCAGCGCCGCTCCAGCTCCCTGCTCCGTTTCCCCTTTTCGATCCGAATGGAGGTACCCGATGCCCGACACTCCCGGCGCCGCCACCCCCGCCCCGGTTCCGCAGCGTCTGGCCGACGCGCCGGTCTCGGCGGGCATGGTCGTGCCCTACATCACGATGACCCACCGCGACCCCGGCAAACCGGTGTGGGGCGCGGTGAACCCGGCGCGGCTGCAACAGATCTGGCTGCACAGCCTGTGTCAAGTGTGCGGTCAGCGCCTCGACGGCCCCTGGGTCGTGGTCTACATCAGGCCGCAGGACTACCTGCGCGGCATCGGCCCAGAACCTGCCCTGCACCCCGAGTGCGGCCTCTACTCGAAACGGACATGTCCCATGCTGGCCGGGCAGACCGATCACTACAACCGCCATCCCAGCCTCCGACGGTGCGGCGACCCGGACTGCACCTGCCGCCTCTGGGTGCCACCGACTCCCGATCCCGGCGAAGGCCGACGTGAAGGCCACCCGGCCGAAGCGTGGTACGAGGCGTGGATCGCGATCGAGGACTACACCCTGATCCGAGCATCCGGCGGCGAACACGGCATGGACAGGTTCGGTGTCGAATTGCGCCCCGCCTCGCGGCTGCGCAAGCTCCGAAAGGTCCGCGACGCCGCCGCCAGCGACGGCGGTGGTCAGCCGCTGGATCTGCTGGCCGCGATCATCGCCACACGCACCCTGTTCACCGGGGACGGTGAGCGATGACGGACTCGGACAAGTTGCTCACACGTATCGGTGCGTTGATGCGCCAGGCCGAGGGCACCGACAACCCGCACGAGGCCGAGGCATTCCTGTCCCGCGCCCAGCAGCTGGCGACCCAGCATTCCATCGACCTGGCCGTGGCGCGCGCCGCTGCCGCCGACCGCGGCCGTGCCCGCCCGATGCCGGGCATGCGGCGCATCGAGATCGGCGCCAAGGGCAGCAAGGGGCTGGCCACCTATGTGGCGTTGTTCGTGGCCATCGCCCACGCCAACGACGTCCGCGTGGACGCCGCCCACAATTCGACCTGGGTGATCGCCTTCGGTCTCGGCGCCGACATCGACACCACCCAACTGCTCTACACCCATCTGCTCGCCCAGATGGTGCGTGGCTCACGCGCCTACCTGCACTCCGCGGCCCACCAACGCCACCCGGTCGCCGGTGTCACCGCGCGCCTGGCCTACCAGCGCGCCTTCGCCGCCCGCGTCGGACAACGCCTGCGCGCCGACCGCAACCAGGCACGCGGCGACGCCCTCGCCACCGACACACCGGCAGCACCGGGCACGGCGTTGGCGTTGCGGGACAAAGACATCGAGCTGCGCGACTACTACACCGCCCACTCGACCGCGAAAGGCACCTGGACTGGTCACCGGCGAGCTATGGGACACGCACCAGCCGCTGCCGACGCCGGTGACCGCGACGGACAACGCGCCCGCCTGCACGACCTCGGCCAGATCGGCGGACCGCGCAAAGGTTTGCCGTCGTGACCGCACGGCCACGCGACGGGCAACGCCGCAAGGTCTACGACGCCGAGCACCGGCTGCGTGTCCTTTTCGATCTCGCCGACCGCACTCCCGGGCGCACCGTCGAACTGTTCGGCTCCCAGATCAGCGTGCCGATCGAAAGACGCATGGGCACAGTCGAATCCGTGAACGCGTACCTCGACGCCGTTCTGGCGTTGCCCTCTATTCGGGTCCGGTACCCGCACGCCGCGGTACCAGTGCGGGTGCGTGCGCGGCGCGGCAGCCGCTACGCACACTACGAGCCCGCCACTGCCACGATCGCGGTCCCGCTCCGCGAGCGTGCCGTGCGAGAACTGCTGGTGCTGCACGAGCTGGCCCACCACCTGCGACCCCGCCCCGCTGGGCACGGCCCCGAGTTCTGCCGCGTGTTCTGCGATGTCCTCGACACCGTCGTCGGCGCCGAAGCTGGATGGCTGATGCGCACTCTGCTCCACGACACAGGAGCCCGCCTCGCCTAGCACCGCGACCTGTGACACGAATATTTCCAATGCGGTCCGCTCACCCGCTGCCGCGACGGGGACGCCGGCGTTTAGGATTCGCGATGGGATCGGGGGATCGAGGGGACACACGGGTGGCTCGCACCATTCCCTTCCCCGATGCAACCCCTTCGTCGTGACGGTGCTCTCACACCGTTGCTGGGACGAAAGGGGGCGAGAACGGGCGTAGTTCCACCCCTCCGGACGCGCCCGTTCTTCCTCACTCCGGCCCCCATGCGGCGGTTCTCGATAAGCCTCTCGCTCGCGAATACCGATGCACTGACCGGTGTGGAGCACAGCATCGAGCCGGTCCGGCTCCCCTCACGGCCGCTGGCCACGTGATGGCTCTCCAGCCGGCGTTGCTCGACTCCATCATCGACTCTTTCCTCAGGAGGAATCTCAATGAGGTTGTCAAGTCCTACTGGTGATTTCCGGGTTTGCTGATGGGGTCAGGTTGCGGGGGCGGGCTGGTAGGTCTTGTGGTC